>CAVHHN010000120.1:0-5881 GCA_963635855.1 Faecalibacterium sp. CAG:74 | reverse complement strand
GCAGGGGCCTGAAAGGAAAGACCCTGCTATATGGCATCGCGTTCAAAGCAAAAACTGCCACCGTCCTTCTCGAAGAACCCTGCCTATGATCAACAAGATCATCTGCTCTAAAATGCGATCTGCGCTAGATAACAACCGAGAGAAATACGCCCTGCGTATTGTACCACATTCAATGTTTCAAAATCGATCAGTTGAAAGTAGATCGGATGTGGCAGTATGATTTCAATGAGACCGTTACGTAGATAAAAAGAGGGCCTAGGCCCGAAGTGGTTTCGGGGACATAGCCCCGATAAAAGAAACTCAGTAGGAAATGCCCTGCCAGAGCATGGCATCGGCAACTTTCTCGAATCCTGCGATGTTGGCTCCGGCCATGAGGTCGGTCTTTCCGGCGGGAGTGACCATATTATATTTCTTGGCCGCGGCGACGGAATTGTTGTAGATCGAGATCATGATGTTGTGGAGCTTCTCGTCGACCTCTTCGAAGGTCCAGGAGTACCTCATGGAGTTCTGGCACATCTCGAGTGCAGAGGTCGCGACACCACCGGCGTTGGCGGCCTTTGCAGGACCGTAGAGAACACCGTTCTTCTGGTAGACCTCGATGGCACCAGGGGTGCTGGGCATGTTGGCTCCCTCAGCAACTGCGAAACAGCCGTTCTTGACGAGGATCTTGGCAGAGTCTTCGCTGATCTCGTTCTGCGTAGCGCAGGGAAGTGCGATGTCGCAGGGAACGGTCCAGATCCCTTTGGAACCGTCCTTGTCCTCGAAATATTTGGCATCCTTGACGTAGTTGAGGTAGGTCTTGATCCTGTCCCTCTTCTGTTCTTTGATGATCTGGATGGTCTTGTAGTCGATACCTTTCTCATCGACGATGTATCCGTTGGAATCGGACATGGCGATGACCTTGGCACCGTACTGGGTGGCCTTCTGGCAGGCGTAGATGGCGACGTTTCCGGATCCGGAGATGACGACCTTCTTGCCCTCGAAGGATTTGCCTTCGGCCTTGAGCATTTCGTTGGTGTAGTAACAGAGGCCGTATCCAGTCGCCTCGGTCCTGGCAAGGGATCCGCCTGCGGGGATGGCCTTACCGGTGAGAACTCCGGTGAACTCGTTTCTGAGCCTCTTGTACTGACCGTACATGAATCCGATCTCTCTTCCGCCGGTTCCGATGTCTCCTGCAGGGACGTCAGTGTCAGGGCCGATGTGCTTCTCGAGCTCGGTCATGAAGGACTGACAGAAGCGCATGATCTCCATGTCGGACTTGCCCTTGGGGTCGAAGTCGGATCCTCCTTTTCCTCCGCCTATGGGGAGGGTGGTGAGGGAGTTCTTGAAGATCTGCTCGAATCCGAGGAATTTGAGGATGGAAAGGTTGACAGAGGGGTGAAGCCTGAGTCCGCCTTTGTAGGGGCCGATCGCGGAGTTGAACTGAACACGGTATCCACGGTTGACCTGGACCTTGCCTGCGTCATCAACCCAGGAGACACGGAAGAGAACGGTCCTCTCGGGCTCTACGATCCTCTCGATGATGCCTGCCTTCTGGAGTTCGGGCCTTGCCTCGACGACAGGGACGAGGGACTGAAGGACCTCTTCAACGGCCTGAAGGAATTCGGGCTGGTCTTTGTTGCGCTGTACGAGTCCGTCGAAGACGGATTGAAGATATGCGTTCTTTATTGCCATTGCCATTACGCCTGTACAATAATTGTACAATCAAAGCAATGTTAACATACTATTTATTTGTACACTACGGCACGATTCAAGTCCCGTTAAGTTCATTAGACGTTTAGATTGTTGATAGCAAATCATTAGATAAGTGTCTATATTTTTCGACAATTTGCATAAAAACACATCATCGTAGCGAAATTCCATAAATTCCGACAAAAGATGAATGAATGTACAATTGTCTACTTACCCGGCATTAGAATTATCAGTTATGCCTAAGTCAGAAGAAGCATCCGAGCACGGTCAGATAGACCGTTCCTATGACCACGGTAATGAGGGTGATCGGGATCCCCACCTTGAGATATTTGACAAAACTAAGGTGGACATAATGCCTCTCGCAGGAATTGGTGACGATGATGTTCGTGGCCGCACCTATCAGCGTGAGGTTACCGGCAAGCGAAGCGAACACTGCAAGAGCGATCCACAATATGGTGTCGCCAATAGGAAGCAACTGCCCGATCAACATGACGGCGGGAACATTGCTAACGAGATTGGACAATACCACAGAGAAGGCCATCATGCCGCACACGGAAGGTGCTTTACCGTCACCGAATCCGAACACCGATGCGATCCCGTCCATAAGGCCGGAGTTCACCACGCCCGCGGTGATGACGAACAATCCGATAAAGAACAGAAGGATGGTCCATTCGACATGCCTGACTACGAAATATGCAGATGATGGTTTGCCGGTCATGGTTATGAGCAGAGATATCACTCCTGCGGCCAAAGCTATCGTGCTGATCGCAATACCTAGATATCCGGATAGTGCGAACATGACCACCGCCGCAATAGCGACACAGGAGACCGCATACAGGCGAGGACGGTCGACGGACTGGGTACCGAACACCTCATCATCTTCCGAGTGATCTTCTTCAAGGAGAGTGGATCTGCAGAGCTTACGTAGGATCCAGATCGAGATCGCCAAACAAATGACTGTCAATGGTACAGCACAAAGTGAATACTCTAAAAATCCCAGATTGGACTGGGCTGCGACCAACGCATTGTGGGGACTTCCCGTGATGGTGGCCATACAACCGATGTTGGAAGATATGAACACACCGACCATGTACGGCATAGGTTCGGCGTGGAGTTTCTGACAGCAACGAAGGACGATCGGTGCCAATATCAAGACCACAGCATCGTTGAGGGTCACGGCGGAAAGGAATGCAGTGACCACCATTATTCCCGTGAGGAACTGCTTGTGGTCTTCGATGTGCACCATCATTTTGTCCACAGTTATCTCGAACAGCCCGCAATATTGAAGCGATGCGGTCATCAGCATCATACCGATCAGCAGGTACAACACGGAGAAATCGATGAATTTGAAAGCGCCCTGAAGCGATACCACTCCGAAAATAAGCATCAGTGCACCGCCAAGACATGCGGCGACCCAACTAGGTATGGTCCTTCCTTTGATCTTTCTGACAGCGATCAAAAAGTATGAAAGGATGAAGATCGCCAATGCAATAACAACTTCAGTTGACATCGTTTCAAGCAACTGTATTAGTTATTCTTTATAAAACTAACTTATCCGCACGAAAGAATGTTCTGTCAAAGAACGGGGATCCGCCCGGGAGATCCCCGGACAGTGCGACCCTTAAACAATAGTGAGCTCGTGGGGGAAACTTGTCAAACGCTCACAGCCGTTCTCTGTGATAAGAATGGTATCTTCGATACGGATCCCGCCTACACCCGGAATATATACCCCAGGTTCTGCGGACACGATGTTCCCTGCGGAAAGGACCTGTTCCGAGCGCGGAGAAATGTGGATCGGTTGGTGAACATCCATTCCGATACCATGTCCGAACGAATGGATGAATTTTCCCTTGAATTCGGAATCATCGATGACCTTCCTGGCGGCAAGATCGGCAGCATTGGCCTTGGCACCGGCCCGGTATTCGGCAATACCTGCCTCCTGTGCCTCAAGCACCACCTCATATGCACGCCTCATGACATCGGACGGTTCACCGAGGAACACACTACGTGTCATATCAGAGCAGTAACGGTCAAACTTGGTCCCAAAATCGAACAATGCCACATCATGTTCCTGAAGACGATAATCTCCGGGCATGTAATGGGGCATGGATGCGTTCGCACCGAATGC
This sequence comes from Faecalibacterium sp. CAG:74, assembly GCA_963635855.1. GTDB lineage: Archaea > Thermoplasmatota > Thermoplasmata > Methanomassiliicoccales > Methanomethylophilaceae > Methanomethylophilus. Next base: position 2,061 of record CAVHHN010000120.1, on the reverse strand, counting down.
GGCGATGGTATCGAATGCGTTTCCGGTACCTCCGAGCTCCCTCATACGGGCGTCCATCCTGGCAGCGACTTCTCTTTCGGAAACACCTTCTGAAAGATAATCGGGGAGCTCTTTCGCCACAGTGGAGGATATCTCACAGGCCTTGCGAGTGGCCGCGATCTCTTTGGCATCCTTGATGGCATAGGTCTTCGCAAGTGCATCGGATGCGTCTTCGATCTGGAACTCGTACCCTGTCAATTTTTTGATACCCATCACCGAAGCATACGATGCGGAGTGGATATTGAACCCCACTTTGTCGCAACCTTTCAACGCTGCTTGGAAAAGTTCGATCAGTTCCTGCCTACTATGGTAGACCTTGACATCCCCCTTACCTTTGCAAGCGGTCTCCTCTTCAAGGACGTTCACGATGACATCCATGGAACCGTCCTTCCTTACAACCGCATATGAACTCTCGAAGACCCCTGAATTCTGTTCGGTGACATACCAGAACGCCGAATCAAGAAATGGTTCACCATCGTTGGCGATCACAACGGCATCGAGGTCGCCTGCATTCTCCATTAACCTTCCGGTCCTTGAAAACGCCATAAACTCCTGTATAAACAAAGAGGGTAAATAGTTTTTCAAAAAGTGCCAGACCCAGGATTCCCTCTCGAAATGAGAGGGAATTTCCAGAGTCCGTCAGATACCGAACCATTCGTTCCTGCAGATCCTCTTCAATGCGGAAATGGCCGAAAGTACCGCAAGGTAGGAGGTCTTGGGATTGTCCGGCGAGGGCACATTGTAGGTGTGTGCGACCGAGGTTCCAAAGTTTCCTTCGACGTGAAGTTCGTGTGAATTGCTGGTGGCCTCCGGGTCCAGGACGATCTTGACCTGGGTCCTGTCGAAACCGATACCTAAAAGGGCCACGGTGGCGGCGACGTTGATGTTCTTGGGGAAGATCTTGACGGCCTCCCTGGCAGGACCTGAATAAATGACGGTCTTCTCCTTGACCTTCTCCACGTCGATGCCCTTATCGATAAGATACTGAATACCGGCGAGGGACTTGGGGCCCTTGGTGGTTGTCAAAGTGACGGCGAGTATCTCGTCACCCGCTGCGGAACGCAGACCGTCGACACCACAAAGAGCACCGGTCGGAATGAAGATCTTCGCCTCATGTTCCTTGGCCTTCTGGAACAATGCTTCCCTATAGTCATCGTCCACCAGGGAACCGACGGACATGATCATCATGTCCACCCCCCTGGAGACCACACGCGGCGCCACTTCCCTGGCGGCCTGCTGGGAGGAGGCCTCGATCACGAGGTCGCAGTGGTAGAGTTCGTCTTCCAGCGAATCGACGACGATGGCCTTCTTCAAACTTGCAGCGACCTTGTCCGCCACATCTTTTCTGACGTCGACCAGATAGATCCTCTTGACCTCGTCCATCTCGTCTGCGGCCTTTGCCAACCGGGAACCGATGGCTCCACACCCTACGATAGTTATTCTCATACTTGCATATCTGAGGTTTAACATATATAATTTTCATATATCCGAGAATTTTGTAATGAATTTCGTATTAAATCATTGGATTTCGAATAAATATTGAAAATAGATTATCGAAATTCGTAGTGATGGAAGGATTAAATCCTATTCTGCGGTACTCGGTCCCATGCAAAGGTACGAAGTCATCGACCACACCGCCGACCTGATGGTCCGCGCCTACGGCAAAGATCTGGAGGAATGCTACGAAAATCTCGCATACGGTATGTTCGACCAGACCGTGGACCTTAATGGTGTCGATCCCGTCGAAGAACGCACAGTGAACGTCACCGGCCTGGATGAAGAGGATGCTTTGTACTCGTTCCTCTCGGAACTTCTTTTCATTGAAGATTATGAGAATATTATCCTGAAAGAATTCCATGTGAAGATCGACGGATTTCATATAACCTGCAGTGCCAGAGGGGAACTTTTGAACAGATCGAAGATGAAGGTCCGGGGAGAGATCAAGGCCGTGACATTCCATATGATGGAGATAAACAAAGAGATCCCGTCGGTCACGGTCCTGTTCGATGTATGAAATACCTT
>CAVHHN010000119.1:0-5965 GCA_963635855.1 Faecalibacterium sp. CAG:74 | reverse complement strand
CTGGTCTGTTTATCGGTTTACGTTATATGGTCGGATACCGATTCTTCGGATGCCGGTTCGGAGTATTCCGATTACTGCGGAGATAATGTCAAGTATGTTTTCGATCCCGACTCCGGCAAGCTTTCGATCACCGGGTCCGGGGAGATGTATAATTATTCAGTCTATACTGCACCATGGTATTCATACAAAGAAAAAATCACATCGGTCGATATGTCTGAATCTATCACATCCATTGGGTCCTATTCATTCTATGATTGTACTTCCCTGACCTCCATCACTATCCCCAGTTCCATCACATCCCTTGGAGAGGCTGCGTTCTGGAAGTGTGCATCCCTGGCCTCCATCACCCTCCCCAGTAACCTCACAACTATCGGAGGCACTGCGTTCCAGTTATGTTCCTCCCTTACTACCATGACTATTCCAGATTCTGTCACAACCATCGAAAGAAGTACGTTCGAGTCATGTTCCTCTCTCACTTCAATTACTCTTGGTAATTCTACCACGACCATTAATTATAATGCGTTTTCGAACTGCACATCCCTTAGTTCTATCACTATTCCTAAATCAGTCACGTACCTCTCAGAGGATATTCTTAATGGCTGTACCGCCTTAACCTTCATTGGTGTCGATGCGGATAATGCGAATTATTGTTCAGAAAACGGTGTGCTTTTCAATAAGGCAATGACCGAGTTGATACAGTACCCCCTCGGTAATGACGATACCACCTATGCAATTCCAGATTCCGTCACATCGATCGGAACCTCTGCATTCTGCGACTGCTCTTCCCTATCCTCCCTCATTATCCCCGATTCCGTCACAAACATCGGCACCTGTGCATTCATGTACTGCACGTCCCTCACATCCATAACCGTTGGCAATTCACTCACAACCATTTATCATTCTGCGTTCTATGGCTGTGCATCCCTCACTTCAATCACTATCCCCAAATCGGTCACAACCATCGGAGACGCTACGTTCTATGGCTGTACTGCCCTAGAAACTATTGACGTCGATACGGATAATGTGAATTATTGTTCTGTAGACGGTGTGCTTTTCAATATTGATAAGACCGAATTGATTCAGTACCCTGCCAGAAAAATCGGTGATACATATACGGTCCCAGGATCAGTCACAACCATCGGAGACGCTGCATTCTATGGCTGTGTCTTTTTAAAATCGATATATGTCCCTGATGAAAATAAGAATTATCGCTCGGTTGATGGTGTGCTTTTCGACAAGGAAACCACCAGGTTGATACAGTATCCTGCCGGTAAGACCGATGACACATACACGATCCCAGGATCCGTCACAACCCTCGGAAACTATGCGTTCAGTTACTGTACCTCCCTTAAATCCCTCGTAATCCCCAAATCGGTCACAACCCTCGGAGACTCTGTGTTCAATGGTTGTATTGCTCTAGAAACCATTGATGTCGATGCGGATAATGTCAATTATTGTTCGGAAAACGGTGTGCTTTTCGACACGGGAATGTATGAATTGATTCTGTATCCTGCAGGTAAAACAGATGCCACGTACACGATCCCCCGTTCCGTCGTAAGTATCGAGTCCTATGCGTTCCATGGTTGCACACATCTCACATCCGTGGCCTTCGGCGATGCCGTTACATATATTGAAACGTCTGCGTTCGACGGAGAATTCTATGATGTTGGCGGTGAAACCAAACTCGTTCCGATCGCCAAAAACCTGGCCGGATTCACCTTCAAGATGATCGAGGGTAAATGGGTCAAACAGATCTCTGGCATGTGCGGTGACAATATCCACTATGTGTTCGATCCTGACACGGGTGCGCTTACGGTAACTGGGTCTGGATCGATGTACAACTATCCGGACCACATTACAGTGCCATGGTATTCCTATCTGGAGAATATCAAATCCATCTACATAATCGGTGATGTAACGACCCTCGGAGCCTATGCGTTCCATGGTTGCTCCGAACTTACCTCCTTGAACATCCCGAATTCCATCTCATCCATCGGAGACCATGCGTTCTGTAATTGTAGTTCGCTAATTTTCCTCACTATTCCGGTTTCCGTTACATCCATAGGAGACAATGCGTTCGATGGGGAATTCTACGGTATTGATGGTAGATCCAAATTAGAACCGACCTCCCAAAACCTGGCAGGATCAACATTCAAGAAGTTCGATGATAACTGGTTCAAACTCGATTCGGGTCAATGCGGAGAGAAGGTTTATTACGAATTTGATTCTTCCTCTGGGAAACTTACGATCACTGGTTCCGGGCCCATGTTCAACTATTCGGAACATGCTATGGCACCATGGTATTCATACAAAGAAAATATCACATCGATCGATATATCTGGGTCTGTCACAATCATCGGAGCCTATGCGTTCCAGAACTGTGCATTCCTCACCTCAGTGACCATCGGTGATTCCGTCGAAGATATCTGGACCTATGCGTTCAGTGGATGTGCCCTCCTCACAACCCTCACTATTCCAGATTCCGTCACATTCATAGGAGATAATGCGTTCGACGGAGAATTCAAAGGTATTGATGGTAGATCCAAATTAGAACCGACCGCCATAAACCTGGCAGGTTCCACATTCAAGAAGATCGATGATAACTGGTTCAAAATCTATTCAGGCCAATGCGGAGAGAAGGTTTATTACGAATTCGATTCTTCCTCTGGGAAACTTACGATTACCGGTTCCGGGTCGATGTATGACTATACTAATCCTATCAGTTCTCCTTGGTTTTCGTACAAGAAGTATATCAGATCGATCGATATAGGTGATACCGTAACAACTATTGGGAGATCTGCATTCAGTTCTTGTTCCTCCCTCACATCAGTGAACATCCCCGCTTCCGTCATAACCATTGGAGACAATGCATTCAGTGATTGTACCACCCTCGCAGCCATATCTGTCGATCCACACAATACGAAATACAGTTCGGTTAACGGAGTGCTTTTCAATAAGGAAATGACCGAATTGGTACAATACCCGATTGCCAAAACCGACACAACGTATTCGATCCCCGGAACTGTCAATTCCATTGGAAAATATGCGTTCTATCATTGTTCGTCCCTGACTTCCGTCACTATCCCAGATTCCGTCACAACCATTGGAAAATATGCGTTCAGCAACTGTACCGCCCTATCCTCAGCAAACCTTGGTGGATCCGTCCTATCCATCGGAGAATCTGTATTTAGCCAATGTACCTCCCTCACTTCCATAACCTTCCCCGGTTTCGTCAGATTCATCGGAGACCATGCGTTCGATGGAAAATTCTATGATACAGACAATCAATCAGAGCTTCAGACTGAAAATCTGGCAGGATTCACTTTTACGAAAATTGGTGATAACTGGGTCAAGTATGTATCAACCGATACTTCTGATTCTTCATCAACCGACACCTCAGGAACATCAACCGATACACCAGTTCCAGATCCCACGCCTGATACAACTCCTTCAGTCACACCGTCGGTTGTACCATCTGATAACAACTCCGACAAAGGATCAAACACATCTATCTATCTCATCGTGGGGATCGTTGCCATATTGGCCGTATTGGGTGCCGTTGTGTTCGTTAAGAAAAGAAGGGCCTGAAAACATTTTACCGGGGCAAATGCCCCGCAAACATCTTATCTTTCCGGACGGATTACAGTTTTGTTAGATTATGATATGATCTCGTTTCTGATTTTATGATTCGATTCCAAGGTCTATTCACAGTCTGCATTAGTTATAAATAACAACATAAGCACGTCGAGTTGATTCAAAAGGTGTTGGAGAATGAATAGATTAACTTTGATCGCTGTAGCTTTGTTTGTCAGTGCGTCTGCATTCGTTGTTCTGTCGGATGTCGATTCTTCGGTTGCAGATCCTGATTATTCCGGTTACTGCGGAGATGATGCGAAATATGTATTCGAGCCTGCCACGGGTACGCTTACGATAAGCGGATCCGGGTCAATGGATAATTATTCCTATTCATCTACGCCACCCTGGTATTCCTTCAGAGATAAGATCGTATCTGTTGACATAACAGGTTCCGTCTCATCCATCGGATCCTATGCGTTCAAGGATTGTACCGCCCTCTCCTCAGTGACCATCGGCGATTCCGTCACCACGATCGAAGGTGGTGCGTTCTATAGCACAGCCCTCTCCTCAGTGACCATACCCAAATCGGTCACATATATCGGACTCTCTGCATTCAGTCATTGTGCATCTCTCACCTCGGTGATCCTTCCCGATTCCATCACTTCCCTCAGTGCCTCTACCTTTGATAGCTGTACTTCTCTCACCTCAGTGGCCATTCCGAACACTGTTACATTCATCGGAGACTATGTATTCGATAACTGTTCCTCCCTCACCGCGGTGACCATCCCAGCTTCCGTTACGGATATCGGATACTATGTATTCAGGGGCTGCACCGCCCTCACAGCCATAAACGTCGATGAGAAAAATACGGAATACAGTTCAGAAAATGGTGTGCTGTTCGATCAGGCAAAGACCAAATTGATATTGTATCCTGCCGGTAAAACCGATGCCGCATATACAATTCCTGACTCAGTCACATTTGTTGGATTCTGTGCGTTCCAGAACTGTTCCTCTCTCACCTCAGTGACCATTGGCAAACAGGTCCAAACCATCGGATCCTATGCGTTCCAGAACTGCACCTCCCTCACATCAGTGACCATCGATAATTCCGTCGAAGATATCGGAATCGATGCTTTCAGTGGGTGTAGTTCTGTCAAAGCCGTCGTCATCGGTGATTCCGTTAAAAACATCGACTATCGTGCGTTCTTTGGCTGTACTTCTCTCACCTCCGTGACCATCGGTGATTCCGTCTCGATCATCAGAGGGGATGCGTTCGGTGAATGTACAGCTCTCACTTATGTGACCATACCCAAATCAGCCACATACATAACAGGGGATCCATTCGACGGAAAATTCTACGATACCGACTGTACAACCGAACTTGTACAGAATGCTACAAACTTGGCCGGATTCACCTTCAAGAAGACCGGGGATGATTGGTACAAACAGATCACAGGTAACTGTGGAGACAACGCAACATATGAATTCGACCCCGCCACAGGTACGCTTACAATAAGCGGTTCCGGAAAGATGTCCGACTTCACCGAGATATCTGTACCGTGGAACACCTATAAAGATTCCATCAAGACCGTCGTCATAACCGGTTCCGTCGAATCCGTCGGAAGCAATGCGTTCTTGGGATGTACCGCTATTTCTTCGGTTTCTCTTTCTGGGTCTATCACATCCATCGGATCCTATGCGTTCCAGGGCTGCATCTCCCTCGTCTCAGTGACCATATCTGATTCGGTCACAACCATCGGGTCCCACGCGTTCAGCAACTGTACTTCTCTTGCATCCATTACTTTCCCCGATTCGGTTACCTCCATCGGAGACAGTGCTTTTGACGGAAAATTCTACAATGCCGATGGTAAAACCGAACTTGAACAGACCGCCAAAAACCTGGCAGGTTCCACATTCAAGAAGATCGATGGCAAATGGATCAGGCAGAACACGGTTCCTTCCGACGACGGTTCCGACAAAGGATCGAACACCCTTATCTATCTCATCGTGGGAGTCGTTGCCATATTGGCAGTATTGGGTGCCGTTGCATACGTCATGAAAAGAAGGGCCTGAAAACTTTTTCCAAGGGGCCCAAAGCCCCTAAAACATCTTGATTTTTTGGAACCGAATACCTTCTTTATGGGGATTTAGTTTGGTAATGTTCGTTGATTTTTACTATTGGTTTTGAATGTCTATTCAGAGTCTACACTTGATTTATAAACAATTGTCTGAATTTCAAGCCATTTTCAAGGTGCTGGACCTATGAACAAAATAACGTTGACTGTTTTTGCATTGCTTGTATGTGTATCCGCATACGCTGTTTTTTCCGAAATAGATTCTTCGGATGCCGATTCCGAATATTCCGGTAAATGCGGAGATAATATTGATT
>CAVHHN010000118.1:0-5974 GCA_963635855.1 Faecalibacterium sp. CAG:74 | reverse complement strand
TCAAGGCCCTTACGGGCACCGCCAGACCGTTCCTTCTGCAGTACGCTCCGATGGTCTCCCCTTCGTAGTATACATACCCGGTTCCGTTGTCGAGAAATTCCCCGTCGGCCCCGTATTCGTCGAAATAAACAACCCCGACATCATGCCATCCGTCCGCGTCGGCAATGTCCGACGGGTCCACGCCGATCATGAGTGCGATCTCCGGCACCGCGTCTTCGAATCCCTCCGGATCGTAGTCCGGATCGGGCAGAATGTCTTCCAACCCGTCGTAACCGAAGGTGAAATCATAGATGGTACCGTCGTTCATCCAGTATGCGCCGGGCCTGAAATCCGACATCAAGGTGTCGGCAACAGGCCTGCCGTTCCTGGACCTGAGGATCTTCGGCATCGTTTCCCCTCCCTGTCGTCGAACCAGTAATCGATCTCCCTGTCGGTGATATCGCTTCCGTCGTCCTTTTCCTCTTTCTTCTTTGCTGTTGTTTTCATTATTCTCAGTCTCCTGTTCATTGATGCGTAAGGCATGATCCAGGCATGTGTTTCACCCAACCTTTTCAGTTCCTGTCCGTTCCCCGTCTTGACGGCCTTCAGAACCCCGTCGTCCGGCCCCAGGTACTCCGACAGCCCGGAACCCAGTCTCACTTTCACGTAATCGTCCAGAGCTTCCCCGTCGTGCAACGGTAAAAATCCTTTCCATACTGTCCGGTCCCCCTTCTTCAGTGCCGGGTACACCACGACATACGGGAACATCCCCGCCAGCCGGTCCGAACCCTGTTCCTTCGTGAGCTTCTTGTCTGATTCCCCGATCCAGAACAGGGCACCGCTCTTCAGCGAATACCATCCCTTTTTGAAAGGCTGTTCCTTCGGTTCCTTCCGGACCCCGGCACCCACGATCCTCAGGGTCAGCATCATCGAGTATCCGGCCTTGGCGATGCCGGTGATCTCCACGCAGATGGGTTTCACCGATATCCAGTCGATGCGGTCCAAAACCAGGTACGTTTTATTGTCGGGGATGTAATGGTAGCACAGTGCCAGGTGATCCCCGCGGGGCTGGATCGAAAGGTCCCCGGTGCGGTCGTAGGGTTTGCAGACGCACCCGTCCCGGTAGGAACCGATGTAGAACACTTCCCTGATGTGTTCCCATCCCATTCTCAGCTGCGAAGCCGCTTCGGGCGGGATCTCGAAGGGTTCGATGCCGTTGAAGTACTCCATCCCCTTCGGTAGGGGTTTTTCCTCCAAGGGAACGAACTTCCTGACGAAGAGGGTGAAAAGCTTCGCTTTCCGCCCCGATCTTTTCAATTCCTTCTTTCTCTTCTCGGCCGGGGTCTTCCGCCTGAATCTTGCGATGACCTCGTCCCCTTCCCTGACCTCGAAGATGCGGATGTCGTTCTTTGCCATCAGTCAGAGCCTCCCGGATATCCGTTTTTCGAAACGGAAACGGGGGTATGCGGCCTTCGAAGGCGCAAAGGGTGTCAGAGTATCTTCCCCAGCAGATAGACGCAGAACAGGCAGGACACCACGACTATGAAACCCAGACAGCCGTAGGCCAGCAGATAGATCGGTTTCATCTCTTCCTCCTGTTCTTGGATTTGGTTTTTGGTGCGTACCTTTGATGGAGGGCGATCAGCCTTGCTACCAGGTCCCTTTCCAAGGGGGGTATGTCGTCCGGTCCGTAGGGTGTGAGATAGTCAATTGAATCTTCTGGATCGAGGATGCATTGGACGAATCCTTCGAATCCGTTCTCCGACAGGGAACAGGCGTTGCCGTGTTCGTTCCAGAGGATGTAATCCCGATAGTCCCCGAACCAGCGGATGCAGTCGGGATCGTTCGCTATGGCCTTTTCCACTGTGTTATGTTTCCCTTCGAGGTAGAGCCGGCGGAGGATCCCGATGCCTTCGTGCGGAGGGACCCTGTCCGCCATACGGAGCAGCCCTTCGTAACGGTCTTCGTCGTAGGTGCGGCTCATTCGGAATCGCCTCCTTCCGGAACGGACAGGCCTGCGGTTGCACGAGGCCATCTTCTGCAATGCCTTCTCGGAGACCGACCTGGTAGTTCTGGACACGTCCTCGTATTTCAGGATCTTCTCCAGGGTTTCCCTCACCCACCACTCGTACTCGGCGTTCATTTCGTCGTAGTAGAGCATGGAACACAGTTCTTCGTATTCCTCCTGGGTTTCGTATTCGTCCTCGTCTGGTCCGTCGCCGAGGATCATGGCATCGAGACGGTAGTCCCGGTAGAGTTCGTACTTGTAACTGGCCATCCGGACGGACATGTGGAGGTTGGGACCCGAAGGGTTCCAGCATCCGTCCCAGGCGAAGAACTCCAGGTCTCCGAACCTGTCGTATCTGGTGTCGGTGCCGGGACCGAAAGGTTCCGAGTCTATTCCCGGAAAGTACAGGTCAGTCCCTCCCGTACACGTCGCACATGAAGACCAGGTCCTTCACCTTGGATCTTCCGGGTTTCACCATCGGATCCCTTTCGATACCCAGACCGAAGGGCGGGAATTGGATCTCCTTCAGTTGGTTCAGGGTCACGCACCCCCATTCCCACAGGAGCTTCCCGGGGACGAAATCGTCCGGAAGTCCCAATGTCACGAAACCGTAGAACAGCCAGTCCCCGTTGGGGCGGGGTTCCCCCTCGGTGATGAGCCACGTGGCCGCGGACCCCCCGAAGTATTTGACTATGACCTTGCTGTTCCCTCCTTTGTCCCCCTGGGAACCCAGGGGGTATTTCTTAAGTGCCTGTTCGATCTCGGCGGTCATCAGTTGCATGTTGTCGCTCCCTTGGTTTTTAAAGTGTTTTTAAGAATCGTTTTTCCGTGAGAGATTTTCTTCATTTCCGCCACGAGGAAATTCCTTTCCGCTTCCAGTTCGGGACGGTCGGAAAGGTCGTAATACCCCAGACCGGCGGCGTCGGGTTCCCCGGTGCCGTCGGTGAGGCGTTCGGACACGTCCCCGGCGACAGCCTCGACAATGGTATCGTCGGAGACGTATCCCCCGTATGTCATACGCATCTCCTCCGGATCGATGTCCAGAAAGAGACGGGCGTAACGGTGTCCGAGTTCGGACAGGTATCCGTTCACCGTTTCACCTTCTTCGCCGCGGATCTTTTCTTGACGGTTTTCCTGTTCTTGGAAGTTGCTTTGGGTTTCATGGCCTTCAGGATACTGACCAGCTCATTCCTTTGGGCCTCCGTTTCGGGTTGGCCTTCCAGGTCGTATTCCGAAAGGATATCGATGATCCACTGGACGTTTCCTTCCGATACGTGGGAATCGACGTTCGCGGCCATTTCGCAAAGGGCTTCTTCTTCGGTCTCCCAGACTTCCATCGAATCCTGGAACTCGTAGGGGTCGGCGTCGCGCATGAAACAGGCCACGCGGTATCCGACGGACATGTCGGATACTCCGTTCTTACGGGTCATCCGATCACCCCGTAGACATATGCGGGAAGACCCTTGGCCTTCAGTTCCCTTTTGTAGGCCTCGGCCTTCGATTTCGAAGAGAAAGTTCCCTGTACGGCACCGTTGACCATCACATCATAGCTAACGCTTTTCCTGGATATTTTGGAAGGTGTCACGGCCGTGGGCATCCAATTAGTTTCGGTATCGGGTTCGTCCTGGATCCGGTAGGCGTAGTTCACCGTGAGGCCGGACCGGTTCAGGCCCGAAATGGAAAGGATGCCGTCGCGGATACTGACATCCTTCACGTCTGAGACGAGAACGGCGTCCCATACTCCGCCGTCGGGTGCCGTATCGGCATACGAGAGGTATTTCCTTCCCCCGGCCCCCTCGCTGCACAGGGCACGGTAGATCGCATTACGGCGCGGATCTACCGCTTTGACATTATCGGTAAGTCTGCCGTCTTCTATCACGGAAAATACCAGGCCCGGGCCGCCCCTGTCGTTTTCGAAGAATCTTTTGGCCCTTTCGGCATAAGTCCTGAGAACCTTCATGTCCGCATCGCCGTATTGGAAATACTGCCCGGCTTCGGATCTGGAAACGATCCTGTCCGGTGTCATTCCCTCACCCCGTAGATCCTGGCAGGAAGTCCTTTGGCCTTCAGCTCCTTCTTGTGGGCCTCCGCTTTCGCTTTTGACGAGAAGGATCCTTGAACTGCACCGTTGACCCTCACTTCGTAGGTTACGCCCTTTTTGGGCGTTTTGGACGGGGTCTTGGAACTCTTCTTTACCGCGGGTTTCCTCACCTGCTTCTTCGGTTCTTCCGATACCCCGATGCCGGCTCCTCCGTATTCCGGAACCCATCTCGGTTGGGCATCCGGTTCGTCCTGGATCTTATACAGGCATTCGACTTCGGATCCGCTCTCGTCGAATCCGGAAACGGAAAGATAACTGCCGTCGACGACGGTGACCTCGAACACATCGGAAAGAAGGACCCTGTCCGAATAATGCGGGGTGCCCGGCCGTCCCGTGTAAACTACCAGGATCGTCTTTCCCTCGTATTTCCCGTAATCGGGGATCTCGAGAAAATGGCCCGACATATCCTGACCGTGATGGGCGACACCGATGAGCTTGCCGCCGGAGATCATGGATATGAGATGCATGTCCCCGTAATTCATGTCCGACAGATTGAAGAACCTCAGTGCGTCGTAGGCATCCTTCCTCAGCACTTTCATGTCGGGTGTGTGAATCTGTATCATTCCCTCACCCCGTAGATCCTTGCAGGCAGTCCTTTGGCCTTCAGCTCCTTTTTGTAGGATTCGGCTTTCGCTTTGGAAGAGAAAGATCCCTGGACGGCACCGTTCACTCTCACTTCGTAGGTAACGCCTTTCTTGGGCGTTTTGGACGGTGTCCTGGTGGTCTTCTTTACCGCGGGTTTCTCCACGGGCTTCGGAACTTCGGCTTCCTTCGTTTCGGGTTGTTCCCAGTGTTCGGGACCGCGAACGACTACCCAGCGGACATGTTCTGTGTCTCTTGGGTCTCCGTAGGGGATCGGGGGCTTGACCGAATCCGTCGGATTGTCCTTAAAGAGCCAGAACGGCACGGAATCGGGTTCGTCTTGGATCCTGTAGACGTAGGTCACCGTTGTGCCGGTGCCGTCCAGACCGGATATGGTAAGGAAACCGTCGCGGATGCTGACCTCGTTCACGACGTGGATGAGGGCCTCACCCGACATTTCGCGGCCTTTGCGGAAATCGACGTAGAGCAGCGACACCTTTCCGACGTATCTGCCGACACCCATGGCCAGGACGCGACAGATCGAATTGGGGGTGATGCTGTCCCTGTTGGCAACCAGCCTGCCCTCGGACATGACGGAGAAACGGTATTGGTCTTTGCTGGAGTTTGTGTCGCGGTGTCTGAAAAATCTCACGGCCTCTTCCGCGCAAGGCCTGAGTACCTTCATGTCCGCATCGCCGAATTCGGTCCAGTTCCCGGCTTCGGATCTGGACACTATGCGTTTGTTCTGGGATGTTGCTGTCATTTCCTTAACCTCGCGTTTTTGGTTTTCGTTGTTCTCGCTTTGCCGATCGCGGAGATCTTTCCCCTCACGGTCTTCTTCGCGTTCTTAGCGGCGACGGGTTTCTTTTTCGCTGTCTTCCTCTTCCGGTTTTGGTTCCTCAGCGGATCGATGGCCGGGTACAGTCCGAGATAGTAGTAGCGGCCGTCCTTTTCCCCGTAGGTACTGAAAAGAAACTCCCCGTCGACGATATCCATGGCCTCCCCCACTCCGAACCCGTCGGTACAGCCGAATTTCTCAAGCACCCAGTCCGGGGGGTGGACCGGGGGCAGCTCGTTCATTTCCTCCTCGTATTCGTCCATGGTGACCTCAAGAGGCAGTATGCCGGCACGGTCGTCGGCATCCCTCTTGTCAAGGAACTCACCGGCTTCGCCGATGAGTTCCCTGTGCTGATTCGCAAAAGAAATCAGTTTTTTCAGGACGGCATATATCTCGTCCCTGACCTCGTAGAAGTCCAGAAGGTCCAGGTTTCCGCATCCGTCCAGACGGACCCATCCGTCCCAGC
>CAVHHN010000117.1:0-6048 GCA_963635855.1 Faecalibacterium sp. CAG:74 | reverse complement strand
TGCGGTTCTGCTTCTGGTGACCTCCGCCGTCCTTGCGTATGACTATTCTAAGGCGACCGGGGGGGGGACAACGACACTGCGAGGGTAGTCGAACAGTACGGTGACAATCAGTTCATCGATGCCTCCGGAGAAGCCAAACTGATTTACACCGTGGTTACGGAACCGGAAGGCGGTGTGTACGGAACCGTGAAGATCACGGACATGGAACGCGATCCGAGAAGTTCTTCTTTCACCACGTTTCCTGATAGCATTTCTTACAATGGTAACACTTACACCGTGATCGGAAACCCGGTCACACTGGTTGATGGCTCATATACCGATGACCAGGGCATCATTTACACTCTATCCTCCACTACCGCCGGTAACACGGCAACCATCACCGGATTGCCCAGTGTAACCTCATCCGTCGTTATTATCCCTGCGAGGGTAACGGTCGATTCTACTATTTATACCGTGATTGGAACGGATCCAGATGCCAAATCAATGTACCAATCTGCAAATATAACAGATCTCACGGTCCTTGTTTCATATCCGGGTTACTGCATCGGTAATGATTTCATGGAGAATAATGGCACTCTGAAGTCATTGAAATTCATCGTCGACAACGATGACCCCAGCCAAGAGAGAAAGCTTACGATTTATACCGAAGCGTTCGAGAAATGTACCAATCTGGAAACTCTTTCGTTACCGAATATAATCGGTGTGTCGAAAATCCCTTCCGAAACCTATGTCTCTCCTTTCAGAGGCTGTACGAACCTCAAATCCTCTTCAAGCGATGAACCGTTCCTGATCAACACCAAAGTGGTCTTTAATTCGACGGTAACAGATTCCTACCCTTCTCTCTTTTCCGGATGTACCGGTATCGAATATCTCGAACTCGGAAAGAATGTCAACGACGTCTCGGTTTTCGGACCCTCGAAGTGGAAAGACACTGCATGGGAGTACACAGGATGTCCCAACCTCAAGATCGTTTACAACACAAGCACGGAGATCTCCGAAAGCACGATCGCAAGAGCAATTGCCGAGGGCGGTTCGAAGAAGGTGTTGCTTTTCAACAATCCCGGAGGGGAATTCACCCAGACTGCAACACTATCAGGTGAGGATATCACAATGCCGACAGGAACATTGGGAGGAATCGATATTCCCGTATGGAGTCACAAGGACGGCATCACCATGTACAACAGCGGAAATGGTTACAAGGACTTCTCACCCTGGGGCACTGATAATTGGCAATATTCGTACTATTATTACGCTCTGTACGGAAGTTGTACCGTGACATATCATGTTACTTACTATGATACTGACAATACAACAATGCTGACCGATACCCGTACCCAGACCGTCGTGTGTATGTACAACACGCCCCTGTATGACAAAGAGGACTATAGTGCAACAACAGCGATATATGATAAAATGTCGGCGGCGGCCGATCTTAAATGGACCAACACTTTCATCCCGGATATATCGATCTCATATCAGTTCGGACAATCCGTTACCACGCATTGTGATCTTGTCCTGTATCTTTATTTGGATGGTATCACGTCCAAAACTGAGATCACAATCACTTACAACTGGGATTATATCAGCGTTCCCGATTTGGGCACACCTATCGTGAAAACGTTTACTTGTGTCCAAAAGGTTGCTTCTGGTAAATTCCAATTGGTGTCTATGGATTATTTTAAAGAAAATGCGCAAACAAGTACTGGATCGAAATTGAGTGATGATGCTACTGCAAGTTCACATTATTACCCTAGTACTGGACAAGGTTCTCCATTTGGTAGATGGAGTGCGACTGATGGGAACTCTGCTTATGCTGGAGGTAGTGTTTCGTTGTATGATAATATAACTATGACAGCTAAAAACAGTGGTTGGAAATATGTTTATTATAATGATGGAGAATCTAAGACAGGTGACATATGGTATATTGAAAGAGGTAGCACCATTACCGTAGCTCCGAATATTTTCTATACCCGCGATGGGTATTATTTTGATTGCTGGAGTGATGATGCGGAGGGAACGAATCAATATTACCCTGGACAAATAATTACTACAGGGGACATTAGGTTTTATGCCGTATGGAAAGAATTAGAAATCAAAGATAATAAAAAGGTAATACCCGTTGAATACAATTATAATTACGGCGAATCGACAAAGTCGGTAACAAAGTACCCCGAATACGATTCATCCGAATGTCTTGCGGACGATGTTTTCACGCCTCCGACCGGATGGAAACTGATCGGATGGAGTTATTCAAGTGACGGAAATGTGAACTTCTCACTCGACACCCCGGTCACGATGCTGAACCACCTCAAACTTTATGCCGTATGGGAAAAAGTTTCGGTACCGCTTTGGGTGATCGTTGACAATAAGCTGCTTTCGGCTGATGAACTGCCTAGGGATCCTACATACACGGTCATAGGCACGCTTTCCAGCGGGGATGAGGTTGTATTGACGGTGACCTACGGAACCGATCCGGACCCGCCTACGGCCGTCGGTGTTTATCCTATGACCGTGCAATGCAAAGTGATGAACGGCGCGACCGACGTGTCAGAAAACTACGATATCAACGTTATCTCGGAATCGTTCCTGACCATCTACCGCGGAGATCATGCCTCGGTCACCGACTGAGAACCGACCCGTTGCGAGGTCAAAACATATTACAGACCCGGGGCCGTAGCCCCGGGAAAGGGTTTTTTTTGAATTCTAAAATCCCATCAGGTGAACGTCGAGAACGCCGTATCGACAGCAGAAACAGCACCGTGCATCTTCCGGGGGTCCGCCTTGATGTATGCCGTTATCGTCGTCTCGACCGAGGAATGGCGCATCATCCTTCTCGTCGTATCCAGATCTATTCCGGCATCGACCATCGTCATGCAGAACAGCCTCCGCAGACTGTGGGCCGTCCAGTTCACGCCCGTCCTCTTCCTGAGGTCTTCGACGATGGATTGGACCAACCTGGGCGTGAGCGGCTTTCCCAGATCCGGCCTGGCGGGATTGAGCAACAGGTACCCTTCGGACCTGTCTCCGCATTTGGACACGATATCGTCCCTCCATTCAAGGTATACGGACAGACACTGCCGGACCGGGGCGGACATCTCCATGTCGACGATCTTTCCGCTTCCCGTCCCTTTGCCTTCCACGCGCAGAACGTTTCCCATGATGTCCGAGAGTTTGATCGAAACCATCTCCGTCCTCCTCAGACCCATGGTGCCCCCCAGTGCCAGGACCAGTTTTTCCAACGGTGAGGATGCATCGAACAGGACCTTCCAGTCTCCGGAGGTGATCCAGACCCTTTCGGGATCGAGACCGTTCCATCTCAGCCCGGCCTCGGCGCAGGCATCCGTTCCGACGGCGAACTTCAGGAACAGCCCGAAGTTGTACATCATGCTTTTCAGGGTCATTTCCGAATACGTCTGCATCATGGCGTTCCGGAGCAGACGGATGTCGTAGGGTTCTATTTTTTCCAGCTCCTTAGGTCCGAAGTTTTTCTCGAAGGCTTCGTAGCATTTCGCCAGGGAGCAGATCCTGGTCGCCACGGTGTGCGGCTTCAGCCCCCACCTGTCGAGATGGACCTCCTATTCCTTCAGTTTTGCCAGGAACTTTTCCCCCTGGGGGGTTTTGGGATGGTAGTTGATGCGGGACCTTCTTCCCCTGAGCAGTTCCGAATAGAGGTCGGGCACCCCGAAATAACCGGCGAAATCGAAGAAGGCGCACAGGTATTTTCTTTTGGGAACTTCCGAGATGTGTGCGCCGATGACCGATTCGGCTTTGGTAACGGCCTGTAGGTCTATCATGCGAAGGGGAACTTCCCCCGCCACCGAATCGAACACCCTGCTGCAGATGCGGACGCGGGAGATCTTCGTTTCCACGGACATCTCCGACAGGCCCCTGTTGACCAGGTAGATACGGTATTGTTCCAGCTCTTTTTCAAATCTGAAACCCGTGCGGTACGGTGCCGTCCAGTCCGTTTTCTGCTTCCCGTATCTGACCGTCTTCCTGCTGCGGCATTTGTTGCCGAAGCATGCCAGGAATTCGGTCAGCGAAGTGACGTATCTTGATGCGTCCTTTATTCCCGTCTCCGACAGTTGGTTTTGTATTGTATCCAAATGTGCTTCCGTCACCCCGTCGGGAACCGAAACGCCCATTCTTTCCAGCAGAACGATGCATACCGCCGTTCTCCTCCTGTGCAACCAGACCGTCTGGGGTGACAGACCGTCGGATCTCTCGTTCAGTCCGACCTCGTCCAGCATGCGTTTGTGTTTTGCGTCCGTTTTTCCTATCTCGTCGGAAGTCACCAAAGATCCGACGTCCCCGGACAGCTTCGCCCCGAATTTTCCGGTGTCGATGAGCGAAGGCTTTCCGGTCACGAATGAAATGAAGGCCGCGAACGTCCTTATGTGGCTGACCGGGAATTTTTCGTGTCTCGTTTCGAGTTCGTTTCTGATGTAGGTGAGATCTACTTTGCTGACGGAACGTACCGATACGGAATTTCTTTTCAGGCAAAGTATCCACAGGCAGTGGCAGATCTGCCTCCTGTGATCCAGCATCGCTCCTCTGGAAGCTCCGTTCGCCCTCTCGTGTGCGGTGAACCCGTCGATCTCCTTTCCGAACCTCTTTTTCAGTTCTCCGCGGTCCATCGAACAGGACAGCGGAGGCAGGTCCGGACATACGTCCGTTTCCGTTGTTACTTTATAATTAGAACCTGTTATTGTCATTGCCATGGGGACCCCCCTGTGGTAGATCCGCTCAGATGTCCAGTCGGTGCGGATCAAATCGTTTCATTCTTCGTGTTTTGTTCTCCTTTTATCCAGCTTTTCGGGTGCCGCCTCCAGCAGGTTTTCGATGTCGTATTCTTCGGTCTTCGGCCACCTTACGGTGACGTCCAGCGGTTCTCCGTCCCGGAATCCCATGCGTTCCGCCACTGAAATGGGGACCGCGATGTAACGCAGGGTCCCTCTCACGGTGTACTTGCCGGGAAACGTTGTTTCCGATATTCTTTTCATGATATCACTTGGCAATTATTGGAATCACTACTAAATATATAAAATATACATTTAATGCCCATTGTACTGATTTGTGATATAAAGTACTAGAAATAATGGAAATCCAATGTTAATTTTTTGAAAGAATTACGGAGAATTGATAAATCCAATTTCGGTATCTGAATCCTTCGAATCACGAATTGGGAATAAAGTTATATGGGCTTGTCCCCATGGTCATTCCGGACATGAAACAAGACGGGTTTTTCACTTCCCTGAGCGACAGCGACACCGTGCGGCTGATTTTGGAACTTCACGCGCGGGGGGAACTTATTCTGAAGGATCTCCGGAAGATCATCGTGACCCCGCAGACCCTCCGTATGAGGGTGGATCTGATGGAGGAGGAAGGGATCGTTGCCGTGAGGATCGTCTTCGAATCGCACAAATTGGTGAAGATCGCCCTGACCGACATGGGAAAGGATATCGGATTGCTGCTGTCGATGGTGGATTCCCTCATTCCGGGGGATATTGCCGATAAAAGCATCAACATGAGGTATGCCGATCCCATTCTGAGATTGCTTAGGAAAAAAGAGTATACCGTCCAGAAGGAGATCGGAGAGGTCATGCCCTATTACAACAGTTATGTCAAGGTGTTGGCGAAAATGGAGGAAGACGGGCTGGTGTCGATCGTGAAGACCACGGAAGGCCGCAGGGAGATCCGTTATTCCCTTACCCCCAAGGGAGAAAGGATCGCCGATGTTTTCGAAGCGATCTACCAGAAGATCGTTCCGAGGCAATGAAGACTAAATAGGTGCCGGCTCATGTTTGACTATGGGGCCTGCGGGGTCCGCAATGACCGGGTGATGGTATATGGGTAAATCGGACAAACCCTACGATCGGAATAATCTTCTCGTGATAGTCCAATCCTGCGAGCGGATCCTCTCCTATACCGAAGGAATGGATCGGAAGGATTTCAACCGGAGTTCATGCGTCGTCGATGCCTGTGCGTTCGAATGTCTGAACGCCGGAATGGGGATTCTCCGTCTTTCCGACGGATTCAAAAAGAAAT
>CAVHHN010000116.1:0-6179 GCA_963635855.1 Faecalibacterium sp. CAG:74 | reverse complement strand
CGGTGGAGCTCCCTGTTCACAGAGGTTTGCTGAGAACATCAAGGCAGATGGATACTCTGCCACGGCGAACGAGGTCATTGCTCTCTGTGACAAGTTATCCAAGAAGTGAAACTACTTTCCCGATACGATAGGGATTCTTATCCTCCAAACGGGAACGAGTTGTTCATTTTGTTCGTTCCCGTGATTTTTCATTTTGTTTATCTTTCGATGTTACTGATGAGATGCTCATATCATTGATCGAAATTCAATTCTCCCTTTGAAGCTTCCATAAGTGCGGTCAGGATAGAGACCAGGGTATCTTCAAGATATATGTCACGTTCGTTGCCTGGAACCAATGGTACTGCACCGACGGAAGGGATGATACGGTTCGATCTATCTTTCCAGTCCGCCTCGGTCGGAGGTTTTGGATAAATAACATCCCGATCGCCAGGGTATAGAACATAAGATCCATAACTATGCATCAATGCGTCACGATATGTGTGCATTTTATAAATGTCATATTCCCAGCAGTCTGTATCGATCTCGGTGTCTGGTATCACCGATCTAAGACTGTCTTTCTTCACTTTTACTTTATATTTAGCATCGAAGTTGATAATGTATCTGAAATTACTGTTGGAATCCAGTTGAATGACCAAGGTGAAGTCAGGACGAAGAGCGACAGAGTATGATCTGAACCCCACTTGGTCAGAATCGAATGTTTTGTTGTAATATAGGTCGATATCTGCATAACGTTCGGCGATTGGAATCCTGAATCTTATTGTATTCCCTCTGCGGATCGTCATGACCCAGCGCCCATCACTTTTGATCAAGGGGAATCCAGGTTTGTTCTCAGATAAACCATATAGGCAATTATATAATCTGGTGTAGCACCAGTATTCATAGACCTGATACACTTTGTTATTTTGTCCATTAACAAGGTCTTCCATATCTTCTTGCCTGAAGGTGATACCAAGGCTGAGCATATGGTATATGGAAAACAATTCTGCATATCCTGAACGACATTGCAGTATCGTTGAACCATATGGGATGTTTTCTAACTGTCCGATAGGATCAAGCCAAGAATCATTAGCAATACGGTCGATTTCGGAACACATCTCGGACACCCTTCCGGAAATATACGCGCTTCCGTTCGAGTGTGGGCTGGCCTTCAGACGATGGGCCATCATTTGTATGGTTAAGATCAGGTCCTTGATCAAACGGTTTTCTGGTAGATCATAATTGTCGACATGATTACTTTCAGAGACGGTCAATGGAACATATTTTCCTGCCACAGGTCCATTTTCGAAATGACATAAATTATCTGTAGTGACCAAAGAAGCTAGGTCAGACGGATCTATGTCCCAGGCCATTCCTGCAGGTACTGTTTCCAATACTGGATCCAACTCGCAATACTTGTTATTACAAACTTGAATATACGATCCCACAAGGTTCTTTTTGAGGAATATGTAATCTAACAACATAAACTCCTCATACAATGTGTCGTTCGATGCTGTACTAAGAGAGTATGCACTTTGTAATGGCGAATTGATGCTGAGTAGCAATGCTACTGAAAATTCAGCAATGTCAGCAAGCATCAAAGGATATTGTTTGAAATAATCAATCTTTTTGGACCTCACTTCAAATGGGATCGAATATCTTTTTCCTTCGGAAACAATATCGAAATATCCTTTGCCGACATAACTGCTGAATGACAAAGTGTAATATCTGTCGGTATTCGATCCACATAAGCCGATCCTGCGAAGTACGATATCACTACTATTATCCGTGATATAGTCAAATGCAGTATCGACAATTCCAGATAGTTTCAATTCATATTCTGTCTCTTCTAATAGAAGAAGTGGGGGGAGATCTTCATTTCCGCCCAAATATATCATGATCGGGGAAGACCCGTCGATATCATCGGTATCGGTCACGGATGGAACTCTTTGACATTTCTCACGAACTACATATTTGGGAATGATATTTGGTATGCTGGAACATTCAATATAAGATACGTTTTCGGCAGCTAATGTCAATTCAGCTATGATCCGATCTTCGTCTTGAAACGCCAATATGACAATAGATTGATCGTCGGACATTTGACTCAACAATTGAAGGATACATACCTTTGAGTTTCAAGAACAGTAACCATTCTCTCGAGTTTTGAAAATGATCTTGGATATAATCTTTCTTCACAGAATGAGACAAATTCCTTCAGAGCGATTGAAATGGAGGAGTTTCCCTGGATTTTGGGGATGATCTTCTGCCTGATCTGGGAATCCATATACCGTTTCCAATTGTTATATGTGCCACGGCCTTCGTAGATCCAAGCAACATACATGAAACGCATTATTTCATCAAGTGCCCTGAATCCAAATGAAAGTTTCATTGAGGCCATGATCTTCTGAATCCGGTCAAGATCCGTTATCAGTTCATTGATAATCGATATATTTTCGTTAACTGCCCTGATCTCGTTAATGATCTGTTGAGCGTTCATAGTTCTGCATTCGAGACCATTCATGCAATTCTGTAGGAATTTCACATCACCCGAAGGTTCCAGATCGACCTGATCCGAAGTGAAATATTCGGAGACCGACACAGGTTCGAACTCAATGACATTGGCCCTGTCAAGCACTTTGGGGGAGAACATATACGTTGTCTCATCCATATTTACGGTGCCTGCAACGAATAAATTACTTCTTAATTCGAGTTCTTTGATCATTTTGTCTTTATTGGAGATATCAAGATGGATCGGTTCATGACTTTCCATACAGGATATCACATCAGAGAAGTACCTCTCAACATGAGAAAGGTTCATTTCGTCCAATATCAACAGGTGTGGAAGGTTCATGGTTTTATTCGATCTGAGGATAAAATCCAAGGTAGGGGTATGGGAGTAGGTGTTGGTTATTGCATTACGATAACCGAGGATATGGCGATTATCGGTCCAATTGGACCCTACAGGAACTATTAGGTAGTTTTTCGAAGACGGGTCTGTTTCAGTTATTTTAATGCGGAGCGTTGTTTTATTGTTGATCTTTTTCAGTCTTTCGAATTCTGCCAGCACCTGCCCCCAATTTGGGTCGTTATGATCCATCCACATTCTGGGTGTAAGGTCGATACGGGCCCTTCCTTCCACATCCCCCACTAAAAACGTGTATGTTTTACGAGATTCACTTGCAAGGTATGGGAATGTGTTGTAGAATGTGTCAGAACTTAAGGTGAATCCATGATTTTCCGGTCCTTTTCCAATAGTCACTGAAAAATCAGTGTATTTGGATTCAGTGTGAGAAATAAATTCTCCGTAAATCTTTGCCAGCTGGGTCTTTCCAGTACCCGTACCTCCACTTAAAATAAGAAATTGTTTTGCTTTCAAGGAGAGTAGAAAGTCTTCTACAAGGTGCGTATCGAACTTGAGTCCTGATGTTTTGATGAACTCAAAAAATGACCTGTTTGAGAGCATGTCATTCAAATCGACGGAAATTTCTTTTTTCGAATCATCAGTCGGTTTTTGTTCTAGGTATTTATCAAGTTCACTCAAATTCATCACCAATATAGACGTTTTAGAAAGAAGATAACCTCATGTCTATAGTCTGAATTACAATATTTAAAACAATTGACGAGAACTGCAGCCTTCGTTCGTGTTGATGTAACTTACTCAGATTCACTGTCTCTTTGCAGGTGACAGCAATGAGACAGTTCAGGTCGTAATGAGATTAATAAGCCTACGATGAACGTAAAGTCAGCACTACATTCAGGATAGGGTCTTTGCGATGAAATCAGCCAGTGAGAATTGGTTGGGGGGGTTTGATCCTGAATACTTTGTAGACCTTCTTGACCTGGGTGTTAGGTGGGTCCACTGAACATCACTGCCGTGAACAACCACAACGGAGAGATCAGCAGGGAGGTGAGGGCCATATTCGTCTGCAGGAAGTCGGACCGGATGCCATTGTTCGCCAGATACGTTCCAGGGAACATCGTTGACTCCGATACGTTGGCCAGGACAGTGGAGAAGTGTCCTGCCTCGGCCTGAAGCCGGAATACGTTATCCTGGATGCGGGATATTGCACCCTGGAGAACATGGAGGGGCTTTTGGAATCCCGTATCGGATTCATCACACGCCTCAAGCCCAATTACAGGATGTACAAGGACATGGTCGAGGAGTTCACCGACAGACTTGGCACGGAAACGAGGGTGCTTCACAAGGACCGTTTCATCAGGGTCTGTTCTGCCGAGAGGGAGATGTATGGTCGGGATCTCCCCCTGGTTAAGCAGATGCTCCAGAACCATCTGAAGGCCCGCAAGGAAGAACTGTCGGCCGGGAAGCGGAAGAACAAAGATGCGATTCCGGCAGGAATCTGTCGGCACATCATATGATGTACATCCTTCGTAGCCAGAAGTGCGACATATTCGAGAACAAGATCCTCCCAAGAGAATGCACGAAAACGGTCAGCGAGGCTTACAAGCTGATCGGATATGAGTGCCCGAAGACCTGTCGAAGGTCTTCGGGGCAACCTTGATGTAGTAAGAAAAATCAACGGGAATTAGAGATTAGGAGAAATTAGGTTTTATACAATTTCTGAGATTCTTAATCAATGAAAGACAATTCCAACTCCGAGGATTATCAGCCCCCTTCGAGTATGAGCAATAATTCTCCCCTCCTTATCGAAACAAAATCCGTTGTTGCCCATAATGAAACCAAAACGTGTGATTACCCATATATGTATTATTATCTTTCAGATTTGCACCTCGATTATGAGATACAGGATATACATAATTGTATGGAAGAAATCAAGAAAAGGTTTTGTTCGATAATTGACGAGATTTTTAGTTCAGCTTTCAACGTCGATATATATGGATTCTTACCAAGGGGTCTGATTCTATTAGGGGGTGATGTTTCACATGACCCTACTGTTGTAAAGTTGTTCCTCGATTTATTCAGACTAAAATTCTCTCGTTGGAGATTAATTTATGTTCTTGGTAATCACGAGCTGTGGAATTTTACTGAAAATGGAATGAATGCTGAGGATTATTCTGCAGAGCAGATTATTGGGTTATATAGAGAATATTGCTACAAGAACAACATAATTTTCCTCGAAAATGATATTCTGGTGATAAACCGTGGGGAAGAGTTTATTCTGTCTGAAGAACACATTAATAGAATGAGTGATGAGGAATTATCTGACCTTTTGAGTGTTTCGGAACAAATCATTCTCGGAGGAATTGGTTTTGCTGGTAAAAATACTAATTTTAATGCTTCAACTGGAATATACCGCGATACTATAAAATCTGTTGAAGAAGAAAAACTGTTATCAGAAAGATTTGAATCAGTATATCACAAATTAAATAGAGTCTTAGGGCAGGATAATAGGATAATCGTGTTCACTCATATGCCTTATTTTGATTGGACCGAAGATTCACCTAATCCGAACTGGACCTATGTTTATGGTCACACTCATAAAAATACATATGTCTACAATCAGTCTTTGAAGATAATAGCAGACAATCAATGGGGTTATTATAAACACAAACATAAATTGAAAAGTTTCTTCAATAACTACCTTCACAATGCTTTCTCGAATAAACCTGATGGAATTTATCGCATATCTCACCAGACATATGTTTTGTTTTATTGGTTATTGGGATACAATATTGATTTTTCAAAGATTGATGGACAAGTGTATTTGCTGAAAAATCATGGTTTTTATTTCTTTATGTATAAGACTGAAAAGAAATTGTGTTATCTTAAAGGAGGGTACATTCGTAATTGTCGGATTCAAAACATTGAATATTACTTTGAAAATATGCCCTATGTAGGAATGAAAATCACTTCTGGGTTGGACGAGTATATGAGTGTTTTACAAGGTATTTCTTCAGCAATTCAAAAGATTGGTGGAGAGGGAAGTGTTCACGGATGTATTGTTGACATTGATTTTACTAATCATCTTTACGTCAATCCCTATGATTATACGATTACACCATATTTTGCACCTTATGATACTGTTACAAAATATGTATATCCAAATTTACTCTCATTACTAAAAAACAACTGTTCTCCCGATCTATCTGAAAATTACATAAAGCTTCTGAATGAAAACAATTTGATATCTCAGTTAGTGGTTAACCAAAATAATTCAGTAACTGACGAGGGAGTATTATACACTAGCACAGACATTTATCATGAGTCTCGTATAATTAAA
>CAVHHN010000115.1:0-6183 GCA_963635855.1 Faecalibacterium sp. CAG:74 | reverse complement strand
CCGATCGGAATTTTCAGTTTCTGCTCGCCCTCGGCCATACTTGGTATATTGTGTTAAGGACTATAAAGAAGACGTTATTGAGACCTTTAAAGGTTCTAGAAAGAAGGGTCCCGTTGAAACCATATCTTAATGACCAATCTCGGGGTCGGTCTTTTCATTTTCAAATTAGATACTTTTGGATACCCAAGGAGATTTCTGAGCAGTTACAACCAGGGAAAGGTTAGACAACCACAGAGAGAAATGTGCTTTGCTTACTTGGTAGCGTTCAACGTTTCGATTCTATCAGATGAAATTAGGTTAGGTGTTGACAGTATGATTTCAATGGGACCTGTGTGTTGGGAACAATCAAATAAGGATATCCTATTGCCGAAACAATGTCCGAGCCTAGACTCTTCTGGTATGAACGTAAGGAGCTTCGCAATCCTATCGCAATAATAGGTTTTCCGAGTATCGGGCTTGTAGGTTCCATACTAACGAGCTATCTGGCCCGTGAATTGAAATTGGATGTTGTGGCTGGAATGACCATAGGGGACATTCAACAGTACACCCTCATCTCCGGCGGAACCCCATATCCACCCATAAGGGTCTATGCAGGCGCGCTTCCCAGGCCGAAACGTAAGAAAAAGAACACCGAAACGGTCTCGGAAGAAGGTGTGAACATGGAAGTTCACACACCACGTAAAAAAGCAAGAGATGTCATTATTGTCACCTCTGAACTTACTCCCCGTCCCGAACAGGCCTATGATTTCACTTTGTTCGTCATCGGCCTCGTGAAAGAAATGGGTGCTCAGGAGATCGTCTTTGTCGACGGGTTCCCGAGAGTGGATAATAATGCCACGCTCATGGCGGCATATTCGGATCAAAATGCAAAGCAACTACTCCTAGATGCCAATATCAAGACCTTTGATGAGGGTCTGGTCCGCGGAATATCTGGGGTGGGATTGTTCCAAGGCAAGATCGACAGAACAAGTACTGTCTGTATCTTAGCTCCAGCGAATCCGCAACTACCTGACCCCCGTGCAGCCGCCGATGCACTCGAATCGCTGAAAAAACTGATCCCCAAACTGGAGGTCGACCCTTCGCCACTGATGCATGAAGCAGAAGAGATCGATGCCAGGATCCGCGCCCAACAAAATCAACAGAACGCTATCAATCGGAACATCTACGGATGATATCATGGCCATGTTAGTTCCCAAAGAATTCTTCATTACCTCCGGTCATGCCACAAGCCCCATATCGGACCTCAATGCATTCGATCTGGCACTTATGAATGCAGGCGTTAGTGAACAGAACCTTGTGGCGGTCTCATCCGTCATCCCCGATGGAGCGAAAGAGGTCTCACTCCACCCCATCCCCATGGGTGCGGTCACCTTCTGCGTATTATCTCAGATGAGAGGATACTCAGGAGAGAACATCGCTGCCGGAATCGCCTATGCCTATCGTAAAGACGGCCACGGAGGATATGTCGCCGAAGGACATCTCCACGGAAGCAAAGAAGACCTGGAACGCGAACTGATAGAGAAGATGAGTGAAATGTCCCGTATCCGCAATGCCGAATTCGGCCCTATCTCCACCCGTATAGAGTGCCTTTCCGTTCCGAAAGGGATCTACGGTTGTTGCATTTCTTCGCTTGTCTTCTGTGATTTCAGGTGATGATATGTTCGGAATAGTCGCATGCCCCAGATGCAAAAGGAAAAGAGTGGTCGATTACAACGACAAATCCTCCACCTGTCCATACTGCGGATTATCGTTTGTGAACAAAAATCTCCGTCCATACTATCAGAGCGATGATCCAAAAATGGTCCGGGCCGCTTTGAATCAGCTCACCGGTGTCGTCGAACCGATCAAGAAAAAGGAGATGCCTTCCGACATCGACCCCTATTCCACATTGGAATATCGTTATGAGCACGCCCATTCGATCGAAGAAAAAATGGAGGTCCTGTCGAAAGGACTTACTGAGGTCTATGGGGAATTCACGTTCGAGGATCTTGAAAGGATCGAACCGAAACATGCTGAGAAAATACTCAAAGCAATGTTGGTGAACGGATACGTCCACGAGACCAAATACGGTCGGTACACCGCCTGAACTCACTGTTTCTTTCCTTTACGGTTCATACGGTCCACGTCTGCGATTATCGCAGGGATCTCCTTCTTGTAAGTATACATAAGGTACATGGAAGAGATGATCAGACACATGACGGCCACACCGTACAGGTAGATCTCGGTGGCAGAGTTCATAAGGGATATGGCGAAGACGACCCAGAACACTACATTGTAGATCATTGCCTGAACTGCGTACTGCATGGGAATATGCCTTGCGATACCGTCTCCAACGGTTATTCCGACGGCACTGTACTGGAATATCATTGCCATCGAGAGAATGAACAGAAACACATAATCCACAACGGATAACGAACTTTCGATCAGTGTAGCGGAAGTTGAGAACCAATAGATCAATCCCATACCGGTGGTCGCTCCGGCCCCGAGTCCGAAACCGAAACCATAGAAGATACTGTCAGACTTGCCACGGTAACGTTTGAGGTTCATCACCACGACGACCACCATCACTTGGACAAGAGAATACACTATGACCGTGATGAAACTGTTCGCGATGAAGGTGTAAACAAGGAAAAGGATGGTTCCAGCGACCAATCCGATGGCAAAAAGCCAGAAGAACGAAGGATCACTGAAATACGGGCGTTCAGTGGCAGGGTAGGTGTACGGTCTAAGGAATACGTACATCAACAGAAGCGCAGGGATGAAAGCGAGCGCGGCCGCAATGTAGAACGTCTGCATGTCCCTTCATTGGGCAACCAGTATAAAGTTAATGTCTTCTGTTGAAACGACGTGGAGAATTATTGTTTCTGCTAGTCCTAACATGATCTCCATTGGGTCTGCGACTCCTTTGGGGACGAGAATTCTGAGGCCGATTGCTCAAATGTGAGCGGGGTGCATGTACCTCGTTGACCTTTTGCATCGGGGGCGCTGTGGCGACCTTACCGGCCATGATCTTATCGTAGTAATGAACGACCATACAGGACCTCTCACAGAGACCACAGGAGATACAGCGTTCCGGGTCCACCCTCATTCCGTTTTTCATACGGATCGCATTCCTGGAACATGTCTTTACACATATCCCACATTGGGTACAAAGTTCCGCTCTGATCAGTGCTTTCACTGCTTTTTCGAAGGTCCTGCGGGCATCTTCCTGAGTAGGAGCTGTCACTGATACCTGCCCACCGCCGAACAGCCTTGCACGTCCGGCCTTGAGCTTGACCACAGCTATATCAAATTCAGGAGAATACTTCACATCCCCGATGGTGCGAAGAGCGTCCTCGACATAGGAAAAATCCCTCGTGCGAGGGACGTTGACGATCGCTTCCATGGAATAACCCCCTGCCACGCACACAGAGGCTCCTTTCATTACTTTCAAAGAAAGCCCCGAAGAGGTCTTCGGTTCCATTTTCAGGTCCAGCCCTTCTGCCAACTGCCTCATCTTCGGAGGTAGCATCTTCCAACGCCAGAATCCCATATCGATATATTCTGGCGGAAGTCCGTTGGATCTGGCATATTCATGAAGATAATTCTCCCACTTCTCATACATCTCAGGATGGATCCTTGAGGCGTTACGCCATTCACTGGCAAGACAGGATGCACAGAGGTAACAACCGATACGTTCGAAATCTCTGTCGTAAAGCGGGTTGTAATCCAACCTCTTCATCCATATATATCCCCAAATTTCCGCCGCACACCAGTTCCTGACCGGATTAAGATTGATCTGATTAGGAACAAATGGATTCTTTGTCACCAACGGAGTTCCTGCACGCGTGAATGATTCGAGGGACCTATTGCCTTCACAGGTCACCGTCCCTTTGGGGTAATGGCGAGATATCAGTTCGGTGACGGGACCGAGCTTGCACACCTTACAACACCATCTGAAATCCTTTGCCGGAGGGCCGAATACATCCACGTTGTCCCAAAATGCATTTCCTGCATCCGCAATGTGGATCGTGAGCCCATTCTTTTCCGAGAATCTCTTTACGTACTCCAGAGTCTCTGGAAATTCGAGTCCTGTGTTGGTGAATAAAAGTTCAGGACGTTTCACCACGGATGCGGCAAGTCCATATGCTGCAAGGGAATCCTTGCCTCCGGAAAAGGATACTGTTACCTTCTGGGTCTTTCCATTCAGATAGTTCCTTAGTTCTGAGACCGCGATGTTCTCGATCTTCCTGAGGTGGTACCTGTTACACTCAAGAAAGGTCCTGCGGTCGGCCCCAGGACAGAGATTGATACCCTGAAGTCCGTTCAGATCTCTGACCCTGACCGCCTTTTCGGCCAATTTGATATCTCTGCTGTTGACGACAGCCACACCAGGACCTACCTTGAGTCCCTTTCTGATTATGATCGGTTCACCTGCGGAGAACTCTCCGATGACCTCGGATACGTTCGATCCAGAAACTGTTTTTCCTTTAAGATGGCCGGATACGCCGAAGATCCTGACGATGTTCTTGGTGGCCACAACATCGAAAAGTTCCGCGCCAGGTTGCCTGAGCTCCACTTTCAAACGGTTATCGGCAAGATCGAAACGCAAGATTCCAATCACTTGCCCGTAGGCGATGATCTCATCTGTACGGTCTTCTCCTGGTACCTTGTTGAAAAACACAGAACATCCCCGTATCGGAGCGGAGGTCCCATAGGTCTCTTCGAACAGTTTTTCGAGAATTCCGACACTTTCCCCCATACACGGACGTATGTCCCCCGGACTGTTGATCTCAAACTCTCTTCCGGGTACGCCACATTTCGAACATTTCTTGGAAAGTAGCAATGTGCCACAGTTGTCACACCATCTGCACACCTCCTTACCGTTCGCAATGTTCGTTATCACGGGGACCATGCTCGCCGCTAACCGCTCTATGTTTATAAAGTATAATCAATTCAGTGAAATATGGACTATGACTCGCTGAGAGACGCAAGTCTCAAACCATATCGGTTCGGCAAGATCGAGATCAGAGACCTTCTCATATCGATCTTGGTACTCACGTTAGCGTTCATGCTGATGTTCAGGAACACCGATTTTGTCACCGCCTTTTTCAAAGATAGAATGGGTTCCCTATGGCCCATAGGTCTTTTCATTCTCATGGTAGCTATCGTTATCATGAGCTTTGTCTTTCATGAACTGGGACATAAATTCACTGCACAAAAATTCGGATTGTGGTCCGAATACCGTATGTTCCCGATAGGTCTTCTTGTCGCACTTATCATGGCGCCGATGGGATTCCTTTTCGCAGCACCCGGTGTCACATACATCAGTGGGTATGTCAACGACGAACAGGATGGAAAGATCAGCCTTGCAGGACCTCTGGTAAATATCATCCTCTCCGTAATCGGGCTGGCAGGATGCTTTGCATTCGACGGCAATCCGATCATCATCCTGTTCTACCTGATGTTCATCCTGAATGCATCGCTGGCAGTGTTCAATCTGCTCCCCATAGGTATCCTTGACGGATCCAAGATCCTCAGATGGGACTCGACCATTTGGTTGGTCTGTATAGTTATCGCTGGCCTGCTGTTCGTCTCTAGAATGATTGGGCTCGTTCCATCCTTTGGTTACAACCTATAAGCAAAATACGATCAAACTCTGGGTCTGAAAAACATGGTCCGGGGACAAACCATTTCCCAAACCTATTCCGTATTCTTCAATTGATCTTCGATACAACCTGGAATCGATTTCCACAACCGACTTCAAAGTTCGAATACCGATATCAGTGAACAGAGGGGCTTGTTATCATAGACTAGAGAATTTGCATAAATTCGGAACGATCATTAAACTCCAAACAATGCTGGTATGCGACTGGCCCTTAAGCGAATGCAGATCCGCTGTTTGTGATAAGAAGAAAAGGATTAAAGTGAGATCTGGGTCATTGAAAAAATTGAATTATCATTCGATACTCGATCATAATACACCTAAGATCGATCCGAGCACTAAATAGCACGGTTACATTGAAATCATGCTGTCAACACCAACCTAATTTCGACCTGATCGAATTCGAAACGTTGAACGCTGCCACAGTATGCAGAGCACAGTTCTTCTGCTATCGTCTAACCTTTCCTGATTTGTAACTATTCATACCGAAATTCTGCTGTGTGGGTAATCAATCCTCGTGGTCCGCCACGGCCTCGATA
>CAVHHN010000114.1:0-6456 GCA_963635855.1 Faecalibacterium sp. CAG:74 | reverse complement strand
ACCAGTTGTTTCCTTTGTATTTCAGGTTGAAGAATGCATCAAGCATAGAGAGATTGAGGGATTTACCGAAACGTCTGGGTCTTGTGAAAAGAAATACTTTGCTCCCATCCTGAAGAATATCTGAAATGAGTTCGGATTTATCGACGAAATAATATCCCATCTCACGAACTTCTTTGAAATCTTCAAGCCCTTTCGGAATCTTCAGTTTCTGCTCTCCCTCAGCCATACTTGGTATATTGTATTAAGGACTATAAAGAAGATGTTTGATGCCTTTAAATGTTTTAGAAAGAAAAGTTCCCTTGAAACCAAATTTCAATGACGGATCTTAGGATCGGTCTTTTTATTTTTCAAATTAGATCCTTTAAACCCCTAGGGGTTCTGAACAGTTACAAATCTGGGAAAGGTTTTAGACAACAGCAGAGAGAAATGTGCTTTGTTTACTTGGTAGCGTTCAACGTTTCGAATTCGATCAGATCGAAATTAGGTTGGATGCGACAGTATGATTTCAATGGGACCTATGATTTTTAGGACGAATACATACATATCGGTCTTTGCGATACCAGATTTATGCTTATATCCGCTAGCAGACGCACAGACATCCCTGCATTCCACATGGAATGGATGATGAATCGTCTGCGTGCGGGGTATTGCCTCGTTCGTAATCCGATGGTAAAAAACGTGGTGTACCGTATCGATCTCTCACCGAAAAATGTGGATGCTTTGATCTTTATCACCAAAAATCCCAAACCTGCCATTCCATATCTGAAAGAGATCGCTTCCATGGGACATCTGGCACTGTTCCAGGTGACCATAACTCCATATGGCAAGGACCTTGAACCAGGGGTTCCCTTCAAGGCAGATGTCGCCGATTCATTCAAGGAGGTCTCATCCACACTCGGTGCCAATCGGATGATATGGAGATACGATCCGATCATATTCAACGACTATCTCGGTCTCGAATATCATCGTCGCAAGTTCGAACTTCTCTGTAGAGAGCTTGAAGGATACACCCACAGATGCACTTTCAGTTTTTTGGAGATGTACGGAAAACTCAGAGGGAAAGAGGGTCTTTTCCGCACTTTGACCCATGCGGAAATGGATTCGATGGCCGAGATGATGGTCCCGATTGCACGTAAGTATGGAATGGAATTGAGTTACTGTTGTGCGAAACGTGATCTGACCTCATTCGGGATCGAACCCAGAGGGTGCATAGACCGCAGGATGATGCGTGCTTTGGACATACCTTTTGAGGAATATGATGTTCCTTTGAGAGAAGGTTGTAGGTGTGTGAAGAACATCGATGTCGGTTCCTATGACACCTGCATGCATAATTGTGTTTATTGCTACGCAAACAACCGTGACGGAGGGGACAGAAGCGGGAAGGTCTACGATCCGGACAGTGAGATGCTTTACGGGTCTTTGGAGCCTGGGGATACCGTGGTCCCACTTAAAGGGAGAGATATACCCAGGCTTGGGGATTTCTTTGATTATACTCAATACGGAGACATCTCCAAACAGATATCCCATCGTTGAGTTTTCAGTCTTCCCAGACCTCTTTGATACCGGACATGCGGTCGGATTCGAGTTCACGTTCCATTCTTTTCTTTGAGAATAGGACGGAATCCATGAAGGCCACCCAACATACTTCCACAACGATCGAGGCGGCGATGGCGACCATGGCCTGCCCGATGGCCGGACCTACGAGGACCGAGGTGCATAGTGCGAGAGCGATACCTTTGTTCTTGTAGGAGATCATGAGGACATCGGTGACCCTTTGTGACCAAGAGATCTTGAGCTTCTTTTCGACATACTCCGAACTGAGTCCGAGTCCTGCATCCCTCAATGCGGCAATTATCATGAACACCACCAAGACCGTGGCCCCGGCCTTGCCGAAGTTGGTCGAACCGACGGAGACCCAAACAAGGAATGCGATGATACAGTTCAGTACGATGGCCATCATGGTCTTGTCAAGTTCGATCTTCGTGAAGAGCCTTGAAAGAACGAGTGGCACTCCGATGAGTTCGATCACCACAATGACCACTTGGGTCATATCCACGGTTTCACCAAGAGTGACCCAGACGATGAACGGGATCCAAATCAGCGATACAAGATAAACGATGATGGTCGACCGGAGGGCATGTTCGAGGTCTCCGCGGAGAATGAGTGATAATGGACCGACCGAACCGGCAAAAGGAGTGGCGGCAAGGAATACCAGTCCGACCGCATAGCACCCGTATGTTGGATTGTCCCTGAGAAGGAAATATGCAATAAGCGGAATGGAAGAAGCAAATACAAGACCCAGCAAGATGGCTCTGGTGACCGATTTGATATTTTTTATGGGGTCGAGGTTCTTGAAAGGTATCCTCGACATGGTCAGCGTGAGCATGCATGCAAGAAGGAAGATTGTGATATTGCTACGTAACGTACTGTCATTCGCCAGGAATGCTGGGTATAATCCTGTGATATATTCGTTCGTCAGAAGGGATATGACGATCGCGAATCCCATCATGAATGCAGTACTGGTGAGCAATTTGACGATGGTTTTCATTGTCGGCTGATATCAAATAGGATATAAAATATTGACTATCGTTAATAATTTAATGAAAATCATTAATTTTCTTCGTCTTCAACATACTCAAGGATGTCTCCGGGTTGACAGTTCAGTGCCTTACAGATTCCATTCAGGGTGGAGAAACGGATCGCACAGATCTTCCCGGTCTTTATGTTGGACAGGTTGACATTGCTGATACCGACCTGTTCCGCAAGTTGATTCAGGGATACCTTCCGGTCGGCCATCATTCTGTCAAGTCTCAGTATGATCATCAAAAAACCTCAGAGTGTATGGTCCGATTCGTTTTGGAGGACCGCTCCGTATCTGATTATCAAAGCGAGGACGTAAAGGATCACAGAGACAAAAACGCAACCGAAGAACATGAACAATATCGAAGAGATCTCTATGTCTCCGAGGATCTCTAAAATTGCGAAGACAAATGCCGATCCGAAATATATCTGGGACAGAGTGATAACAAGTTTGGTGTTGGATTCGTTGAAAGGGCTATGTTCGGTGGCCACGGACCTCATGACAAGGAATGTGATATACACCGAAACCGCAGCTAGGAGTAAGAAGAACAGAAGTTCAAAGAACATCGAACATCTGATAAGCGATCCGAATTCACTGTTGTTCGATAGGATACTGTCGAGCAGGTCTTTGGCCCAGTCTGTAGTTAAAGAACAGATCCCGATGATCGAAAGGGCGACGGCGAGAACCAGTAAGATCACGGTCCCGGCGAGCATCGTCTTGGAACCGTAGGAACATACTTTTTTCAGAGTATGAAGGTCGCCTTTCATAGTTCATAATATTCGGTAATCAATATAGAATTATCGAATATCAATAACAAAAGGGTCTTTTAGCAGTTGTATCATGAGCATTCATGGCAGATGTTAAACCGGTCAAGGCCGGATGGTTCAATGTGTTCAGACCATGGACCTTGCACGGTGCGGTCGTCCCGGTACTTCTTGGAGGTGCAGTTGCATATAATGATGGGGGGTTCTGTTGGTGGATCTTCCTGATGGTCCTCGTATGTGGCATTCTTCTCCAATCGGCCGCCAACATTCTGAACACCTATGGTGATTTTGCAAAAGGTACCGATACCGTGGAGAACGAAACCCGTTCTCCCGAACTCGTGACCGGTGCCCTTAGCCCCAAGAAGGTATTGTATGCCGGACTTGCCTGCCTCGGCATAGTGGCATTATGCGGCCTTGTTTTCATATGGTACATCGGTTGGGGGATCCTTCTATTCGGTATCCTCGGACTTGGAGGGGCCGCGATGTATACTGTAGGATTATCTTACAAATATCTCGGTCTGGGTCAGATAGGGGTTTTCATTCTGATGGGCATACTGATGCCTTTGGGAACATACTATGTCATGGTCGGCGATCTTTCCGTCGAGGTCCTCCTTCTCGGTCTTCCCAATGCATTCATGATCACTGCCGTTCTCTGCGGGAACGAGATGCGTGACTACTATGAGGACAAGGCATCCGGAGTAGGCACTCTTTCTGGAAGAATGAGTTATGAGAATGGGATGAAACTCTATCTGTTCGAGAATTTTGTCGGTTATATCATATTGGTATTGTTGGTGTTGACCGGCAGGACGCATTGGGCGTGCCTATTGGCATTTATATGCGTTCTCGATGCGTACAAACTGTATGCCAACAGTCGTAAGGCCTCGATGGAACCGGGATGTTCCCGTTTGTTGGTGCCTATGGCCTTCAATCAGAACTGGCACTTCGGAGTGCTGCTGACCGTTGGCTATCTTATTGGTAATATTCTGTTATGAGGTGTTCGGATGACTGAAGAAGAGATCAAAAGCAATGGAACTCAATTCGAAGGTAAAGAAGATTATGTCAAAGACGTGTTCACTGAGATCGCCTCATACTATGATGAGATGAATGAGATAATGTCTTTGAAGATGATCCAAGGCTGGCACAAATTCATGATGGAACTGGCCGGGGACATCAAAGGGAAGAAATGTGCGGACATCGGGACCGGTACCGGGGAGATCGCATTCATCCTTTCAAAGAAGGTCGGGGCCGAGGGGGAAGTCGTCGGTATCGACATCACGCCTGAAATGCTCAAGTATGCTGAGATGAAACAACAGGAACGTGATATACCCAAACCTGTGAACTTCCAGGTGGGAGATGCTCTCGATCTTCAATATCCTGACTGTACCTTCAATATCGTGACCTCTGGGTATATGCTTCGTAACGTGACCGATGTTCAGAAAGCGATAGATGAATTCTACCGTGTGCTCGACCATGGAGGAAAAGCGATAATTGCTGAAATGGCAACTCCTGACAACAGGGTCGT
Source organism: Faecalibacterium sp. CAG:74 (assembly GCA_963635855.1). Classification (GTDB taxonomy): domain Archaea; phylum Thermoplasmatota; class Thermoplasmata; order Methanomassiliicoccales; family Methanomethylophilaceae; genus Methanomethylophilus. The sequence continues at coordinate 1,589 of CAVHHN010000114.1, read as the reverse complement.
TCGTTATTTCTATAACATCTACATGAAACATAGGGTTCAAAAGATCGGTCGGAAATACGACAAAGGAAAGAGCATCGACGGCCATGGTCCCGCATATGATTGGCTTGTCAATTCTATCCGTGGGTTCCCTCACGGGGAGGTCATGGCCGAAAAGTTCCGTCAAGCAGGATTCGCACAGGTCGAGGTATACTCCAAGAACTTCGGTGCGGTCAATATTTACGAAGCTTACAAAGATTGATCCTTCTAAAGGGATCGTTGAGAATATTACAAACAGATTTAATGTCCTGGTGGGGCGGAGCCCCATTGAAATCATACTGTCATATCTGATTTACTTTCGATCTGATTGAATTCGAAACATTGAATCCAGCTACAGTATACAGTGCATATCTCTCTGTTGTTATCTAGCCAGGTCACATTTGAGAACAAGGGATATTGTTAATCATAGGCTGGTATCTTCGAGAAGAACAGTGGCTGTTTTTGCTTTGAACGCGATACCGTACAGTAAGGTCTTTCCTTTCAGGCCTCTGCAGTAATCTTTCTTGTGGATCTGTTCCAATGCTTGATGTGCCAGATGATCTACGGTGGCTTCGCTGTCTTCGGAGTTTGCCTTCTTGATCTCCACCACGATGTTCGGATATCTGGGGAATTTGCTTTTCATGAGAATATCATGTCTTCCGTCACCGGATTCGCGGTCGATGGAGATCTCATATCTTCCATCACGGCTGAAAACGATGGCGGCAAGGATGGCATGATAAGTGGCTTCGTCAGCCAATAGTAATGAAGAGAGTTTGGCATAGTGAGGGTCCAATCCCTGTTTGATTGTCGAGGCGTCACCCACATCCAATGCATCAAGCAGTCCAATCTAAAGGAGAATCATCGTTGGATGTTGGTATTCACAATGAGTTCATGAAATACTTGCTTCATCTCACGGTTTGGAATCGAAAGCAGATAATCACGATCATTCCTGGGGATCGCATTGAGGTATCCTGCAACTGCAAGAACTGAGTATATCGAGCCCACATAGGAATCCAGATCATCAATAGACACATTAGATGAAAGATCCATTTCGACCTGTTCTCCATTGTCAAGAGCACTCAGATCTTTGGATACATACTCGTTTATACATTTCAGAACTTTATCAAGAATATCTTTTTCATCTGTACTTGACCAATAGGTGTCCGGAATGAATTCTGATTCAATGTACTTCAAAACACTATTCGGATTGTAGATCTTAGTATTTCCGAAATTGTATCCACCATACCATTCTTTGGCTTCATCAGATCTCTCCGGATGGCCATAATATGCACAGAGTTCTTTGATCTCAGCGTCTGTGAATCCAAATCTATCATTGTATCTTGCATGAAATATGCTATACGCACAGTAATTGTTGAATCCAGAGCAAATTCCTTCTTTGGGGATCTGCATAACCCCGGTCAAAACTGCAAATCCAAGATTTTCATTGCTTTTGAGTGTTGAAGAATAGAAATCACGTAGAAAATCGAGGATCTCTTCGAATGATTCATTACCGTAGGCGTGATTCAGAGTATAATCATACTCATCAAGGAGAACGATCGGTTTCACCCCATGGT
>CAVHHN010000113.1:0-6612 GCA_963635855.1 Faecalibacterium sp. CAG:74 | reverse complement strand
AAGCATTGGAACAGATCCAAAAGAAAGATTACTGCAGGGGTCTGAAAGGAAAGACCTTACTGTATGGAATCGCATTCAAAGCAAAAACAGCCACGGTCCTTCTCAAAGAAACCTGCCTATGATCAACAAGATCGCCCACTCTCAAATGCGATCCGAACCAGATAACAACAGAGAGAAATATGCTCTGCATAATGTACGTTCAATGTTTCGAATTCGATCAAGATGAAAGTATATGATGTTACAGTATGATTTCAATGGGTTCTCATACCGCGATCAACGCCGGTATCTGAGTCCGACAGAACCCATCTGTTCAATGAAACCAGGGTAAGAGACGTTCCAGCAGCCGTCATCCTCCATGACTACCGGTCCATCGGAAACGAGAGATGCGACAGCGGCGGCCATGAACATACGATGATCTCCACAGTGCTCTACCCTTCCGCCATGAAGTCTTTCCACCCCATTGATGATACATCCGTCGGAAGTTCCTTTGATATCGGCACCGAGAGTGCGTAGCATCTTCTCTGTGAGTGCGATACGATCGGATTCCTTGAACCTCAAATGAGGTGCTCCATAGAGTCTGCTGGTACCTTTTGCCACCGATAACAGAACTGCCACCACAGGGAACAGGTCCGGAATGTCGGCAAGATCGACATCTACTGCCTTAAGAGGGCCGTTCCGCCGACAGGTGACGGTTCCGTTACCGTATTCGACCGAACAACCAGCGCTCTTCAGGATGTCCAGGATCTTTTTGTCGCCTTGAGGATCATCAAGGTCCATCCCTTGGGCGGAAATACAACCTGCCAGTCCTCCGGCGACCAACGGAAATGCTGCAGAAGAAAAGTCTGCTGGAACTTTGTAATCTGTGGGCATATAATGTTGGGGTTCCGCAAAGAAACAGCGATACTGTTCCTTATCATCCCCGTCGTGGTATTCGGAGGTCACGGAGACCCCGAACCTTTTCATCATGGCGGTGGTGATGTCCACATAGGGTTTGGAGACCATTTTACCGTTCACTTTGACAGTGGTCCTGCGACCGGTCAGAGGGGATGACATTATCAAAGAGGATACGAACTGTGATGAAACATCACCATTGATGACCAGTTCCCCTTTGGTGATCGGCCCACATACTGTAACGGGTGGTTTTCCGTCGGCAGATCTGCATTTCACACCAGCTGCCGAAAGGGAATCCAAGAGTGGTCCCATCGGCCTCTTCTTTATCGAGTCATCACCTGTGAGTGTGACCTCTTTATCGAAAAGTGATGATATTCCGGTCATCAGGCGCATGGTGGTACCGGAATTCAGGACGTCAATGGTACGATCTGGAGCGTGGACCTTGGAACAGGTGATCTCCAACACGCCCTCTTTCTCAATTACATCCGCACCCATGGTGCGGACAGCCTCCATGGTGGCGCGGGTGTCGAATGAAAGCAAAGGATTACTGACGGTACAATGACCTTCGGACAATGCCGAAAGGATTATAGCCCTGTGCGTGTGACTTTTGGAAGGCGGGGGTGAAACGGTCCCTTTGAGTTCTCCGCCGTTGAATGTGATATCAGACATCATCTGGTCTCCGTGAGTATGGTCTTGAAAGGAAGTTTAGCTGCTATTTCGGCACCTTTTCCCGATTCGGCAATGATCGCAATGGCAGGCCCGGTACCTGAAACACCGGCCGCGAGGGCTCCGGCATCTAAGGCGATATCCATCGCCTCAGTAGGGGTGCCTGTGACCTCTGCGATCAACCTCCCGTTAAGGGTGAGTGCTTTCAAGGGATCGGTCTCCGCGATCTTCTGTATCTGGCACATACGATCCGATACTGCGCGATAGGTCTCGTGAGAAACCTTTCTTTTGATATTGTCGGAAATGCAAAGGATCACGTCATATTTCCCAAAAGGTTTCTGTCTTAGGATCATATCCTTGGTATTATCTGTATATATCAATCCGCCGAATTCGCATCCGCAGGCATCGTCAAAAGAGCCGGTGATGGTCACTTTTGCATCTCTCGCACATTCAACTCCCAGATGAACTGCATCGATAACGGACATATCTGAATGATAATTATCGACAACTGCCTTCACGACAGCGTTACACACTGAGGATGAACTTTTGAGACCACGGGATGGAGGGATCTCTGAACGAACGGTCAGATGATATCCAATCTTCGGATCGACACCGATGTTTTCCAAGGTGCGTCTGACGCAGATCCGGGCGAGAAGATCGTCAGTACTTTCGGTACCTATTATTTCAACGATCTGTTCGGAACCGCCTTCGGTGAATTTTGCTTCAGTCTTCAGATCGATACCGACGACAGCGGCCATTCCATTGACAATACCGTTTATGACCGATATACAACCGAAAGATACACCGGTACCGCTCATTGGATCGACTTCCGCATGACCTCGGTATCGGGGGAAATGCCGAACCATTTCTCGAACGAAAGTGCCCCCTGACCGACTAGCATGTCTTTTCCGGAAGCAATAGGACATCCTGCCTTCTCGGCAGCTTTGACCAATTGGGTCTTACGGTTGTATACCATGTCCATGACGGCCGTATGTCCGTTTAATTCCGACAGATCGAACATATACTCGGAATCTTCGTACATTCCGATCGGGGTGCAATTGATCAAGGCATCGTAGTTTCCGATGGCTCTGTCAAAAGCAATATGACAACCCATTTTATTGCAAAGTTCACTGACCTTTTCGGGAGTTCTGCCGAGAACTGAAACCTCACAACCTGCTTTATGTGCGGCATAGATAGCGGCACGGGCGGCACCGCCCGTGCCGAACACGAGTACCTTGGAACATTCGGATAGTTTACGACCGGCCCTATCGAAAGCGTAGGTCACGCCTGCATGATCGGTATTGGTTCCGACCAGTTTACCACCATTGTTGATTATTGTATTGACGGCACCGATAGCTTCGGCGGCACCTTCGATCGAATCGAGGTGATCCCTGATCACTTGTTTGTATGGGATGGTCACATTGGTACCTGTAATGTTGTACTCACGGATGACATCCTCCACATGCATCAGGTCCGGGGAATCAAATCTCAAGTAGATTCCGTTGAGACCTGCGGAACGCATAGCTGCTTGATGCATCTGAGGTGAAAGTGAATGTCCTAGTGGGTGACCAATCAGACCTACGATTTTACAATCATCACCTAAAGACCTCATCTCTTCAGCGGAAAGCTGTCCCGCTGCGGTCTTACTTCCTACATATCCGAATGAAAAATCGTTTCCGAGAAGAACCTGACGGATACGGGTGATCGTTCCCAGTTCACCCATCCCCAACAAGAGATGTTTCCTTTTCACGGAAGCGGAAGCACGGAAAATTGTGTGAAGGTCATCGAAGGACTGCACCATGCAGGCACATTTGGAAAGTTCCTGGTCCCCGGTGTTCAAGAGATGTTCCAGATCTTCAAAGGAAGGGGTCGCATTGAAATCGTGAACGGAACGGATCTTACGGAAAGGGATGTCGACGTCGGAATCTCCGACGTCGACCAATCCCTGGTAATCCTTCGGGACAAGTGAAATGTCCTTTCCCGCAAGGGTCACAATGGAATTTTCACCAGCAAAAGAGGGAACAGAATCGAAGACATCGAGTCTGATCTCATGCATGTCAGCGTCCGCCGGTGCTTCCGGAACGGACCCGTACGAAGCGCAGACACGCATAGGTCACTTCTCCGTGATGGTCTCTTCGACCTTCATACCGAAGTGCCTTCCACCGGATGCGATGTGTGCAAGCACTTTGTCACCTTTTTTGAGCCTGGTGACGGATTCTGCACCGTTCGGGGTGACGACCTTGATGGTCTCAGCGTTCTGAAGGATCACATTGTATTGCTTCTTCCCGTCTGTGGCGGTGACCATGAGGAGAGGTCTGACCTCGACCTTGCACCTTCCGACACTGGCAGTACGGGTGTTTCCTGCCTTGTCACAGACAAGGACGGGATCTCCGGCGGAGATCTCGGAAAGATACCTAGTGCCTCCACCTGGTACCATGCAGTACATATGTACTGCACCGGCGTTTACTCTGAAAGGACGGGTTGCGACATATCCGTTGGCCTCACTTTCGCTCTGAACAAGGAAAAGGCAGTTGGAGTAGGAACCGCAAAGCATTCCCTCACCGGGATCCATCAGACAACAGGTGTCGACGCAGACCCTGTCGCCCATTTCGACCGGTTCGACGGAAACTACTTCGACCTCGGAAAGAGGAACAGGTTCGCTGACGGTGAGGACATCCCTGAACTTACCGATCTCCAAGGGATCGTCGGTCTCGATGACGACACCATCAACACCTTTCTCCATGGTGGTAAGGTACAGGTGGGCCTCCTCCCTCTTCCTTGCAATGGCAAGGACCTCGGTGCCGGCAAGTCTGAACTTGGCGATCATGTTTTCCAAAGGAATGATCGTCCAATCGGTGGTGTCAACGATGATGGTCTTCTTCTTTCCTACAAGGCCTAAAACCTTGTTCTGAGCCTCGGGGGTGTCGATGGATTCGAAAGCCACTGTCTTATCGACAGGGCTTCCACCATCGAGGTAAATTATCTCTTCCATCTTTCCGAGGGATTCGAATTCCTCATCACCCTTGCGGAGAATGAAGCGGACAATACCGGATTCGAGTCCGTTGGTGACCAGGTCCTTCCTATCGTCCTTGTCGCTGGGAAGGTCGGCGCGTACGAAAATCTTCTTAGTATCCATGAGGATCACACTGAAAGGAACTTGGCCGCTTCTTCGACAGTGTAGTCTTCGAGGACTATTTTAGAAATGGCCTTGGTTATGCCTTCGACATTCTTGTTCTGGAAGACATTCCTTCCCATGGAAACTCCCATTCCACCGGCCTGGATCGAATCGTAGACCATGTTGAGGACATCCATGTCAGTGTCCATCTTGGGTCCCCCTGCGATAAGGACGGGGGCGAGAGCACCACGGGTGACCTTTCTGAATGAATCTATATCTCCGGTGTAGGAACATTTGACCAAATCTGCTCCGATCTCTGCAGATGCACGAGCGACGTGGGCGATATTGTCTGCGTCGAAGGAATTAACATCGTGTCCACGTGGGTAGGCCATGATGATAAGGGGCATTCCCCATTCATTGCATTCTCTGGCAACCTGACCGGCGGATTCGAGCATCTCAGGCTCGTATTCGTCACCGAAGTTGATCTGGATGGAGATGGCGTCGGCACCGTATTTGATGGCTTCCTGAACCGTGGTGATGTTGACCTTGTGGTTGACTGTGGGTCCGACATCGGTAGATGCGGAAAGGTGCATGATGAGTCCCACATCCTTTCCGGATCCACGGTAAGAGTATCTGATAAGACCTTTGTGCATGATGACACCTGTGGCTCCGCCATTGGTCACAGCATCAACTGTGGCCCTCATGTCGATAAGACCATCAAGGGGGCCGTTCGAAATTCCGTGATCCATAGGAACAAGAACCGCACGACCGGTCTTCCTGTCCATTATTCTTTCAAGACGAACCTGTTTACCATCCATGGTATTCCTCTAATGCCGTATTTCCGGCTCTGAATACCCTTATTTTTGAGATTGATAAATATTTAGCGTGTCCATAAATGTACAATGCCGTGCTAATCAGTGTCACGGTTTAAAAGAACGGTCAAAAAAGGTAAGAGGTTTGAGATCCCCTTCAGGGGATCAAAAGGTTTGATCAGTCACGCCTAGTGTACTTCAGACAGAATACACCAGCAGCAACGGCGATCACAACAGCCACGAGGATACCAAAGATGGCAGCCATGTTGATGGTGTTGACCTCCTTGAATGCAACAGCGTAAACTGAAAGGTGGTCGGTCGTGAAAGTGACATATCCGTCCGTATACTTCGCATCAACGGAGGTAAGGCTACCATCATCCCTGATGTAAAGGATGTAGATGTTCTTGGCATCCTCGCCTTCCCTGAGATCGTACTTCACAGAGACAGTAAGGATACCATCGAACTCGTGGATCTCACCTCTGCTGGAAATGACAAGGATCTCGTAGACAGGACGGTCGCCGACCTTTGAAATGGCTGCATCAGGAAGAACTGGTGCTTCTTCGCGGACCAGAGAGATCATATAATCGTCCTGGATCTTTGAAGCGGCATCCTTATCGAAGTTGATGGATCCATTGTTCAGTTTGACAGACACTGAATCGATGATTCCGTTGTTCAGATCGGAATTGACCTTATCCATCGCATCCTTGGTGATACTGGCACTGTCCTCGGTCTCGGCCTCGATGACAGCTTCCTTCACTTCCTTAGCATACTCGACGAAGATCGCATTGTAAGTGGCAGCACCGACAACGGAAACAACCTTGGGGTTCCATCCTGCGAAGAGGTAGGTGTAGGTTTCAGAGTCGGCCTTGGTAGGGGTAGCTCCGGCATAGACCGGAGTTTCACCGTACTTGACCATGGTGCTCTGAAGAACCTCGGTTCCGTTCATGAAGACGATCTCGTATTCATTGATAGTGGAACTGAAGATGGCCTCGTAGGTTGCATTTCCAGTAACAGCGACGATCTCAGGGTTCCAGCCCTTGAAGGTGTAGGTGTACTGTGCAGTTGCTTCCTTGGTGGGGACCTCTCCGGTGTACTCGGGGACAGTTCCGTATGGGACCATGATCTTCA
>CAVHHN010000112.1:0-6732 GCA_963635855.1 Faecalibacterium sp. CAG:74 | reverse complement strand
TTTGAGAAACAATTCGAAGATACTCAATGACAATGTCATCAAACAATCCTCCGAACATTCCAATTATCTGAATACCCCTTGGCAACTAAGCAGATCCACATTGACCACTGTCGCAATATCTGAAGGAGTCACTTCGATCGGAGACTCTGCGTTCAAGGGTTGTACTGCCATAAACTCCCTGTCTCTTAGTGATACTATCACTACCATCGGAGACTCTGCGTTCAATGATTGTACCTCGCTTGTTACTGTCACTCTTCCAGATTCCGTCGGATCCATTGGCGAATCAGCATTCAAGGATTGTACCTCACTAACCTCTATAGTCATCCCAGATACCGTTGCTTCTATCGGAGAATCGGCATTCAAGGACTGTACTTCCCTCACTTCCGTCACTCTTCCTGATTCCGTCGAGTCCATCGGAAACATGTTCGACGGATGTGATTCCCTCACTACGTTCAAAGTTAGTGAGGAAAGTTCGAAGTATTGCATTTTGGATGGTGTGCTGTACAATAAGGAAATGACCGAATTGATACAGTATCCTGCAGGTAACACCAACACCTCATTTGAGATACCTGGTGGTATAAAATCGATTGCAGACTCTGCGTTCAAGGATAATACCTACCTAACATCCATAACCATCCCCAGATCTGTGACCTCTATCGCAGATTCTGCGTTCTCCGGTAAATTCTACGTCTCGGACGGTGGATCTGAGTTATCACAAACTGCTACAAACTTGGCAGGATCGACATTCGAGAAGATCGATGGCAAATGGATAAAACAGAGTTCCGCCCCGCTCCCTGTACCTTCACCATCACCTTCCGATACCAATTCCAGTGATGGATCGATGATGATTTATCTCCTAATCGCAATAGTTGTTGTCATCGTCTTACTTGCTGCTGTTGTGGTTGTGAAGAAGAAACCTGCCTGAAATTCTTTGCCGGGGTTCGAACCCCTGGCACAAACCATTTAGCTCCCTATGGGGATTGTAAGTTTTTTTGATTTAATTTAAGATTATAATATAGCCCCTCATGTCAATGTTTTGTCGTCAATATGTTTATATTATGATTTTACAAACATTGTACTTGTATACGCGGGTGAAACAATTCTTAAGAAATCAGTGATGTTGATTGTTGCTGTGCTGATAAGCATGTCTGTGTTTATTCTTTTAGATAATGCGGATTCTGATGAATCTTCTGCACTGAACGTCATTTCTGGAGGATCTTGCGGAGCGAATGCTACGTTTTACCTTTACACGGACGGTACTCTGGAGATCACGGGTTCTGGTGAAATGAATCAATTTGGTACCACTCATGCACCGTGGTACGAGTATCGCAATAACATCACCAAGATTATTATTAGCGATAAAATCACCAAACTTGAGGCATCGGCATTCTCTGATTGTAAAAATGTAACGGAACTTACCATACCTATAACTCTCAATAGTGTGATCTCCGATAGTAATCCTGTCTTCTCAGGCTGTTATTGTATTGAAAAGATCAACTTTACCTTTGGGGATGGGGGATATGGATACAATTATGCAGCCTATAATGAATATGATTCTTGGTATCAGAACACTCCTTGGTATCAGAGCAGAGATACCCTTAAGGAGATCAACTTCGCAAATGACATTAGAGGGATTGGATCCGATGCGTTCCGCGAACTGAACATAACCTCGCTCGTGCTTCCCGATACAGTGTCTAGCCTCGGTAATCACTGTTTCTTAAACTGCACAAAACTTACCAATCTGACCATTCCCATAAGTCTGAGTCCTATTGGTACTAATGAGGATTACCCAGCATTCAAAGGCTGTTTGGCTGTTAAAAAGGTAACATTCACCAAGGGAAACGGAATACCCTTTGATTACTTTGACTGGATAAAAAATAGCAAGAATACTGAATTGGCCCCCTGGAATATGAACTCCGAAATTCCAAAGACAATAGTCCTCTCCGATGACATTACAGAGCTGGGGGAGTACATGTTTTTGAAGTGTAACATCAAAGAACTTACCATTCCAATAAGTATTGATGTTACGAAGGTTTATAATACGTACTCAGCCAACCCTTTCAAAATCGAGAAGATCCATTTCACTCCTGGTACTGGATATGGAATTGACTGTTCTTCCTACAATATGGCGTCTTCTTGTTATACGAAAACATTATGGTATCAGAGTAGGGAAACCCTTGAAGAGATCACCTTCTCAGAGGGAATTAAATATATCGGTGCGGACGCTTTCCGTGAATTAAATATAACTTCTCTGGTAATTCCAAATAGTGTGGAATCCCTTGGATGTCACACATTCTATAATTTGACCAAACTATCATCGTTGACCATTTCCTGCACACTCGACAGTGTCGGTTCAAACGCATATCCTGCATTCGATGGTTGTGTCAACATTGAAAAGATGACGTTTACTGGAAATGGCGATTGGTTTGATTACAGTTCTTCTAATGACCAATCCTCATATTATAGAAGTACACCCTGGCAATTTAGCAAGACCGCTCTAAAATGTGTTGAAATATCCGAAGGTGTGAAGTCTGTCGGAAAATTTGTGTTCGTAGGCTGTACTTCCTTAACTTCTCTTACTATTTCTGACTCTGTTGAAAACATCAAAAGCTTTGCATTCGAGTATTGTACCAGCCTCACCACCGTTAAACTCGGTAAGTCTGTCTACTTCATCGGCATGTCTGCGTTCAAGGGTTGCACATCTCTCACAACCATCACTTTCCCCAAGACCGTCGAAAACATCGGACCTAATGCATTCGACGGAAAATTCTATGATCTTGATGGTGAAAATGAACTCGAACTGACTGCTGGAAATATGTCTGGATACATATTCAAGAATGTTGGTGGCAAATGGATTAAAGAATTTCCCTTTGAATTCGATCCTGCTACCGGAACACTTACGATAACTGGTTCTGGACAGATGAACTCATATGCCACTTCTGAGGCAGTATGGTATTCTTACAAAGATTCTATCACCTCGGTTATAATCGGCAATAATGTCACTTCTATCGGTGATTTTGCGTTCCGCAACTTTACTTCCCTTAAATCCATAACTTTCTCCGATTCAGTTGAAAAGATCGGTGTATCTGCATTCGAAGGTTGTACTGCTCTCGCCTCTGTTTCATTTGGAGACAACGTCACATCCATAGGTAATTGTGCATTCGAGAATTGTACTTCACTGTCAACTATCCACATTTCTGACTCTGTTATGTATGTGGGAGACAATGCGTTCCGCCACTGTTCCAATTTACACTCATTGACCTTCCCCACATCCATCATGTCAATCGGAGACAATGCGTTCGAAGGAACATTTTATGATGGGTCTGGAAAAACCGAACTCGAACCGACCGCTGAAAATTTGGCTGGATCCATATTCGAGAACACTGGAAGCAATTGGATAAAACTAATGGTATTCGGTAAATGTGGAGACAACGTCAATTACGAATTAGATTTCACCAGAAAAGAACTTACCATTATCGGTTTTGGAAACATGGGGTCATATTCAAATGGTGGTGCGCCTTGGTTCGCCCACAAAGATTCGATCATATCGATTGTCATCGGCGATGATGTCGCATCGATCGGTGACTTTGCGTTCGAAGGCATCACTTCCATCGAATCCATCACCATCCCCGATTCTGTTGAATCCATTGAAGCATCCGCGTTCGAAGGTTGTACTACGCTTGCCTCTGTTTCATTTGGCGACAATGTCAAAAACATTGGTAGTTATGCATTCGAGAATTGTATCTCTCTGACCTCTATCCTCCTCCCAGATTCTATTGTGTATCTTGGAGATTGTGTATTCCGTTATTGTTCAAATTTACACTCATTGACTATCTCCAAATCTATCTTGTCAATTGGAAACAATGTGTTCGATGGAACATTTTATGAGGGGTCTGGAAAAACCGAATTAGAATTGACTGCTGAAAATCTGGCTGGTACAACCTTCAACAAAGTTAACGACAAATGGATCAAACAGGAACCCACTCCTTCGGAAGATTCAGATAAAGAATCCGGCGAATGTGGGAAAGATACATATGTACTGGATAAATCCAAAGGAACTCTCACCATCAATGGTAGCGGCCCGATGAAGAAATATTCCAGCGGTGAAGCACCTTGGTACCCCTACAAAGATACTATCACCTTGATTGTTATCAGTGGTGAGGTTACATCTGTCGGTGACTTCGCATTCGAAAGCATCACAAACATCGGATCCATCACAATTCCAGATTCAGTCGAGTCCATCGGAGCATCCGCATTCGCAGGTTGCTCTAAACTCGCCACTGTCAATTTTGGTAAGTCTGTCAGTTCCATCAATGAATCTGCATTCAAGGATTGCACCTCACTTGCTTCGTACAACGTTTCCACCGAGAACAGTGTATACACTTCTATCGACGGCGTTCTTTTCAGTAAAGATAAGGCAGTCCTGATCCAATATCCAGTGGCCAAAAAAGAACCTTCTTATAAGGTGCCTGACAATGTTACAACTATCAAATCCTATGCATTCAAGGGTTGTACTTCTCTCACATCCATAACAATCCCCGATTCCGTCAAAACCATCGAAAATGGTGCTTTCGATATGATTCCCTATTATCCAGGTGGTGAAAAAGTACTCGAACCAACTGTTGAAAATTTTGCAGGTTCAACCTTCAACAAAGTTGATGGCAAATTGATCAAACAGAATGCATTAGGCAAATGTGGAGATACTGTCTCGTATGAATTGAATTTATCAACAGGCATTCTTACTATCAACGGATCCGGACCGATGATGTCCTATTCCAATGGCAAAGCGCCTTGGTATTCTAACAAAGACAACATCACCTCGATCGTCATCAGCAATAATATTACGTCCCTCGGCGATTTTGCGTTTGAAGGTATTACTCGCATCGACTCTATCACTATCCCTGATTTAGTAGAAACTATCGGAGCGTCCGCATTCGCAGGTTGCTCTAATCTTGCCACCGTCAAGCTCGGTAAGTTGGTTGATTCCATTGGAAGTGGTGCGTTCAATGGATGTTCATCACTTGCATCATTTGTCGTTTCCGACGAGAACAGTGTATACGCTTCGATCAACGGTGTTCTTTTCAGCAAAGATATGCATACCCTAATCCAATACCCGGTGGCCAAAGCAGGTACTTCCTTTGTGATACCTAACATCGTGAAAACCATCAGATCCTCAGCGTTCAAAGGTTGTACATCCCTCACCTCCATCACTATCCCAGAATCAGTTGAAACCATTGGATCTGGTGCTTTCGACGTGATCTTTTATGATTCAGATGGTAAAACCGAACTCGATCAAACTGCTGAAAAACTGGCTGGTTCGATCTTCAACAAAGTTGATGGCAAATTGATCAAACAGAAGGTATTCGGTAAATGTGGAGATGCTGTTTCGTATGAATTGGATCTTTCCACAGGAGCCCTTACCATCAACGGTTCCGGAAAGATGGAAACATATTCCAGTGGCAAAGCACCTTGGATCTCTTACAAAGGTACCATCAACTCGATCACGATGGCTGGTTCTATCATATCGATCGGTGATTTTGCATTCGAAGGCATCACAAACATCGGATCCATCACCATCCCCGATTCGGTCGAATCCATCGGAGCATCCGCATTCGCAGGTTGTTCTAAACTTGCTACGGTCAACCTCGGCAAGTCTGTCAGATCCATCAATGGGTCTGCATTCAAGGATTGCACCTCACTTGCTTCGTACGTCGTTTCCACCGAGAATGATACATACTCTTCGATCAACGGTGTTCTTTTCAGTAAAGATAAGACCGCCCTGATACAATATCCAATGGCCAAAGCAGGAACTTCCTATGTGATACCCAACACCGTCAAAACCATCAGATCCTTTGCGTTCAATGGTATCTCTCTCACCACCATCATCATTCCCAATTCCGTCACAACCATCGAAGCCGGTGCTTTCGACATCGCATTCTATGGTCCAGATAGTGAAAAGGAACTCGAACCGACCCCTGCAGATCTGGCCGGTCATACATTCAACAAAGTTGACGGCAAATGGGTAAAACTGGAACCCACCCCCTCGGAAGACCCCGACAAGGAATCCGGCGAATGCGGAAAAGATGTCACATATGAATTGAATCTTTCCACAGGATCCCTTGTTATCAGCGGTTCCGGAAATATGGGATCGTTTTCCAGCGGCAAAGCACCTTGGTATTCCCACAAAGGTATCATCACCTCGATCGTCATCGGGGACAATATCACAACAATCGGAGATCATGCGTTCGAAGGCATCATCTCCCTTGGATCTATCACAATTCCGGATTCGGTCGAGTCCATCGGAGCTTCCGCGTTCGAAGGTTGTACTGAACTTGCCACCATCAAGCTCGGCAAGTCCGTCAACTCCATCGGTGAGTTGGCATTCAAGGGTTGCACCGGACTCACTTCCATCGATATCGGTGATTCCGTCACATCGATCGGAGATTCTGCTTTCAAGGATTGTACAGGTCTGAAAGAACTTACTGTTCCAGCAGGTCTGGATTGTGTCGGTTCCAACGAACACCCGATATTCGAAGGTTGCGTCAATATCGAGAAGATCACCTTCACCAAAGGAAATGGAACCTGGAACAACTACAATACCGACAGTTCCCAATCTGTTTCTTCGAGAAACAATTCGAAGATACTCAATGACAATGTCCCTGAGAACTTATCTGAATTATCCAATCATCTCTACACACCATGGCAACTTAGCAGATCTACCTTGACCTCTGT
>CAVHHN010000111.1:0-6759 GCA_963635855.1 Faecalibacterium sp. CAG:74 | reverse complement strand
AAGTTCGGATTTGTCGACGAAATAATATCCATTCTCACGAATTTCTTTGAAATCTTCAAGCCCTTTCGGAATCTTCAGTTTCTGTTCGCCCTCGGCCATACTTAGTATATAGTGTTAAGGACTATAAAGAAGACGTTATTTGTTACCTTTAAATGTTTTAGAAAGATGGATCCCGTTGAAACCATATCCTAATGACTGATCTTAGGGTCGGTCTTTTCATTTTTCAAATTGGATCCTTTGAATCCCTTGGGGGTTCTGAGCAGTTACAAATCAGGGAAAGGTTAGACAACCGCAGAGAGAAATGTGCTATGCTTACTGCGGCAGTGATCAACGTTTCGAATTTGATCAGATTGAAATAAGTTAGATGTTAACACCATGGTTTCAATAGAACCTCCCCAATCCAGCCCTTTATATTATCGAATCTGTATACCCCACTGATGGGAGCACGCAAAGCGCCGGACACAAATACGGCAGGACCTGCGAGGATATCCGCAGAAAAATTGGCTGACAAGCAACATGAGATATCCGTAACCGAATTTTTTGAAAAGAACAAACAGGTACTTGGGTTCGATTCCCGCGCCAAATCCCTTCTGATGGGGGTCAAGGAAGCCGTCGATAACTCATTGGATGCCTGTGAAGAAAGTGAATTTTTACCAGACATCATAGTCAAGGTCACCAAATTGGCCGATGAAGAGTACAAGGTCTCCATCGAGGATAATGGACCCGGTATCGTCCACCGGGCCATGCCGAACGTCTTCGGACGTCTGCTCTATGGGTCGAGGTTCCACGCACTTCGCCAATCGAGAGGTCAGCAGGGAATTGGTATCTCCGCCACGGTCATGTTCGCCAACATCTCCACTGGAAGGCCTGCCCACATTGCATCCAAGACCGAAGGCCTTGACGCCGTGGCTTGGGAGATGGATATCGCGGTCGATACAAAAACCAACAGACCTATCGTGACCAACGATCGTGCGTTCTCCTGGGACAAAGAGCACGGAACACTGATCGAATACACCACCAAAGGTCGTTACATAACCGGAAGGCAGTCCATCTTCGAATATCTCAAAGAGACCGCCATCGTCAACCCCCATGCGTGTATCGAATTCCATGATCCAGATGGTAAAAAATACGTGTTCGAGAGAGCCACCGAGATAATGCCTCCGAAGGCAAAAGAGATCAAACCCCATCCGCAAGGAATGGAGATCGGTGACATGATGAACTATTCATCGGCGACTGAACAGAAGACGGTCAAAGATTTCCTTAAGAACGATTTCTGCAGGATGACCCCTAGGCTTGCCTCTGACGTCTGTTCCAAAGCCGGTGTGGACCCCGAATCGGACCCTCATGCACTGGGCCGCGACGGAAGTATGGCCTTGATCAAAGGAATTTCGGAAGTGAAACTGCTCGCCCCTCCTTCCGACTGTCTTTCCCCTATCGGAGAGATCCTGATCAAAAAGGGTCTTATGCACACCCTTGAGGGACTCCGCCCCGAGTATTACGCCACTCCGGTCACCCGCCCTCCGAAAGCGGTCAACGGAAACCCGTTCACTGTCGAAGCAGGTATCGTCTACGGTGGAGAAATACCGTCCGACGGACAGGTCACCATCATGCGTTTCGCCAACCGTGTTCCACTTCTCTACCAACAGGGTGCCGACATCATCACCAAGGCAGTTTCCGAAGTGGATTGGAGAAGATATGGACTTGAACAGAGAGGAGGAAAGGGGATACCTTACGGCCCCGCTATCATCATGGTACATATGGCCTCCACCAAGGTACCGTTCACTTCTGAAGGAAAGGAGGCCATCGCCTACTTCCCCGAGATCGAGGAAGAAATGGTGGCCGCTCTGAAACAATGTGCCAGGAATCTCAAAAGTCACCTTAACAAGATGGACAAAAAGTCCAAAACACATGAAAAGTTCGAGATCGTTCAGACCATCCTTCCCGACCTTGCAAAAAAGATATCCGAACAGCTCAGCAGGCCTGTGCCCGACCTGAGTCGTACTATATCGAAGATCATGAACGTTGTATGGATCGAACCTTCTGTCGAAAAGATGAAAGACGGAAGGAAGATAACCTACACGATCTACAATTACACCGTCAACCCGCATACCTTCATGATCCACCTGCAACTTCCCGCAGAATGCATGAACGACACCATAACGGGAGGGCCTCTCTTCGATTCTGCTAAAGAAGACGGTAAAGCCCAATGGATAATTCAAAATCTCGCTGCGTCCAACTCCATTCAACTCTCATTCGAGCTGAAAGGAGAAATGGCAGACACCTTCGATGCCGACGATGTGTACGTCTCAGGCATCAATCCCATCCGTGTGATGGGTGCCGAAGCCCTACCTGGTGACTGGGGAATCAAGGGAATGAAAATCACCGAATCGGAAGACGATTACGTCCCTGATGACGATGAGACCGAGGAAGAAGAAGCCTTGGAAGAAGAGGAAGAAGAATTCGAGAAGGAGGCAGATGAATGAACGAGAGACAGCAGACCGCACTGAACAGTCTTACAAAGATCGCCATTGAGATCTACGAGGACCTTGACAGGGGAGAGATCCCGACCATGCATCTCCCTCTTAGGTCGAAGCGCAACATCGAATTCGACCCTATGACCCAGGTATGGAAATACGGAAGCATGAAGACCATGCGTTCGGCCAAAACCACTCAGGGTGCCACCACTATGTTGAGGACCGCATACACCACTGATTTCATCAACGAGATGATCCGTGAGAACAAATCCTCGACCCTAAGGGAAATGTACTACATCTCCGAAGGATGGAACAAGGCCAAATTCCACAGTCAGGATGAAAGTAACCTTCTTGCCGAGGACCTTGAAACGGTCACCCATTGTATGAGGGAAGACTTCAAACTCCGTCCTGAAGAAGGCAGTGCCCACGTTTACGGAGACATCGATTTCAGGACCATGACACGTAAAGGAATGAAATCATTCAACTGTATGGACGACGTCGCTGAGACCGGGTTCGGTATCCCCTACAGTGTGGAAAAGGAAACATTCGAGATCAAAAACAAGAATGTCAAATTCGTCATGGCCCTCGAAACAGGAGGTATGTTCGCTCGTCTCATCGAGAACAGGTTCCCTGAAAGAGAGAATTGTCTCCTTATCCACCTTTCCGGTCAACCGACCCGTTCCACCAGAAGGTTGATCAAGAGGCTGAACGAGGAGGAAAACCTTCCTGTTGTCGTCTTCACCGATGGTGATCCCTGGTCATTCAGGATCTTTGCCTCGGTTGCATACGGAGCTATCAAAACCGCCCACATCTCCGACTATCTTGCCACCCCCACGGCACAGTTCGTCGGGATCACTGCATCGGATATCCTCAACTACGACCTCCCTACTGATAAACTCAATGACAAGGATATCGGAGCACTCAAGGCCGAACTCACCGACCCCAGATTCTCTGACGAGTTCTGGGACACTGAGATTAGAGCCATGCTCGACATGAACAAGAAAGCTGAGCAGCAGGCTTTGGCCAAATACGGTCTTGATTATGTCACTGATACATACCTGCCCGAAAAACTGACCCAATTGGGAATTATGTGAACCTGCCTGACGGCTCAGGTCTTCTGGACCCTGGCCGTCAGGTCGTGGTGACCTACCCACTGGTAAAACCCATACTTTTTGAAAATCGCAGTGTATCTGCGGACAAATATACCGACGAACAATGCAGCGAACAGTGTTCCTTCCCTGACACCACGCAGTTCACCGAAATAAATCAAGGATAACACTGTGGCAATGATAATCATCGACACATCGAATGCTACTTTCAGTTTTCCAAAGTCCTTGTGTGTCTTGAACACAATAAAACTGATCAAGAACTCACCGGGCATCATGGTCACATTGGCGGCCACCTCAAGAGATACCCCCAATGCCAACACTACTGCGGCAAGAACGATCATCACCCACTGACAAAGATAATTGTCGATCACAATGAAAGATAGGGCTTCCCGGAACACATCGCACATGACGCTGAAGATCACAAGGATCACTACCTCACCAAGATAGATCACTTTGAAATTCCGACGCATGACCAACACCCCTGCCAAAATGAGGATGCCGTTGAACAATATCGTCGATACACCAAGCGAAAAACCGCTTCCAAGACTGATGACCCAGGGGACGGAAGATATCGGAGATGTACCTAGGACCGCGAGTGTCGACATGACCACTCCCAAGGCCATGATGATCACAGAAGCAAGGAATACTGCTATCTTCCTGCGAATATACACTGCGTCGTCCATGGTTGGGCGAGTTTATTAGAATATTTACCGCTTTTCAATCACCGGTGGGGTATTTAACCCCGCCGAGATCAATTGGATGCGGCCTGATTGAACCTGTTCAATACGAACTGTTTGTCCATGGATGCAAGGAACGGACCGAGCCTAGGCCCCCTGTCCTTACCGATAATAAGATTGTAGATCAGTTTGTATGCACCTTTAGAACCGATGGGGGAATCTTTACCTGTCTCAGAAATGATGTTGTTGATCTCGGTCGCATCCCAACCACAATCATTCAGTTTAGGTACGAGTGCCTGAAGGAATTCCTTATCCTGGGTCTGCATCTGAAGGGTTTCCGGGATATTCTGAAGAACAGAGAACTTGACCATATCTGGAGCGAAGTTCTTGAGCCAGAATGTCAAACATTCACACCGGGTCTTGATCCTCCTGATCGACTCTTCATCGGCACCGGAAAGGTCCACAGTACGGGAAATGATCTTGAGCTGATCTTCGAAGTTATCAGCGAGCTGAACGACATTCACGAGGTGCCTACAAGATACCTGAACAGGTAATTTGGCAGGAACATGGTTGTGCTGAGCGATCTCATATGCACGAACGGTGTTTTCCTCAGCCTCAGTATACTCCTTTGTGAAGAATGCAGTTTCCAAACGATCGTACTCATCAGCAAGATCGAGAAGTCCAACACCGGAATCATAATCGATGGCCCTGGTGGTAGGAACCCTAAGGAACAGATAATTAAGGACCTCAGGGGGCGTCATATGGATCGCATCGATACCTGTGACAGAAGACCCAGTGGATTTGTGCATCTGTCCGACACCCTTCAACTGAACAAACTCATACGGTACAGGATAAGGGGGTTCGACACCGAAGATCTCCGGAGCGATCCTCTTTCCAGTATCATAAGATCCACCTGCCGCGGCATGGTCCTTTCCGAAAGGTTCGGCATTGGTTCCGAAGATCTTCCATTTGGCGGGCCATTCAAGCCTCCAGGTCAATTTTCCGTCATCTTTTCTGATATCTGCCTTTCCGTGGTTACCGCAAGAGCAGTTGTATTCCACATAGGGGAAACTGTATGTGTCGAAAATGGGCTTTGTGTAACGACCGCACTTGGAACAGAGCGGTTCATAAGGAGC
Source organism: Faecalibacterium sp. CAG:74 (assembly GCA_963635855.1). GTDB lineage: Archaea > Thermoplasmatota > Thermoplasmata > Methanomassiliicoccales > Methanomethylophilaceae > Methanomethylophilus. The sequence continues at coordinate 1,363 of CAVHHN010000111.1, read as the reverse complement.
GTAGTTGGGATTTGCTTCCTTTCCGGACACCTCATGGAGTATCTCGATGATCTCCTGCCTCTTCTTGAAGGTCAGATCGATACATTCAGCAAACTTTCCCTGAGCATAGAGTTCACTGGTCCAAATGATCTCGCAATGAACACCAAGAGAATCTACCGCGTCAAGGAACGGCTGAACGAAGTGGTGTGCGTAATTATCGTGCTTTCCACAAGGACAAGGGATCCTGCAGATGGGCATTCCGACGTATTTCTCATACTCTTCGGGCAGGAATTCATATCTTTTTCTGAGTGGGTCGAACGAATCGATAAGGTAGATAAGTTTGACCTTTTTGCCCATGGACTCGACGGCGCTGCGTATTGATTCACCGGTAATGGCTTCTCTAAGACTTCCGACATGAATGATACCAGTGGGACTGATACCGGTGGCGATAAGGGGGACCTCCGCCTTTTCGGAGATCTCTTTGGCAATAACATCTGCCCAGTGCATACTAATCAACGCTCGTATAGGCGTGATATAAATGGCTTTTTCGGTATAGGTCGAAAGATCTTATTTTCCCAGATTTGACCAAGAAGATGGTGATTCTGATTGTATATACATCCAATTCGTATTTTCCTGATAAGTTCGGTTGCGTTAATTTAAAATAGGTACCTCTGATTGTCACAACAATGGCAAAAGACAAATCAGATGGTTTTTCCTCGTCTGCAGGTTTGATGAGGTACTTCGATTCTGAGGACAACAAGGGTATCAAAGTCGGTCCCAAGGTAGTTCTCGGTATCGCCATCGTCTTCACCGCAATCATTCTCTGTCTGCCGGTATTCTGGCCTATGAGCTGATTCGAATCGAACTACAATCCGATCAAGTTCGTACTTCGTTGATAGCTTGAGCTATGCGAGTACATCGGGCCACATTGAAATCATACCGTCACATCCGATTACTTTCAATTTGATCGAATTCGAAACATTGAATGTAACTACAGTGTACAGAACATATTTCACTCTGTTGTAATCTGGCCCGGATTGCATTTCAGAGGGGGTGGTTTTGTTGGTTATAGACTGGTTTCTTCGAAGAGAACGGTGGCTGTTTTTGCTTTGAACGCGATTCCGTACAGCAAGGTCCTTCCTTTCAGACCTCTGCAGTAATCTTTCTTTTGGATCTGGTCCAATGCTTCATGTGCCAGACTGTCTACGACAGCTTCGCTGTCGTTGGAATTTGCCTTCTTGAGCTCAACCACGATGTTCGGATACCTTGGGAATTTGCTCTTCATGAGAATATCATGCCTTCCGTCACCCGATTCCCGGTCGATCTGAACCGAGTATTTTCCTTTACGACCCAATACCATCATCGCAAGGATCATGTGATACCG
>CAVHHN010000110.1:0-6831 GCA_963635855.1 Faecalibacterium sp. CAG:74 | reverse complement strand
CAGACTGACAGGAAGGAAGGAAATTGACCCCTTTCCTGCGCTGTTTATATATATCTTGTCCTCCGGATTTTCAGGCCCTTTCCGAGACCCCGCTTCCCGCGGCCTTCCGGGGTTTCGGGGGGTCGGAAGACCCCCCATCCTCCCCCTTCGAAGAGGGGTCGGATCCGCACGTCACCCCTGTACTTGACGTGTCGTTTCCTATCCAATCTTCAAGCGTTTTCACGCAGCGTCCGAAGATCACCGCGAAATCCTTCTTGTAGATCTTTTCCCCGAGGAACGGCTGTGCCCGTTTGTAATAGAGCGTTACCAATTCCCTCTCGGTGTACCTGCGGTCCGCGGAGACCTCGGTCTCCCCATCCTCCATTTTGTCGTAGAACTCCTTTATCGCCCGGGCCATGGCGAAGCTCGATCTTCCCGAAATGTACCTGACGAAATCGTGGAAGGGGAAGTCCCCCACGGAGAAATCCGCAGAGGACAGGTGATCGTAGGCATATCCCCCGATCGGCAAAGATTCCGGATCCTTCGTCCATGAAGACGTGGGAACCGAGATTATCTGCCTTTGTGCGTGATATCCGGCCCTGACGAAAGCGAAGGATCTCGGATCCCTTTCCATCTTCCTGGCGTTCATGTACCTCCGGGCCTCGGCATTGTCCTTCTGGAAGGTGCAGTTCACATTGCCCGGGTCGTTGTCCGCATCCAGGAAATTCCTGAAGGCCGGACCCAGGTTCCTCATTGCCGGAGAGATCAGCCACAGACACAGGTTGAACTTCCTGATGATGCCGCAGAACACTTTCATGGACCTTGCCATGTCCCCCTGGCTGTTCATGTCCCCCAGCAAAAAGTTCTGGGCCTCGTCCAGCAGGAGGATTATCATGGTGTCCTTTCTCCCATATTTATCCAGACAGTCAGTGACTATGGGGAAGAGTGCCTTCATCTCGTGGATCATGCGGACCCCCGGCGGAGCTTCCTGTTCCATGCCCGATCTGGTGTGTTTCACGAATATGACGTTCGTCACCAGGACGATGTGCGACGGCATCCCCGGATAGTAGCCTTCCATCATGCGCTGGATGAAGGAAATGGCCGAATGGGTCTTTCCTCCCCCCCTCATTCCGTAGGAAACGATAACCGCGCCGGGTTTGAAGGTGTTCTTCATGAACTCCGAGGTCTTGGGATTTTTGCATATTTCAGTCAACCATCTCATCCCCGTAGTCGGATTCTTTGTTCTCGCCTTCGCGGGCCAGCAGGCCCGCGTCCCTCATTATGTAGTTGTACAACTCCATGTACACCCCGAACTTCTCCGGGGTGACGTACTTTTGGGGCGGGGGCGGTAAGGGGTAATGTTCGGTAAGGCGGATGTACCGCGGGTTCTCGTTCAGTGAGGACGGGCAGTTGGCGTCCAGGACAATCTCGAAGGTGCGGAGATATTCCACCCTACAATCACCGACTGTCATCCTTCTGAGAAGGAAGGAGTGCCAGAGGTTGAGGTCGCTGATGGTGTTCTTGTACTTCGGAACGTACTGCTGGGTCATTTCTCAGGCCTCCGCGAATTGGATGATGTCGTCGATGATCCTTCTTCCGTCCGCATCCATTTCGTACCAGAAATCCGCGGCCGCGGAACATTCGTCGTCGGAGGTCTTCAGGATGTTCATTGCTTTTTTGATGGGATCTATGAAGATACCTTCAAGGTCACCGACGAAGGGAACTTCGGGCGGTGCCCGAAGTTCCGGTTCGGGCGGATTGTCGATGACTTCTATGCCTACATCTGTGTCTTTCCCTAAGATCCTCTTCTCCAGGTCGGAGTATTCGTCGGGGCCCAGGATGTCGGCCATGGCCTGGCGGTAATCTATCGCCTCTTCGGGATAACCGGCGGGACCGGTTCCGTGGATCGTATCGTAATTGATGGGTTGCATTATGTACCCGGAATTGGCGATGCCCCATTCGGATTCGGTGATGCCCCTGCCTTCCATCCCTTTGATGTAGTTCTCGATCCCTTTCATCCTGGCCCAGGCGATGTTCTGCTCCCGGTAGCTACGGAGCCTCTCGATGGTACGGAGCATCTTGCACAGGGAACGGAGGGTGAACAGGTCGTTGAGGTGGTTTATCTCGTTCACAGGAGGTGATCTTGCTTCGATGAGGTAGGGGTTGTGGAGCCAGACGTAATAACACCATTCCCGGTCGATTATCTGACTGTCGTAGGAATCCGCCTTCCGGCGGAGATAGTCCTCGATCTCGTCCCAGATCCACAGGACGTTCTTGATCCAGGAATAGGCGGGGCCGTAGATGATGGCCTCGGAGGTGTTTTCGTCCTGGAGGACCACGGGGCCGTTGGCGTCTTCGTATTGACAGACCTGTTCGGTCATTCCCTTTCCTCCTTTTCCTTATTGGGGGTTTCGGGGGGTTTCCTTTTGGTGGGTGGGGACCGACGGACTCCGTCCGTGGGTCCGGCCCCCTCTTCGGGGGCCAGACGCCTGGCTACCTCGCTGTAGATCTCGGCACCCGGGGTTCTGTCTCCGATTATCTCCGCCAACAGGTCTCCGGATTTGCCGATGAACTGGGTGCGGTTGGCAACCTTCGCTTCAAGAAGCTGTCCTTCCTTCCTGGTTATCTCTTTCACGAGACGGTCGTTGGTGTACGCTGAAACAAGCCACTGTTCGGTGGTGTCGATGCACATGGGGGCGGTGGTGTAGGAATATGATCTGACTTTGAACGTGAAGAACCACTTCTTGACCTCGGTCTCCTCGATCTTTTCCTCAACCTGGTCGATGGGGGAAAGGTCGATACGGGGATAGAGGACCTTGGTGACAACCAGCCTTCTGGCTCTTCTCACGTCCCCCAGATTCAGACGGAGGGGGGAACGGATGCCGAAAATCACTGTTTTCAGGATCTCCTTGAAGCTTTGTTCCTGCAGACACATGGCACCCTGGTTGTCGGTGTACCAGACGATCGGTTTGACTATCTGGCCCCCGTTGGGAAGTTCGGGGCTGATGATGGTGTGAACATTAACATAAATCAAACCGAAATCGCCCTGGATGTAGGCCAATGAGTAACACAAAACGAACGAGATAAGGAATGAAAGATACCAGATCCCTGTTTCGAGGAACGGATGTCCGAACCATTGGGCGATGACAGGCGATAAGGCTATGGCGAACAGGAACAGGGTGACCGGGTCTTTGTAGGGCAGAACGACATGGACGTGGTCCCTTACCTTCGAACCGAGTTCGAAGGACAGTAGGGACACGAACGCCAACAGGATCGGCAGTACGGTTTCCATCATGGGGATCGCCTCCTGAGGATCCTTTGTATTTTGCCTTTCAGTCCGGGGTTTCCTTCGGGGTCTTCCCCGATGTATTCCCCGTCGGGAACGTAGGATTCTTCGGGATCCTGGATGTCTTCGGGAATAACGTCTTCGTAGGTTTCTTCCTCGACGGGTTCTTCCACGATATCTTCGGTTACCTCGGTCACTTCTTCGACGGGGGCCGGTTCCGGTGCCTCCGGCACCGGGGAATCCCGGGTACCGTCGTCTGCGACGACGGGAGCTTCCTGCTGTTTCTTTTCTTGGATCTGAATGGGTTCCACGGTCTCCTTTTCGGGAACGAAAACGAACGGATTCGCCACTCTGGGTTTGCGTGGTTTCCGTACCCTGTTCCCCGCCCTTCTGGATGTCACGAACAGGGTGTAATTGTCAGCTCTGTCCCGATCCTCGCGGAGGTTGTTGGAGATCAATGACATGGCCTCGATGAGATCGGGGTCCCCGCCTTCCTCGTGAAGCTGTTCAACGGCCTCGGCCAATAAGGTTTCGGTGTCGATCACGTTGTTGGTCACGCACATGGCCAGCCTGAGGGTCTCGTCCACCAGGGCCTGTCTTTCTTCGGCGGTGCCGTTGCACTCGATCATCTGACGGCATCTGTCCTCGAACAGTCTCTGGGATACGGAGTAATGGAGGTACGATACGAAAAATTCTTCGAGGTCGGTCATTCCATCAACCCCAGAACGTAGTATCTGGCTATGTTGTCCGCCAGGCGGTAGCCGGCGGTCAGGATGTTCCTGCAGCAGCCCTGCATTTCCGTGAGTACGGGGATCATATCCCCGTCGGAAATTCCGAGGGCGATGTTACGTGCTTCGTTCAGTCCCTGCCTGTAACGTCCTGCATTGGTGTGGACGATGCAGCAACAGTCGATACCGTTCCGGTAGGGATCGGTGTCCATCCCCAGCATGTTCAGGATACCGGGGTCGTAAATTCTGTGTTCCATCTTTCGACAACTCCTTTCGATGATGGACCTTCTCCGTTTCTGCGGTTGGAGGGTATGGGTTGAAGGGGTTTAATGGTAGGGGAGAGGTCCGACGGGCCGGATGCAGAAAGATCGGATTGTTCGGGGAATTATGACATTTGCTGATGAGAATCAAAACATATGGACTTTGAGATAATAAATGTGCATCATATCTAACCGCAGGTTCGAAGTGATGATCGAGTTCGGAGGAATTTTGAATTTACGGGTTGTTGTAAAGAAACACCTCATATCATCAGGATTTCAAGCATTTCCTGTGCACCGGTATACCCCCGACGGGCTGCCACCATGAACCATTTTACTGCTTCCTCATCGGACTGGGGAACGCCACGGCCTTTCATATACATGAAACCGAGATCGTATTGGGCATCGGCATAGTCTTGATCGGCCGCCAATCTGTACCATTTCACAGCTTCCTCATCGGACTGGGGAACGCCACGACCGTTTTTATACATCAAGCCGAGATCGTATTGGGCACCAGCAAGGCCTTGATCTGATGCCAATCTGTACCATTTCACTGCTTCATCGTCGGACTGGGGAACGCCACGGCCACATTCATACATCAAACCTAGATTGTATTGTGCTTTGGCATGGCCTTGACGAGCCGCCTTCCTGTACCATTTCGCTGCATCATCGTCGGACTGAAGAACGCCACGTCCGTTGTCATACATCCAGCCGAGAATGTTTTGAGCACGTGCATGGCCTTGACGAGCCGCCTTCCTGTACCATTTCACAGCTTCCTCATCGGATTGTGGAACACCACAGCCAACCCTATACATGAAATCGAGATCGTATTGGGCATCGGCATGGCCTTGAAGGGCCGCCAATCTGTACCATTTCACTGCTTCATCGTCGGACGGGGGAACGCCACGGCCATATTCATACATCAAACCTAGATTGTATTGTGCTTTGGCATGGCCTTGATCGGCCGCCTTCCTGTACCATTTTGCCGCATCTTTGTCTGAATGAGGAACGCCACGGCCATATTCATACATCAAACCTAGATTGTATTGTGCATCGGCATCCCCCTGTTCCGCTTTGATCTTCAAAGATTCTATATCGCCACAATCAGAATTAGAATTATCAGACGTCATATGCTCACCGAATGATCGGGACCGGTCAGAGGATCTGGTCACTACTCAGTCTTTGACAATGACCAGAACTGTCGAAAATCCCGATCGTACCAACGAACAGGAATCGTTCCGAGGAATTTTAAGTTACCGTAACAGGAATTTGTTATAAATAAACCGAATGGAAGTCAGATTGTGAAGCGTTTGACAATCCGTTGAAAATCCCTGCCGAAAATTCGTACACCCCAAATCCAGACCACCAGCCCATCATGAACATCAGCTATATCTGAAAAAACTCGACAGATCGAGGGAGAGATCGACCTGTCTGATCCAAATCTTAGAAGATTTGCAAAAACTGCATCGATGCCGCGATTATAAACCCACGCATAGCCGAAAGTTTATTTTTTGAACAATTATCCCCCCATCATACGGTGTACAGGAACCATGGATAGAACAGTAATCGAGCTTTTTGCCGGCGTAGGGGGTTTCAGGGTTGGTCTCAACAATGTTCGTGGAATAGGCCCTGACGGGAAGGCCGTCGAGAACGGTCCGTTCGAATTCGTATGGGCCAACCAATGGGAACCTTCAACGAAGACCCAGCATGCCTTTGACTGTTACCATCTGCGGTTCGGCGGAAACGATTCCAATGAAGATATCTCTACCGTCGATAAATCAACCATTCCGGACCATTCCCTGCTATGTGGCGGTTTCCCCTGCCAGGATTACTCGGTTGCGCATTCTTTAACCAAAGAAAAAGGGATTGAGGGGAAGAAAGGCATTCTTTGGTGGCAGATCAGGGATATCCTTCAGGCAAAGAAGCCGGCTTTCGTTTTACTTGAAAACGTGGACCGTCTTCTAAAATCACCTTCGAAACAGAGGGGGCGTGACTTCGGTATCATGCTGAGATGCATGGCCGATTTGGGATATACCGTGGAATGGAGGGTAATCAATGCGGCCGAATACGGGTTCCCCCAGAGGCGCAGAAGGATTTTCATTTTTGCCAGCCGTGACGATACGGATTATTGCCGGAACCTCGTAAAGAACGAACCAATCGATATTCTGCAGTCCAAAGGCATATTCGCCGTCTGTTTTCCCGTCAATCCGATTGATGCCAGATTGGGTTCCGTAGATCTCACCGAATGTGGAGATCTGGCGGACTTATCGGATTCTTTCTCGTTCAGGTTCAGCAACTGCGGAATCATGACGGGCGGAAAGGTGCATACCGTTCAGACCTCGCCCGTCGTCGAACCCCTTACCACGTTGGAGAAAATCGTGGAATCGGATGTCGACGGGAAGTACTACATTTCCGAGAAAAACAAGGAACAGTTCGACAAACTCCGCGGATACAAGAAAATCCCTCGTCAGAAACCGGACGGAACATGGTACGAATATGCCGAAGGTTCGATGTCACCGTTCGACGATCTGGCTCTTCCCGGAAGGACCATGCTCACAAGCGAAGGTTCGGTTAACCGGAG
>CAVHHN010000109.1:0-6872 GCA_963635855.1 Faecalibacterium sp. CAG:74 | reverse complement strand
TCCGACTGTATCCCGAAATCAATTGTTATATCCAGTATATGAGAACAAAAACTTTCGTTCGGATCGCAAAATGGCAACCATCATCCTGAACGATTGATCATAACACCTTCATCAAATGCCTTGCGTTCCAGATCTACCGATCCTGGCACCGTCACCGATCTGAGTGATGTGCAATTTCTGAATGCTAACCGGCTGATGGTTTTGATGGAGTCAGAAAAGGTCACAGAGGCAAGGGAGGTGCAACTGCTGAACGCGAACTTGCCGATTGTTTTGACGGAATCGGGTATGGTGACGGATGTGAGAGAGGTACATCTGAAGAACACATTATCTTCGATCGTTTCGACGGAGTTACCGATAACGATTGATACGAGGGAGGTGCAAAAGCTGAACGCATTATCTTCGATCGTTTCGACGGAATTGCCGATAACGACCGATCTAAGTGATGTGCAATTGCTGAACGCATTCCTTCCGATCGACGTGACCGAATCCGGTATGGTGACAGAGGTAAGGGATGAACAGCAATGGAAAGCATTGTCTCCGATCGATCCGACGGAATTGCCGAAGGTCATGGAAACGAGTCCGGTACAGCTGTGGAACACATTTGCTTCCAGGGATTCGACGGAATCCGGCAATGTGACGGATGTGAGAGAGGTACAGTCGCCGAACGCATTGTTTTCAATGGATCTGACCGAATTGCCGATGACGACCGATGCAAGGGAGGTACATTTCATGAATGCATAGCATTCGATCGATCCGACGGAATCTGGTATTGTTATGGATGTAAGGGAAACACAATCGCAGAATGTATTCTCTTCGATCGTTTCGACGGAATTGCCGATGATCGCCGAGACGAGTCCGGTACAACCGCTGAACGCACCTTTTCCGACGGACCTCACGGAATCCGGGATGGTCACGGAAGCGAGTCTGACACACTTACCGAACGCATAGTTGCCGATAGAGGTGACCGAAGAGCCTATTGCGACGGATTCAAGGAATGTACAGTCGGAGAACGCATAGTTCCCGATAGAGGTGACCGAACTGCCGATGATCACCGAGGTAAGAGAGGTACACCTGTTGAAAGCATCCTCACCTATGCTTCTTACCGAATCCGGTATTGTTATGGATGCAAGGGAGGTACACTTTATGAACGCACTGTATCCAATGGACGTGAGCGAATCGCCTAAGCTCACCGATGCAAGGGAGGTACAGTTCTTGAATGCAAATTCTCCGACAGATCTTACAGAACTGCCTAAGCTCACCGATGTAAGGGAGGTACAGTCGCCGAATACACCATTTCCGATCGATCCGACGGAATCTGGTATTGTTATGGTGGTAAGGGATGTACAGCCGTTGAAAGCATCGTCTCCGATCGATCCGACGGAATTGCCAAAGGTCACGGAAGCGAGTTTAGTACAGCCGTTGAAAGCATTGTCCTTGATGGATCTGACCGAACTGCCGATGACGACAGAGGTCAGGGAACTGCAATTGGAGAACGCACAACTTTCGATTGATCTGACGGAATCAGGCATTATTATAGACAAGAGTTCTGTACAACCGCAGAACGCATTGCTTTCAATGGATCTGACCGAATTGCCGATGACGACCGATGCAAGTCTGGCACAATTGTTGAAAGCATATTTGCCGATCGATCCGACGGAATTGCCGATGACGACCGATGCAAGTGAACCACAACCGCTGAATGCGGATCCTCCGATGGACTTGACGGAATCCGGTATTATTATGGATAAGATTTCTGTACAACCGCAGAACGCATTGCTTTCAATGGATCTGACCGAATTACCGATGATGACTGATCCGAGAGATGTGCAATGATCGAAAGCATGATCACCTATGGTTGTGACGGAATCGGGTATTATGACGGAGGTGAGGGATCTGCAGCAATTGAACGCACCTTTTCCGATGGAAGTTACGGAACTGGGTATTATGACGGATTTCAGGGAGGTACAATCATCGAAAGCATTGTCTCCGATGGAAGTTATGGAATTGGTGAGGATGACAGATTCGAGGGAAGTGCAGTTCTTGAACGCAAATTCTGTGACGGTTTTGACCGAATTGCCGACGGTCACGGAGGTAAGGGCGGTACAATCTCTGAATGATCCGTTTCCGATGGATGTTACGGAATCCGGTATGATGATGGATTTCAGGGAGGTACAATCATCGAAAGCATGGTCTCCAATCAATGTCACTGAATCAGGTATGATGATGGATCCGAGAGATGTACAGTTCTTGAATGCAAAATCTTTGATGGTTCTGACCGAATTGCCGACGGTCACGGAGGTAAGAGAATTACAATTGTTGAACGCTCCGACCCCGATCGATGTTACGGAATCCGGTATGATGATGGATTTCAGGGAAGTACAGCCATTGAATGCATCTTTTCCGATGAATTCGATGGAATCGGGTAGGGTAACGGAGGTGATGGAGGTACAATAGTGGAATGTAGGTGATACGACAGCGGTCACATCATTGGAAAAAATCAGATTCAGTGTGGTGGCTTTAGTAATGTGCCAGGGGGTGAATTGTGGGCGTTTATACCAATACCATCTTCCAGAACCTCCGGTGAAAGTTATTGTATCGATATTGACACAGCCTGAGAAACAGGGTTCTACATCAAGGCCGACACAATCCAGACTTATCGGAAGGGTAAGTTCTTTCAATCCGGTGCAGTCTGCAAAAGCGGATGTTCCGAGGGAGGTTACGGAATCAGGTATTACGACAGAACTGAGAGAGATACAGCCGCTGAACGCACCTTTTCCGATGAATTCGACGGAATCGGGTAATACGACCGATACGAGGGATGTGCAACCGTTGAACGTATAGTCTTTGATGGATCCGACGGAATCACCAATAACGATCGATACGAGGGAGGTACAATCTTTGAATGCAAATTCTCCGAGGGACCTGACTGAATTGCCGATGTTCACTGAGGTAAGTGAGGTACAGCCGTTGAACGTATTCAATCCGATAGATGTGACGTGATCAGGTATGGTCACTGTGAGGAGGGATCTGCAGTCGCTGAATGCGGAAGATCCGATAGAAGTAATGGGATCCGGTATGGTCACGGATGCGAGGGAAGTGCAGTTCTTGAACGCAAATTCTCCGATAGATGTCACAGAATCGGGAATGGTGATGGATTCAAGGGAAGTACAGTTTTTGAACGTATACCTTTCGATGGATCTCACGGAATCGGGTATGATGATAGATCCAAGAGAAGTGCAGTCGCAGAACGCAGAAGGTCCGATAGAAGTTACGGAATTCGGTATTATGATGGATTTCAGGGAGGCACAATCATCGAATGCATGCTCACCGATCGAAAAGACGGACTCTGGAATGGTCACGGATGCGAGTTTGGCACAACCTTTGAAAGCATAGTTTCCGATAGATGTGACCGAATCTGGTATGATAATGGAACCGAGGGAGGTACAACCATTGAACGCATTGTTTTCGATAGATATGACCGAATTCCCGATGGTGACGGAGTTTAGGGAACTGCAGCTGCCGAATACGGAATGTTCGAGGGATGTGACAGAATCAGGTATGATAATGGATTCGAGGGAGGTACAGCCGTTGAACGCATTGTTTCCGATAGATGTGACGGAATTGCCGATTTTTATGGATGTAAGAGAAGTACAGCTACTGAAAGCACCTTTTCCGATGGATCTGACGGAATCAGGTATGGTGATGGTTCTGAGGGAACTACAACCGTTGAATGCATAATCTTCGATAGATGTGACAGATCCGGGCATGGAGATCGAAGTAAGGGCAGTACAATTTTTGCACGCATAACATGCGATGGTCGTGACGGAATTCGGGATGGTGACCGTTGTCTTTTCTTTATGGATAGATAGCAGTGTTTTTCCGTCATCGGAATATTTGATACCGTCCCTGAACATAGTTTCCGTATTTCATATCAGGATTATATTTTTCACTAGGCCTCAAAGACCCGCTCTCTGATTGTGACCTCTGTATATTGTTATGGCAAACAGACGGTTTTCTAAGATAGGTGGTGTTTACCGATTTTTACGATTTATTCTCAATGTCTATCTCGTGTCTACATTTAATTTATTAACATTAATTCAGAATAACATTTTTAGAGGTGTTAAGGTCATGAACAAATCGACGTCGATCATATTTGTGTTGCTGATATGTGTATCGGCATACACTGTATTGTCGGACTTAAATATCTCGAATGCAGTTCCTATGGAATATTCCGGCCTATGTGGAGAAGACGTTTCCTTTGAGTTCGATCCTTCCACAAGCGTTCTTTCAATAACCGGGGTCGGATCGATGACCGACTATACCCTCAGCGATCCGTCGCCTTGGACATCCTTTTGTGATTCTATCGCATCTGTGAACATTGATTATTCGGTCACAACCATCGGAGATTACGCATTCTGCAACTGTTCCTCTTTAACATCTATCTCTATTCCAGATTCCGTTGAATCCATAGGCGATTTTGCATTCCAGGGTTGTACTTCGCTCACCTCCTTCGTCTTTCCGGATTCCACCGGATCGATCGGTGAAGGTCTGTTCGGTGCGAGCGGGAAAAATTCGAACTTTAATTTTTTAAATGGCGTGCTTTTCAGTAAAGACCGGACGGTTCTGATACAGTATCTTGCAACAAATCCTTACCCTTCCTTTGTTGTTCCAGATACTGTCACATCCATCTGTTCGAACGCATTCCGCGATTGTACTTCTTTGACCTCGGTAACCATCCCAGATTCTGTTAGGACAATAGGGAAATCCGCGTTCAGTGGAATATTCTATGATACTGACAGTGATACCGAGATCGAACCGACGGCCACAAATTTGGCCGGTTCGACTTTTGATATGAATGAAGGTAATTGGGTAAAACAGGGTTCCGGTAAATGCGGAGATCAAGTTATGTATGACTTCGATACCTCTACCGGCGTACTTTCGATCACTGGGTCTGGGGCTATGTACAACGATTCGATGCCGTGGTCATCGTATTCTGATGATATAAGGTCTGTTAACATAGATGATCTCGTCACCTCTATTGGAGATTCTGCATTCTGTGGTTGTACTTCTCTAGCTTCCATTACTGTTGGAGAGAACAATGCGAATTATTGTACGGTCAACGGCGTTCTTTTCAATAAAAATGTGACAGAATTGATACTGTTTCCTGCGTGTTTGTCCTATTCGAGCTACACGATTCCCGGTACTGTCACCTCCATCGGAGATCATGCATTCCTCGGAAAATTCTATGGTAACGATGGTATAACCGAACTCGAATCGACCACCGAAAACCTGGCAGGATCGACCTTTGAGAAGATCGATGGCAAATGGGTCAAGCAGAACTTAGTTCCTTCAAATGAGGGATCTAGCGATAAATCGAACATTGCCATTTATGTTTTCGTGGGGATTGTTGCAATACTGGTCGTATCTGCGGCCTTAGTGTTTGTCAAGAAGAGAAACGCCTGAGCTTTTACGGATCTCCATCGTGAAAGTGGATTCGATCTCTAACAATTTCGATCTCTTGATGTTTTGGTAGGAACTCATCAGGATCAATCAGATCGGTGTGAAGAATCACCTTTTTCAAAGAAGAACATCCATTGAATGCATTTTTACCGATCTCTATAACTGATTCGGGTATCTCTAACATTTCCAGTTCGGTGCAGTTCAGAAATGCTTTCCGTTCGATTGATAGTGGCCCGGACCCGAATTTAATACTTTTAAGATATTTGTTAGATGAAAATGCCTCTTCGCCGATAGAGACGACCGAATCTGGAAATTCTATCGATCTCAGAGCACAGTTTTCAAATGCCGATCCTCCAATGATCTCCAGATTTTCAGGAAGTTGTATTTCTTCAAGACTTTCGCAGTTCTTGAAGTCCTCACTACCGATCTCTTTCAGAGAATTTGGAAGAAGAATCTCTTTCAGAGCAATGCATCCGAAGAATGTCTGGCAGATCAAAGTTGTCAATCTACAACTATTTTTAAAGGTGATCTTTTTCAGTTCTCTACAATCCCTGAAAGCAGCAGACCCTATACCGCTGAGGTTTTCGGATAGTTGGACCGACCCCACACGTGCCCCGCGGAACGCATCGGGCATTATTATCCACTATAAGGGTCCAAAGGACATCTCACCGGTCAACCCCCCCGGTACGGAGTAAAGGGTGGAGCCGGCCCAACCAACAAGACATCCATTGAATGAACTGTAGTTCCGAACGCCTGGGGCGACCTTGATCTCTTTCATCGAGGTGCAATAAATAAAAGGATTGCCTTTGATGGAGGATATGGTGTTTTTGATGTAGATCCTTTTTAAGGAGGTGCAGTTTCCGAAGGCACAATCATCTATTATTCTCAGTCTGCAGGGGAATTCAACCTTTTTAAGGGATGTGCAGCCTAAGAATGCATTGTAACCTATGGTCTTGAGATTCTTTCCCAATGCAAGTATTTTCAGATTTTCGCAATAGCTGAATGCGTAATAATCTATCATGGTGACCCCAGAACCGATGATGACCTTCCATAACGACTTACAAGAACAGAAGGCCAGGCTTTCAATCTTTGTCACCGAATCTGGGATCACGATCTCAGTGAGATCGGAGGTATGGAACGTCTCGGGGCCGATGGATGTGATATTCCCTTCAAAGACGACCTTGGTGAAATCTTTATAATACCAGGGGATGGAGATACGTTGTTTTTCCTCATCGAATTTATAAATCATATCTCCTGAACCACTGAGGAAGAGCGTATCATCTTTGATCTCCCAGAATATGTTTGCGCCTTTGTAAATTGGTTCCATTGCAATTGATTGGAAATATAATATAAAGTATCTTTTTTGATTAATCATATTGATTTAAAAAATATTGTTGGTTACAATGTTTTTA
>CAVHHN010000108.1:0-6924 GCA_963635855.1 Faecalibacterium sp. CAG:74 | reverse complement strand
GAGAACCGCCCCATAGGGCCTCCGGGCCCGTTCTCCGAACCCGTCCCCTACACTCTCCGCCCTTCTCCGGGGGTCGATCGGGATACTTGTCAAAATGTCATAGGACAAGCACCAACTCCGTGGTCACCTACCCCAACTATTGAACAACCGGGTTGCTTTCATTCGATATTGAGAATAGCGAACTATTGACGATTACTCACACGGCAGAATTTAGGCATCAAATCCGTTGATAAAGAATCAGGAACTACACTCAGGTAAAGTCCACCCTCACAATAACAAAAGTGATATTGCTAAATTCACCCCACAGAGGGGGATATTCCGAAATCAGGTAAAAAAAACCAAAAGGTTTGTTATCCAGCAGACACGATCAACAAAAACGTCGGTGCAGGATAGATAGCACCGACAGTATTCGTCTTTCGGCATGTGTCTGCTGGATGTCTCAATTTTTTAATTCGTTTAATTTTCGATTTTGACCCATTTGTCGTCAACTTTGTTGTATGTGTAACCAGCCAGATTTTCATTATCAAGTACCGTTTCACCATCAGCATCGTAGAAGATCCCATCGAAAGCATCATCTTCAATGATTGTAACAGAATCGGGGATGGTTATAGCTGTAAGGAAAGTACAACCGCTGAATGCAGAGGATTTGATGGTTGTAACGGAGGCGGGCACCACGTAAGATGTTCCTTCTTTAGCCAGAGGATATTGTATCAGAGTATGCGTATCTTTGCTGAAAAGAATGCCGTCGATCGAAGTATATGCACCATTCTCGTCGGAAACAACAAAGGAAGCAAGTGATGAACATCCCTCGAATACAGAACATCCGATGGAGTTGACAGACTTACCGAGGTTGATGGTGATAAGTTTGGTACAAGCTTCAAATGCAGAGTTTCCAATAGATTCAACGGAATCTGGAATGGTAATTGAGGCAATGGAGGTAATGCCTTCAAAAGCAAAGTCACCGATCGATGTGACAGAATCGGAAATGGTCACTGTGGTCAAAGAAGTGCAGTCGCTGAATGCAAAAGCACCAATCGACGTAACGGAGTCACCAATGACGAGAGATCTGATGAATTCTTTATATGAATTCCATGGACTGATACCATTGGGATAATCATACATTGTTCCAGAACCGCTGATGGTGAGAGTTCCTGTGGAGCGATCTAATTCATAAGTGGCATATTCTCCGCATATACCAGATACCATCTGTTTGATCCATTTTTCCCCGGTTTTCTCGAAAGTGAATCCGGCCAGGTTTTCGGTGGTAAGCCGGAGTTCCCTTTCTCCATCGAGATCGTAGAATGTTCCGTCTAACGCACCCAGTCCGATGGATTTTACGGAACTGGGTATTGTGAGGGAGGTGAGGGAGGTACAGTTGCAGAAGGCATTACTGCCGATGGTTAGGACAGAACTTGGTATTGTGAGGGAGGTGAGGGAGGAACAACCATCGAACGCAAAATCTCCGATGGACTCGACGGAATCGAGGAAGGTCAGTGCAGTGAGGGACTCACAACAGGCGAAAGCACCCTGTCCGATGGTTGTGACGGAATCCGAGAGAGTGACGGAACTGAGGTGCGTGCAACCGCCGAACATACGATCTCCGATGGATGCGAGGGAACTTTGAATAGTGACGGATTCAAGTTCAGAACAGTTTGCGAACACAGCAGATCCGAGGGATGTGACGTTTTCGGGAATGGTGACGGAAGTGAGTCTGGAACAGGCAAGGAACGCATTTTCTCCGATAGTTTCGACCGATTCGGGGATCATGAGGGAAGCTAGTTTGGAACAACCATCGAACGCAAAGGATCCGATGGTTGTGACTTTTCCGGGAATGGTGAGGGAGGTGAGGGAGGAACAACCCTTGAATGCACTAGACCCGATGGTTGTAACATCATCGCCTACAACAACCGATTCGATATAACCAATGTATGAATACCAGGGGGACGGGTTGGAGTACGAATAGTCGTACATCGCCCCGGACCCGGTTATCGAAAGTGTCCTGGTGGGATAGTCCAATTCGTAATAAACAGCCACTCCGCATTTGCCGGAAATTTGTTTGATCCATTTGCCCTCAATATTTTTGAAAGTGGATCCAGCAAGATTTGTTGCTGTCAATTCGAGTTCTGTTTCACCATTTGCCTCAAAGAAGGTTCCGCTGAACGAATGACCTCCAATGAATGAAACATATTTGGAGATAGTTATGAAAGTTAATTTGGTACAACCGTAGAATGCATAGGCTCCGATGGTTGTGACAGAATCGGGAATTGAGAGGGAACCAAGAGAAGTACAGTTTTGGAATGCAAAATACCCTATCGATCCGACCTGACTACCGAGATGCACTTTATGAAGATTGGTACATCCATCGAATGCGTATCTTCCAAGAGTCATGACAGAATCAGGGATGGTGATAGATTCAAGTTTTTCACAACCATTGAATGCATATTCACCTATCGATTCGATGTGGTCACCGAGAGTTACAGATCTAAGAGAAGTACACTTACTAAACGCATTATCTGCGACGGTCGTGACCGAATCACCAATATCTACTGTTTCAATATAATCTCTGTACTTATGCCAAGGCACCGAATCATTGAAACACATTGCTCCGGAACCACTTATCGTAAGTTCACCAGTAAAGACATCGAATGCATATTTGACATCCTTTCCGCATATGCCAGATACGACAATGTACTCCTCAGTGGAAGATTGTTTGACCCATTTACCATCAATCTTCGTGAACGTGGACCCTGCTAGATTTGCCGGGGATATGGAGAGTTTTTCAATACCATTTGCCTTGAAGAAGGTTCCATTGAACGCATTATTTCCAATGTATACTATCGAATTAGGGAAGGTCACGGAGGCGAGTGAAGTACATCCATCGAACGCTTCATAACCGATCGATGATACGGAATTTCCGATAGTGAATGCGAGGAGACTGGAACATCCTGTAAACATATTTGGTGGAAGTTCATTTACCGAATCAGGAATGACTATTGAAGTAAGACTGGAACACCCATAGAATGCTGACTTTCCGATAGAAGTGACTGAATCTGGAATGCTTATAGAAGCAAGGGAACTACAACCCTTGAATGCAGACATTCCGATAGAAGTGACTGAATCTGGAAGGCTTATGGAAGCAAGGGAACTACAACCCTTGAATGCAGAAGATTCAATGAAGGAGACAGCGTTCGAGAGAGACAGGGACCTTAGTGAAGCACATCCCTCGAATGCAGAAGGTCCAATGGATACAACGGAGTATGGAAGATCTATAAAGACAAGAGATGTACAGCCCTGGAACGAAGAGACTCCGATCGATTTGATGGTCTCAGAAATTGTCACAGATTGGAGTTTGCTACAATCCAGGAACATACGATCTCCGATCGTGGTTATTCCTTCAGATATTACAATTGAGGTCAAAGAGGAGTTACTTAACTGCCATGGCGTGAATTTGTAATAATTATTTGCGTCGTATTTGCACCATTTGCCTGAACCAGTGAATGTGATCTTTTCGATTTGAAGGCAACCACTGAAAACAGGATTTTTATTAGAAACGACGGCGTCAAGAGAAGCAGGTATTGAAAGTTCTTTCAAACCAGTACAATCTTTGAACGCAGATTCTTCAAGTGTGGTGACTGAATCGGGAATGGTCACAGATACCAATGAAGTACATCCATTGAATGTAAATGGCTCAATCTTTTCGATAAAATCAGGAATGGTCACGTAAGTGAGAGATGTACACTGACTGAAGGCATATTCTTCGATGCGCAAAAGAGAATGGGGAAGGGTCACTGAAGCCAATGAAGTACAATTGCAGAAAGCATAGGCTCCAACCCATTTAACATGATTGGGAACGTTCACAGAGGTAATAGAAGTACAGCCGTGGAACGAGTAGGCTCCAATAAATATGACCGTATCGGGAATTGTCACAGATTGGAGTTTGCTACAGCCCTGGAACATATGATCTCCGATTGTCGCTATGCCTTCAGAGAATACAACCGAGGTTAGGGTGGATTTACTTAGTTGCCATGGTGTGTATTCGTAATAGTCTCCTTCGTATGCGCACCAGGTACCCGAACCGGTAAATGTGATCTTTTCAATTTGATGGCAACCAGTGAAAACAGGAATATTATCGTAGGTTACTGTATGAAGCGTGACAGAAATTGTGAGTTCTTTCAAACTTCTACAATCTTCAAAAGCATATCCACCAAGACTGAGGACTGCATCGGAAATGCTCAAGGATATCAATGAGGTACAGCCTTTGAACGCAGAGGATTCAATGGTTCTGACAGACTTAGGGATGGTCAAGTAAGTGAGGGAGGTACATTGACTGAACGCAGACTCTCCGATGTGCACAACAGATCTGGAAAAGGTCACGGATACCATTGAAGCACAATTGCAGAAGGCAGAGGCTCCAACCCACCTGACCTGATCGGGAATGATCACAGAGGGTATGGAAGTACAATCTTCAAACGAAGAAACTCCGATCAAGGTAATAGTGTCGGGAAGTATCACAGAAATGAGTTTGCTACAACCCTGGAACATATGATCCCCGACCGTGGTTATGCCTTTTGAGACTACAATTGAGGTCAAAGAGGATTTACATAGTTGCCATGGTGTGTATTCGTAATTGTTTGTGTCGTATGTGCACCAGGTACCCGATCCCGTGAATGTGATCTTTTCGATTTGAAGGCAACCTCTAAAAGCAGGATTCTCGTCGGAAGCGACGGCGTTAAGGGTGGCAGGAAGTGTGAGTTCTTTCAAACTGCTACAATTATCGAATGCAGATGCTCCAAGAGAGGTGACTGAATCGGGGATGATCATAGAGGTCAATGAAGTACACTCACGAAATACTGATGATTTGATAGACGTAATGGAATCTGGGACGATTATAGAAGTGAGTGAGCAACAGTTACTGAACACCCCATCTCCAAGAGAGGTGACTGAATTAGGGATGGCCACGAAGGTCAGAGATGAACAGCCACTATATGCAGAGTCCCCGATGGATGTGATAGTGTTCGGGAGAGATATGGTGATAAGAGAGCTACAGCCTAGGAAGGTATAGTTTCCGATAGATGTAATGGAATCAGGAACGACTATAGAAGTAAGTGAGTAACAGTTACTGAACGCGCTATCTCCAAGAGCGGTGACTGAATTAGGGAGGGTCACGAAGCTGAGAGATGAACAGCCACTATATGCAGAGGGGCCGATAGTTCTGACAGAATCAGGAATGGTCACGGAAGTAATAGATGTGCACCGACTGAACGCAGATTCTCCAATGAGCCTAACTGAATCAGGAAGAGTCAAGGAAGTGAGGGAAGTACAGTGAGAGAAGGCAGAAGTTCCAATCCATACGACATAATCTGGAATGGTCAGGGAAGTGAGGGAAGTACAATCGTAAAAAGCGTAAGCATTGATAAATCTAATGTGGTTAGATATTGTGACAGAGCTCAAGGATGAACAACCTTGGAATGCGGATTCTCCGAGTTTTGTGACAGAATCAGGGATGGTTACGGAAGTTAGGGAAGTACAGTCACGGAATGCAGATTCTCCAATAAAGGTAATTGTATCTGGTAGGGATATTGTAGGGAGAGCAATACAACCCTTGAATGTGTATTTTCCAATGGACATGACAGAATCGGGGATGGTCACGGAAGTGAGGGAAGTACAACCATTGAAAGCGTAAGATCCGATTGATATAAGGTGGTTGGATATTGTCGCTGAAATCAGGGAGGAACAATCTTGGAATGCAGATTCTCCAAGAGATGTGACAGAATCGGGGATGGTCAAGGAAGAGAGGGATGTACAGTCACTGAATGCGGATTCCTCGATAGAGGTAATTGAATCGGGCAAAGATATTGTATGGAGAGCAGTACAACCCTTGAATGCGCATACTCCAATTGATGTGACAGAATCGGGGATGGTCACGGAAGTGAGGGAAGTACACCGACAGAACGCATTGTTGTCGATGATCGTGACCGTATTGGAAAGAATTACAGAGGTTAAAGCGGCACAATCATCGAATACATATTCCCCAATGGAAGTCAAACCATCTGATATGATGACCGTCTTTAAAGTAGATTTATTGATCTGCCATGGAGAATATTTAAAGAAAGGTTGGAAACGATCCGTGGCATATGGGTGCCATCCATCGGTTCCAGTGAAGGTGATCTTTTCTATATTTGTGCAACCCTCAAAGACAGGACTGTCGATGGATACGACAGTGTCAATTCCCGCTGGAATTGTAAGTTCCTTCAGACCAGTACAGTCTTTGAAAGCAGATTCTCCAAGAGAGAAAATGGGTTCGCTAAGGACCAATGTGGAAATAGCAGTACAGTTGTAAAAGGCATATTTTCCTATGAATACGGTTGAATCAGTAAAAGTTACTGAGGTCAATGCAGTACAGTTGTAAAAAGAATAGCTTCCGAGGGTGATAACGGACTCTGGTAAGGTGATAGAGGAGAGAGAGCTACAATCCATGAATGCATAATTTCCAATTAAGGCGAGAGAATCGGAAAAACTCACAGAAGTAATGGAAGTACACTGTAAGAATGCGTAATCCCCGATGGTAGTTACACCATCGGCAATGACGACTGCTTTTATATTATCTTTATGCGAATTCCAAGGCATTGTATAATCGGAATAATCATTCATCGGTCCAGACCCAAATATTTTGAGAGTTCCAGTAGCGGAATCGAATTCATAAAAGAGCTCATTTCCACATTTACCAAAGTCCTTGTACGAACCACCTTCCGAGGGTGATGCTATTTTGATCCATTTACCGTTTATATAACTGAAGGTGGACCCCGCCAAATTTTCAGCCGTCTTTGCAAGTTCGGTTTCGCCATCATTTTCGTAGACCTTCCCCCTGAACACGGATTCTCCGACCATAGTTAGGGAACTAGGGAAGCTAATGGAAACCAGGGA
>CAVHHN010000107.1:0-7152 GCA_963635855.1 Faecalibacterium sp. CAG:74 | reverse complement strand
ACCTGCTTGATGCTTTAGAAGCAGGAAATACCTCAACGATCAAACAGGAATTGGATACTCACTATGCCAAGTTCTCTTCATTACTGTTGGCTGACGAAGCCAATTACCATGTCATCTTTGCCGCCATTGTTTTCAGCCGGGGAGGAAGATATGAGATATCGATCGACCGTGAATCCGGTGATGGAAGACATGATATCCTTATGAAAAGCAAATTCCCCAAATATCCGAACATTGTGGTCGAGATAAAGAAAGCCGATTCCAGTGACTGTGAAGCTGTCGTAGACAGTCTGGCACATGCAGCATTGGAACAGATCCACAAGAAAGATTATTGCAGGGGCTTGAAAGGAATGTCCTTGCTGTACGGTATCGCGTTCAAAGCAAAAACATCCATAGTACTTCTCGAAAAGACCTGCCTATGATAACAATATCTCCTGCTCTCAAATGCGATCTGGGCTAGATAACAACAGTATGATTTCAAGGGGGCCTTTTTGATGATCACTCAGTTGGTAACTCAGATACGATACCGGATGGGTGCGATCACATCATCAATGTCCCTCATACCACAAAAGGCACTCACACAATAGAAAATTCAATATCTGGCACAGCTGACTCTACACCATCTGAATGAGAAATTCTGGCTCCAAAGTCACCTAGAAACTATTATATATTGCCCGACATTAAGGAGTTTTAGCCGTCCCGGTAGTGTAGTGGCCTATCATGAGGCCCTGTCGAGGCCTCGACACGGATTCGAATTCCGTCCGGGACGCCAATTTTGTGCTATTTTAAATCAAATCGAATGTTCATCATCATTCAGAGGCCGAAAATGTACCGTATTTATTCCGATGGCGGATCCAGAGGGAATCCAGGTATCTCAGCGTATGCGATTGTGGTGACCGAAAATGGCAAGATCCTACACGAACATGCTGAATTCCTCGGTGTCCACACCAACAACTATGCCGAGTATCGGGGACTCATAGCAGCACTTACCAAAGCGATCCAACTCGGAGCCAAAGAGGCAGAGTTCGTCATGGATTCACAACTCGTCATCAGACAGATGACCGGTGAATATAAGGTGAAATCCAAAGATATGTTGGAACTTCATGCCGATGCGGTCGCACTTGCATCACTTATCCCGAAGGTCCGGTTCATCAACGTCAGAAGGTCCCAGGAATTCATCCCCCGTGCCGACGCTCTTTTGAACGAAGAAATGGACCGTCACAGGAAATGATTAGCCAATAAATTAGGAAAGACTAACACAGTATTACACCTAAATACTCATGGTACAATCATCCTGCGATATAGGTGTGTGTGATGGAAGAGATCATTTCAGTGAAAGGTCTTGTCAAGGAGTATAGCGGTAAACGTGCCCTTGATGGAATCGATATCCACGTCAAAAGTGGAGAAATGTATGCTTTTCTTGGGCCGAACGGTGCAGGAAAGACGACCGCAGTAAGGATATTGAGTACACTTTCCGATTTTGATTCAGGGGAAGTGTACATCAGCGGTCACGACGTCAGAAAAGAACCGATACAGGCCAAGGCCACGATCGGGGTCATCCAACAGCAGATCAGTCTTGATAAGGACCTCACGGTCTGGGAGAACATGATGGTCCATGCGATGTACCATAAGATCCCCCGTTCTGAAAGAAAGGGACGTATCGATGAATTGGCCGACTACATCGGACTCAGGGAATATTATGATCGTAAGGTCGATACCCTCTCCGGTGGTTGGAAGAAAAAGGTCGCGATCGTCTGCGCTCTTGTCGATCGCCCCAAACTCCTTTTTCTTGACGAGCCGACCGTAGGTCTTGACATCCAATCCCGCAGAAGTATGTGGGATCTCCTTCGTAAACTCAATGACGACGGAATGACCATTTTTCTTACCACCCATTACATCGAGGAAGCAGAGTCGTTATGCAACAGGGTCTCCATCATCGATCATGGGAGAATAATTGCCGAAGATACACCTTCTGAACTATCTAAAAGATTGGGTTCATTCACCGTAGAATACTATAATTCTGAACGCAGGACCCAGTATCGCTATTTTGATTCCAAGGAGGAAGCAGATTCCTTCACAAAAACCCTTGATGATTCGAACACGGTCCTCCTCCGTAGGACGAACCTTTCGGACGTTTTCGTAGAGCTCACGGGCAACCACATCAACGATAACGGCACCGCCAACAGCAAGGGTGTGATGTGATGTCGCTCTTGAACGAGATCTACTATGTCGCTTGGGGCGACCTGCGTTACATGCGCCATACGATCAAGAACATCCTGATCTCCAGTCTTGTCACCCCTATCCTTTACCTTCTTGCATTCGGATATGGGATCAATGGTGGAGACATCGTCGTGGACGGGGTCACTGTACCCTACTTGGACTTTGTGATCCCCGGTATCATTGCACTGACCACTCTTTCTGCATCGTTCAGTGCCACTTCTGCAAGATTGAACGTACAGAGACTTTACTACCGCTGTTTCGATGAGATGATGATGTGTCCCCTGAGCTGTTCAGCTATAGTAATCGGAAAGGCCGTGATCGGGGTCATCCGCGGAGTACTGAGTGCGGGTCTGATGTTCATTATAGGGTATGTGTTGGAGCCTTCCTTCCTCCATCTGACCCCTCTCTTTATCATCAGCCTTCTGATCGCATGTTTCACATTCTCCTTCTTGGGAGTATCTGCGGCCCTTCTTGCGAAATCTCACGCATCCATGGCGACATTCAGCTCACTTGTGATCACTCCGATGACCTTCCTATGTGGTACTTTCTTCGCTGTGGAGAATCTTCCGGTCTGGGCCCAGGGGGCGTTGTACGTTCTTCCACTGACCGAAGCAAGCGTCTGCATAAGGTCTGCCACTTTGGACATCTATGCATTCCCTTATTGGGCGCTCGGTGTACTGTGTATCTTCATGATCGCATTCTTCCTGTTGGACTATTACCTGATAAGATATCGCAAGATCTGAGGTTTGGTCGTGAAAATCAGAATTGTAGTGATCTCGGTTCAATCAGCAGATGCAGTTCTGATGGCAGAACCTGCGAAAAGGCTACAGGAAATAGGTCTCGAACCGGAGATCTATGCCAAAAACAGTACCGATCTTGATGATGATCCTATCCTGTATCAGGAACTTATCGAACACACTAAGGCGGCTGACTTCATCTTCATGAGATGCATGTCCGATACGGACCGTTTCAAGAGGTTTGAAAAATACAAGATGATACTTTCTGAATGTAAAGGCTATGTGCTCATTTATTCAGGTAGCCCCGACATAACTGTCATGAACAGATCCCTCTTCCGCGGGACCGATGAAGAATATCGTAATCTTTGCAGATACTGTGCTGCAAGAGGTGCGGAGAATGAATACGGCCTGTATCTCACTGTGGCCCATTTGTGTGGTCTGACAAGTGTTACCGCTCCCAGCCCTCTAGAGCCCCGTCCCGACGGAATATATCATCCAAGATTTCCAAGGGATGTATCAAAGGAAGAATACCTGAATTCATTGGTGAAAGGCCGTCCCACAGTAGGTATCCTTTTTGCTAACAGTCTCTGGATATACAACAATCTGGCACAGATCGACAGAATGGTAGAGATCTATGAATCCAAAGGGATGAATGTCATCCCTGTTTTTTACATCGCAGCATCGTTCTCTGCTGATGGAAATAAGATCACCCACGATGTTTTCAACAAATATTTTACCGATAATGGGAAACCGATCATCGATGCGGTCGTTGCGGTGACCTCCTTTTCAGTGCTCGGAAGTTCCAAGGACACCAAAGGTCTCGGTACTCCAGATGATGAAAATTTTTACCATACAGTCACCGACGTTCCAATACTACATGCGATAACGGTCACAGGGGACTACGCAGATTATGAGACCAATAAGCTGGGTCTTAACAAACATGACATAAGTGCAAATGTCATTTTTCCGGAGATCGATGGTAACATCATCGGATATCCGATCTGCTACACACCTTCAGGCAGTGGAAAGAAACGTGCGATCCCCATTGATGATAGGATCGAGAGATTGGCCGATCTCACTCTCAGTTGGGCAAGGCTCCGTTCCATACCAGTAAAGGATAGAAGAGTGGCCATCATTTTGTGGCAATCCCGTCCTGACTCTGGATGTATCGGCAATGCGGCCGGCCTCGATACGCCGGAAAGTGTGTCGGAACTTATCCACAGGCTTCATGACGAAGGATATTCTATCGATGAAGTGCCAGATAACGGTAAAGCATTGATCAACACCATTCTTGAAAATATTACCAATGACCTCGACAATCTTTCATCGGAGACGATCCGTGAAAAGGCGGCTGACCTTGTCCCCTCCAACAAATATGAAGAACAGTTCAGAACGATACCGAAATGGGACCAAGAACAGATAGAAAGTTCCTGGGGAAAATGTCCGGGGACCATCTGTGTCGACGGCAAGAATTTGATCATTCCCGGCATTGTGAATGGAAATATATTCCTAGGTTATCAACCACTGAGGGGTTCTGCAGACAAGATGGAGCAGAACATTCACGATCCTGAGCTGTTCTCCCAACACCAGTATCTTGCGTATTACAGATGGATCCGTGATGTGTTCAAGGCAGACATGGTGATCCATGTAGGGACCCATGGCACCGTCGAATGGCTCCCCGGCAAGAATGTTGGAATGTCATCAAAATGTAATCCGGACGTTGTGCTCGGTGGACTTCCCAACCTTTACTTCTATATCATCGATGACCCAGGGGAGGGGATCCAATGCAAACGCAGGGCCAACTCCGTCCTACTTGGGCATATGCCTCCCACTATGGCAAGGGCCGGGGAATATGAGGAACTTTCTGAAATAGAGGTGCCTCTCCAAGATTATTTCCGCCTGAAAGGATCTGCATCCCATGAACGTCTCGATGAATTGATCAATCAGATATATCTGAGTGCAAAAGAACACAATATGTTCAACGACCTTGGCATAGATGCCGACCCTGGACCGAAAGATTTTGGTCAGTATGTGGTAAAACTTCACGAGTATCTCGATGAAGTGAAAGATGCTTTGATAAGGTCAGATCTGCACGTTCTCGGAAGGGTGCCGCAAGGAATCCATTTCGATGAGATGGTCTACTCTCTGGTAAGACTTGACAATGCAGATATTCCCTCGGTCAGGGATTCTTTTGCGGTCAATATCGGTATAGATCTCCAAAAATGTCTTGATGATCCGACCGGAACACTTCCCACAGGAGAACTGAACAGCGATGCAACGGCACGTATCGACCGTGGATTCCAAGAACTGTTGGCATGGATGAGAAGCACAGACTATGATATTCAAAAATGTATGGAACATTTGAATTTGCTTTACGGTAAAGTATCCCCTGACCTTGACAAAGGTATAAAATTCATCTGTGAAAAGGTTGTCCCGAACATTAAAAAGATGACCGAGGAGCTAGATAATGCCATACTTGGTCTTGATGGAAGATATGTATTACCGGGCCCTTCTGGTGCACCTACCCGCGGAAACGCGGACATACTTCCGATGGGGCGCAACTATTTCAGTCTTGATCCTGACACGGTCCCTAACAGATCTTCGTGGGAGATCGGTAAGAAAATGGCCGATCAGATGATCGAGAGATATGTATCGGAAAAGGGAGAATATCCTCGCGAAGTAGGATTTGTCATCTGGGCCACGGACACAATGAAGACCGGTGGTGACGATGTCTCCTATCTTCTGTGGCTCATGGGAGTGAAACCGGTGTGGTCGAAGACCGGTGGTCAGGTCATCGACCTGGAAGTGATTCCGATATCAGAACTTAAAAGACCCAGGATAGATGTTACTATCAATATCACCGGCCTGTTCAGAGATACATTCCCTAACCTTATCGACCTTTTGGATGATGCAGTTAATCTGGTCATTGGCCTCGATGAATCCGAAGAGGATAATGCACTAGCCGCCAATTTGAGAAAAGATATCGTAGAAGGGATCGTCAGCGGACTTTCCCCCGATGAGGCTCGGCAAAGGAATTCTGTCAGGATATTCGGTGCACCCCCTGGAGGATATGGCACCGGAGTGAACAAGGCAATAGAAACAGGTTCCTGGGAAACTGTAGAGGATCTTGCAAATGTATACCTCGATTGGTGTTCCAACGGATACGCCAAAGGAAATTACGGGGCGAGGATGAAGGACGAATTCATCAGAAGGTTTGGAAAAGTTTCAGTAACCGTCAAAAACATGCCCGATAGAGAGATCGACCTTCTGGACTGTGATGATGTCTATGAATATCTGGGTGGAATGAACGCATTCGTCCGCACATATGGTAAAAAGGATGCTATGAGCATCATGGGCGACGGGTCCAATCCACATAAGACCAAGGTCAGAAACACACAAGAGGAATTGAGATATACTTTCCGTAGCAAGATCCTCAATCCGAAGTTTATAAACGGTCTCAAAGAACACGGTTACCGCGGTGCCGCAGAATTGGCAAACATCACTGAATACACAATGGCGTGGGGAGCTACCTCAGATATTGCAGAGGATTGGATGTATGAAGGGATCACGGACAAGTTCCTTCTTGATGAAAATACCCGCGAATGGATGATGGATGAAAATCCGTATGCTGCAATGAATATTCTCAAACGTTTGGAAGAGTCCATCGAACGTGGACTATGGAACGCATCGGACGAATACCGCCAGAAGCTGAAAGATCTCTATATGGAAACCGAAGAACGTATTGAGGAACTGTCCGACCGTCGATGGGCCCCATTGAAATCATACTGTACACTTGGTTTAATTCGAAACATTGAACGTAACTATAGTATGCAAAGCATATTTCTTCTGTTGTTGTCTAGTCCAGATCGCATTTGAGCAGGTGACCTTGTTGATCATAGGCAGATTTCTTCGAGAAGGACGGTGGCTGTTTTTGCTTTGAACGCGATACCATACAGCAAGGTCTTTCCTTTCAGACCTCTGCAGTAATCTTTCCTGTGGATCTGGTCCAATGCCTCATGTGCCAAATTATCAACGACAGATTCGCTGTCGTTGGGATTGGCCTTCTTGATCTCCACCACGATGTTCGGATATCTGGGGAATTTGCTTTTCATAAGGATATCATGTCTTCCATCACCGGATTCACGGTCGATCTGAACCATATATTTTCCTTTACGACCAAGAACCATAACTGCAAGGA
>CAVHHN010000106.1:0-7306 GCA_963635855.1 Faecalibacterium sp. CAG:74 | reverse complement strand
TTAGTAAAAATACTTTAGACTCTGCAATATCTAATGTCAAATTTAATCGCAGTGGAGAAGATTTACTTATTCAAACAATGCTTGAATTGGGTATTGAACTTTCATCTACAATTAAGAGGGAGATTGTTTGCAATAAAGAGGTGTTCAACGTAGATAATGGATATCTAATTGCTTGTTTTGATGAGGATATCAATGATGAAGTCGTGACTACAATCGCAAAGCAACAACCACGGCATGTTGTTTTTAGAGATAGTTCCATGCAAAATGATGCAGTCGCCATTAATTTCGAACAGATCTTCAAGGCATACAGCCCTAACACGAAGACAATGGTTCTATGATTCAGAGGGTTAACAATGAGATTCACATTCAAGACACTCAAATATCAAGGTGACGCAGTTGAAAGCATCGTAAAGGTGTTCGAGGGGCAAGAGTTCAACGATGGAATCAGACATCGTCATGATCCTGGATCTAGTAAATCATATCAGATGAAGATCGATACTGAAATAGGCATTCCTCTCGAAGACCTCGGAATGGCATACAGGAATAATGATCTGACAATATCCAATGATCAGATCTTGAAGAACATCCAGTCTGTTCAGAGAGAATGGGGACTCCCAGTTTCGGAAAACATCGAAAAACCTCTTGGAACCGTAACTCTCGATATCGAGATGGAGACCGGGACTGGAAAAACCTACGTTTACACCAAGACCATGTTTGAGTTGAACAAGGTCTATGGTTGGAGTAAGTTCATAATCGTCGTACCTAGCATTGCTATTCGTGAAGGTGTCGATAAGAGCATCCAGACAACCGCAGATCATTTTATGGAAATCTATCATAAGAAACTCCGCGCATTCATCTACAACTCTTCCAATCTAAACAAGATCGACGATTTCTCCCAGAATTCCGGGATCAATGTGATGATCATCAACTCCCAGGCCTTCGCATCCTCCCTCAAAGAAGGTGCCAAGAACAAGGAAAGCAGGATCATCTATACCCAGAGGGACGAGTTCGCCTCCAGGAGACCTATCGACATCATTGCCGCCAACAGGCCCATTCTGATCCTCGACGAACCTCAGAAGCTCAACGGCAACGCAACACAGGAAGCACTCAAGAAGAACTTCAATGTTCTCTTTTCGATGAATTTCTCTGCCACCCATGTTGTGGAACACAACAAGGTATACTCCCTTGATGCCCTTGACGCATACAACCAGAAACTTGTCAAGAAGATCGAGGTCAAAGGAGTTGATGTGCAACACATCACCGGGTCCGACCGCTACATTTACTTCGAATCCATAGTACTCCGGGGAAAAGAGAAACCGCAGGTAAGGTTGGAGATACTCGTCAACCACAACAATGGTCTGAGGAGAGAGACCCACATCATCAGCCACCAGGATAATCTGTACCAAGAATCCAATCACATCGAGGCTTACAAAGACCTGTTCGTCACTGATATCGACGCTATTTCCAATAAGGTATCTTTCAGTGACGGAACCGTCCTTTATGCTGGAGAATCCATCGGAGATGTCAGCGAGCAGAACAAACGTCGTATCCAGATCAGGGAGACGATCCTATCCCACTTGAATAAGGAAGAGAAGCTTTTCAAGAAAGGGATCAAGGTACTTTCACTTTTCTTCATTGATGAGGTCGCTAAATATAGAGTATACGACGACAACGGACAGGAACAATTGGGGGAGTATGGTAAAATATTCGAGGAGGAGTTCAACAACATCCTTCAGAGCCGTGGATTGTTCTATGATCCAGACTACATTGCCCACTTGAAGAAGCACCCTGTCAGCGAGATCCATTCCGGTTACTTCAGTATCGATAAGAAAGGTCATTTGATGGATACCAAGGAGGGTAAAGAGGGAGAGGAGGTCGTCAGCGCCTATGACCGTATTTTGAAACACAAGGAGCTATTGATCAGTCAGAACGATCCGATCCGTTTCATCTTCTCCCACTCCGCATTATCCGAAGGCTGGGATAACCCCAATGTCTTCCAAATTTGCGTTCTCAAACACTCCGAGAGTACTACTAGGAGAAGGCAGGAGGTCGGAAGGGGAATGCGTATCTGTGTCGACCAGAACGGAGATAGGATGGATTATGAGACCCTCGGACCAATGTTCCACGAGATCAATCTATTGACCGTTCTTGCCGATGAGGATTATGAATCCTTTGTCAAAGGGCTTCAGTCCGAGACCCTCGAGGTCATACGTGCCAGAATAGTTCCGATCACTGTCGATTATCTCACTGGAAGGAAGGTATTCCTTGAATCCGGAGAGGTGATCTTGGATAATATACAGGCGAAATACCTCCATCGTTATCTTGAAGGTAATTTTTACATCGACTTCGATGATATGCCCACCGATTCTCTGAAACATGATTTGGACAAAGGGGAACTCAAACCTCTGCCACCACAGATCGAGAATCTTTCCGATGGTATCAAAGATCTTCTTGTCAAGGCAACCACCCCTGCTAATGTCAAGGATATGTATGCTGACGGACGTAAACCCAAGATCAAAACCAATAAGCTTAATGGCAACTTCAAGAAGAAGGAATTCATTGAACTCTGGGATGAGATCAACCACATGTACCATTACAAAGTGGCCTTTGACAGCGAAGAACTCATCGGTAAGGCTGCCGCTCATATCAACGACCAGCTTTTTGTCGCTGGATTGAGTTATACTGTCAAGACAGGCTCCCAGAAGAGCGAAATGACCTTCGATCAGGTACAGACCAAGGAAGGTTTCACCAAGGCAACCACTAAGAACGAAGAAGTCGACGCATCAACCTATTCGGATGTGAAATACGACCTCGTAGGGAAGCTTGCATCTGGAACCGGACTTACAAGGAAGACCATAGTGGAGATCCTCAAAGGTGTCAACAATGCCAAGTTCGATATGTTCAAGAAAAATCCTGAGGAGTTCATTACCAAGGTCACCAGGCTCATCAATGAGGAGAAAGCGACCGCCATTGTGGATCATATCACTTACGAACCCACAGGACAGAAGTTCGATAATGAGATATTCACTGTCAACCGTCCTGAAGGGGAGTTCGCCAAGGCATACGAGTCCAAGAAGAATGTTCAGGACTACATCTTCACTGACAGTGCCATTGAACGTACATTTGCAGAGGATCTCGACGGTGCAGAAGAGGTCGTTGTTTACGCGAAACTTCCTGACGGAAAGGGGGGGTTCTATATCCCCACACCTGTCGGAGATTACTCACCAGACTGGGCCATCGCTTTCAACAAAGATTCGGTCAAACATATCTATTTCATTGCTGAGACCAAGGGTTCCATGTCATCGATGAACCTTGATAAGATCGAGGACTCAAAGATCGAGTGTGCGTCTAAACTGTTCCAGGGATTCAAGGGTGACGTGAAGTTCGGCAAGATCGACAGTTATGGAAATCTTCTCACTATGCTGAGGGGAGAGTGAGAATAGGTGGAGAACATCGATAATATCAATTGCACAGTTGCCGAGGATCTGAAGAAGACCTTGAAGAGAGGCAGCAAAGTGTCAATTGCTTCCGCATGTTTCTCCATCTACGCTTTTGACGAATTGAAGAAGGAATTGGGTAACATCGATTCTTTTAGGTTCATCTTCACATCCCCTACTTTTCTCGAAGAAAAGGTCCCTAGGGAGAAGAAAGAATTCTACATACCCAGACTGTCGAGGGAACGTAGTGTTTATGGTACCGATTTCGAGATCAAACTCAGGAACGGACTGACCCAGAAAGCTCTAGCGAGGGAATGCGCCGACTGGGTCCGTAACAAGGCGGAGTTCAGATCCAATACCACAAACCGTTCGGTCAATTCGATGATGAACATTGATACCAAAGGTGAGAAGACAACATACACACCCATCAACGAGTTCACGGCCGTTGGAATTGGAAGCGAGCCGGGGAACAGCATAGGTATGTACACCTCCAAGTTCTCTGCCGAGGAAACATCATCATGGTTCCAATTGTTCGACCAAGTGTGGGAGAGCAAAGATCTACTGAAGGACGTCAAGGAAGATCTTCTCGAGAAGCTGACCGAAGCTTACGATGAAAACGCTCCCGAATTCATCTACTTCGTTACCTTATACAACATTTTCAAGGAGTTCCTGGAGGATATATCTACTGATCATCTACCCAATGAGGGGACCGGATTCAGGGAATCTGAGATCTGGAAGTCTCTGTATTCTTTTCAAAAGGATGCCGCTCTCGGCATCATCAACAAAATGGAACTCTTCAATGGATGTATCCTTGCTGATAGCGTCGGATTGGGAAAGACCTTCACTGCTCTTGCAGTGATCAAGTACTATGAGTCAAGGAACAAGAACGTTCTTGTTCTCTGTCCTAAGAAGCTTTCAGAGAATTGGAACATTTATAAGTCCAATTACCGGAACAACCCCTTGACGGCCGATCGTTTCAGATATGATCTTCTCTACCATTCCGATCTTTCCCGGAAAAAGGGTGAGTCCAACGGAATCGACCTCAGGTTATTGAACTGGGGGAATTATGATCTCGTAGTGATCGATGAGTCTCATAATTTCCGTAATGGTGGTAACTTTGACGAAAAGAATGACAGGATCAATCGGTATATTCGTCTGCTGAACGATGTGGTCAGACCTGGGGTCAAGACCAAGGTCTTGATGCTTTCTGCAACCCCCGTCAATAATAGGTTCTACGATCTTTACAATCAGCTTCAGATCGCATACGAGGGAGACCCTAAATTGATCGAGGAAAATCTTAAGGTCGATAGGTCTCTCGATATGATATTCCGTGATGCTCAGAAGTCCTTCAACAGATGGAGTAAGTTGGAACCGGAAGAACGGACTACCGAAAATTTACTGAACATGCTTGACTATGATTTCTTCCAGGTCCTTGATTCAGTTACCATTGCAAGGTCCAGGAAGCATATAGAAAAATACTACGGAATGGAGGAAGTAGGTCATTTTCCGACCCGTTTAAAACCCATGAATCCTCACCCAGGAATCACTGACGCCGACCTGGGAATCACATTCAAAGATATCAACGCTGCACTTCAGCTACTTAACCTAGCTGTCTATGTTCCCTCTAAATTCATCCTTCCCAGCAAGTTAGCTGAGTATGGTATAGATCCCACTACCATTGGTCGTGCAGGACGTGAAGAGGGTATTCGTAAGTTGATGGCCATCAACTTGCTCAAAAGGCTTGAAAGTTCAGTATATTCTTTTCAAAAGACCCTTGATAAGGTCCTTTGTAGGGTCAATCGGACCCTTCAGGATATCGAACGTTTCGTTCAGAACAAGGGAAAGATCAATATCGTTGTTGAAGAGAACACCAATGATATCGAGGAGGATGAAGAAGCATATGCACTCGAAAGGGATCTCAAGGTAAAGCTAGTTGATATGGACTATCTTGACTGGAAATTCGAACTTGAGAAAGATCAGGTGGTGTTGACAAAGCTGTCAAAAATGATGATGAAGATAACTCCTGATATCGACAAGAAATTACTGACCCTGAAATAGTGTATTTACGATAAGGTCAACAACCCCATCAACGAAGGTAATCGGAAGATCCTCATCTTCACGACCTTCACCGATACAGCCGATTATATCTATACCAATCTCAGCGATGAACTGAAGTCAAACGGACTCAATGTTGCGGAGATCACCGGAACTGTCGACGGAAAGAACACCCTCCAAGAGATCGGAGGGGATTTCAATGATACACTTACCTGGTTCTCCCCCAGATCCAAAAAGAGATACCTAATCGATCCTGATGCCAAGGAAGAGATCGACATCCTCATCGGTACTGATTGTATATCCGAAGGTCAGAACCTGCAGGATTGTGACTTTTGTATCAATTATGATATTCACTGGAATCCGGTCAGGATCATCCAGAGGTTCGGACGTGTCGATCGTATTGGAAGTACCAACAATGTGATCCAACTCGTCAACTTCTGGCCTGACATCGATCTAGATGAGTACATAAATCTCAAACCAAGGGTAGAAGCCAGGATGAAAGCATCTGTCCTCACTTCTACCGGAGATGACAATGTCCTTGATGAATCAGAGAAAGGAAATCTGGAGTACAGGAAGAGTCAACTTGAGCGTCTGAAAAATGAGATAGTCGATATCGAAGAGATGCAGTCCGGCGTATCGATCATGGATCTAGGACTTAACGAATTCAGGGTGGATCTTCTTGACTACACCCGTGTGGCAGGGCAGTTGGATGGGACCCCTCACGGACTTCATGCAGTAGTCCCAGCGACCGAGAATATGCCTCCTGGTGCGATATTCGTTCTTCTCAACAGGGTCGACAAGATCAATCTCGAGAACAGGAACCGCCTGCATCCATTTTACATGGTCTATATGAAGAATGACGGAACCGTGATTTGCAATCATTTGGATCCCAAGAAACTCCTCGACCTGATGCGTTATGCATGCAAGGGCAAGACCAATATCTACAAGGATCTCTGCAAGAAGTTCAATGAGGAGACCGATGACGGAAGGAATATGGCTACACTTTCCGACCTTCTCTCTAAATCCATCGATAGTATCGTAGACCAGAAGGAACAATCAGAACTAGATGAATTCCTTAGTGGAAAGGATAGTTTTTCGACTATCAAATCCAGTGGACTCGATGATTTTGAACTTATCTGCTTCCTTGTGGTGAGATGATGTATGGTCTTCCTCCTTCAACAGCTATACGCAAGGCAATTCCCAAGGATGCGTTCTTCTCTAAACTGAACATCACTGGAAAAGAGAAGGAACGTTTTGACAGTCAGGTACACAAACTCACTATTCTTGGACTGATCAATTCCGATACCGTAAATCTTCCTGCCACCCCAGACCTTAAGGCCATCTACGTCATGGAGGTGCAACTTAACGAACCTGAGTATGATGAACGCATTCTAGATTCACTTAATCGTCTGGGCCATAAGACGGTCTACGTGATGACTTACCAAGACAGATGTAAATTGGCAACCGTGGAAGGGACAAAATTCCAGACCAAGTGGATCAAGGAAGAGGATGTTCATCTAGAGATGGTGGGGCTGGATCTGGGGGAGGCCTGGGCCAATTTTGTTCGTTTTATCGGAGGTCTTGAAGAAAAGGGTGATTTTGGAGAGACCATCGAGAAGGTTGTTAAAAACGAGCAGATCCAGAATGAAATCGACAAGTTGGAGAAGAAACTTGCAAAGGAAAAGCAACACCATGTTCAAAGGGAACTCTTTGCAAAGATCCAAGAATTAAAAAAACAACTTCTCTGATATGTTCCCTTCCAACTTCAAAAGAAAACACTATATCACAATCTCCAGATGACCATTGCAATGGAA
>CAVHHN010000105.1:0-7337 GCA_963635855.1 Faecalibacterium sp. CAG:74 | reverse complement strand
TCATCGGCACGGAGTTCGTGAACTTCCTGTCCGTGATCATGACATGCAGGCTGAGGAGGAAGTTCTACGGCATCAAGGAACTGTGCAAGAAGCCGTTCAGGGCCAACATGATGCTGCTGAGCAAGGGAATGAAGATCCGCGAGTCTCCGGGCTCCGAATGGAAGCTCCTGCACCTGACCGAGGCTCAGGAGAAACGGTACGTCGACCTGGGCCTGCTCGAGGCACCCAAGGTCGAAAAGAAGGGCAGAGGCAGGCCTCCGGGAAGCAAGAACAAGTCTAAAGTGCAATGACTTCGGAAATCGTTAGTTGATCGATTTTAGTTCTTCTGTCTTTTTAAAATTTGAACTGGAGGAATAATCCGATTTCATTGTTTGGATCTTGCGGAGGACTATGAACTTTTAATGTAACAAAAAGAAACGATGTCAATTTTCAGTATTTATACCCTTGATTTTCGAGTTGATTTACATTTTGGATATGTTCGTTGTTTCTTTAAATAAACACAGGTTTTTGGAGGTATTTTTCTTGATTTTTCACTTTAATGAATATAAATGTGTTTATCGTTGGATGGATTGAATAACCATATTTTATATACTAGGTATGCTATCTATAATCACAAAGTTACAGCTTTGTTTTTCTCCAAGGGGGACTGCTGCAACAGTCCCCAACCTTTCTGATTCAGCTTAGTTCCTCGAGTTTTAGAACTGCATTGACCCATCTGGTGCGCGAATCAAGATCGATCGACTCATCAAATGAAGACGTACAGATCCTTTCCGATTCCTTATTGAATTTGGTCAGGTCTTTTATGCACTCCGCATCAACAATCTTTTGTTTCTTCAATTCGGCAAGGTCTTCGGCCCCCAAACGGGACAGAGCTTGGGACATTTTACGCCTTAACACAGTGCAGAACAGGAGAGAATTTTCCTCTTTGCGGATGTCCGATCTGCCCCATTTCGTCTTTTTACTTTTGGCATAACCGGAAAGTGCTGTGAATACTGGTTTCAGTCCAAATAGGACCTTGGTCTCGCTGACCTTGGTGAATGGAGGCAGCGCCACAGAAATATTATCCAAAGAGGTGTAGAGTGTATTGACCAGGTTTGGAATTTCCGAGAGATCACCGTCGAATGACAATATCTCGAAACAATATTTTTTAGGGTCCTCGATGGAAGTGACATTCCTTAGCTGGGAGAATGATTCGTATGCGGATGTTATATTGCCAAGCAGTTCCGATTCATAAGTCTCGGACCCCCCATTCCAGATCAGATCCGCGATATCTTTTGGAAGGTCTTCATCGGAAAGGGCCACATTTTTACCGATGTCGTTCATTATTGCCCAGTCAGCCACTTTAGCTATCCTATACTTATCTTTCATTGCACCGATCAGCCTGGTTCCGATGATCTCATATCCGTTCTTCTTACAGATAGAACAGAAATCTGCAACATCCTTCAGATCTTCATCTGCCGAGACCTTCATACAAGCGATCTCTTCGAGTCCACTTTCCACCAAAGGTTTCCAGACCTTCTGCGGAAGTTTTTCAATCTGGGCAAGTGTATCTCCCAGGATGGTTCTACTTCCGTTCTTGACCCTTTCACATACTGCTTCAGCGAATATCGCAGGGTTGTGTGCAGCAGACGAGATCTTATCGAGAAGGTCAAAGTCACCAGGCAGTTTTAGATTCGAAGTTGCCTCTTGGATACACTGTTTTACCGTCTCAGCGGACACGATCGGTTGGAAGTAGACCATGTTCTGGTTCTTCTTCACACCTTCGAATCCCTTTACTGCGACATCCCCTTTGGCGAACCAATACTTGCAGATGTGTTCGGAATCGGTCACTAACAATGCATCGCATCCAAGGTCCCTGTTCATTTTCTGGAACATCGAACTAGGGGGATTGTTGTTCTTGATCCTGTTGCCGTAGAAGAACAATCCTTTCATTACCTGGAATTCTCTGGGGAGAATGCGTTTTGTCACATTCTTGGGCGGTTCCATGGCCCAGCTATTGACCTCCAGGCCATCTTCATCATTGAGTGTGAATACCCCCTCATCTAATTTCTTGAGGAGGACCTCCCCTTTGAAAGCATTCTTGAGTTTATCTAGATCAATACCAGACCTATCCACATCAACTTCGAAACAACCCTCTACGAGGTTGAAATAAAGATACACATTCTGTGAATAGCCCTTTATCTTGGGCCCTTGGGATACTACGTTCCCATCCTGGTCTTTCCGTTCACGTTCGATCTTCACGTCACTTATCTCAGAGTTCGGGTGAATGTGATGGAGGTACATTTCCAATTTTTTCGGATCGACCTCGATCTTCGCACGGATCGTCTGGGTGTTCTGCATGTCAGTGACCTTTCTGAATTGTTCGGTCCGCATAGGCAGATAGAGAAGTTCGTCTTTGAGGTCCTCCATCTTCGATCTGACATATCCCGTTTCATAAAGAGGTCTTGAGCTTTCGTTGATCTTGATCATATTCATGGGGGTGTTGGGACTCAATTTATCCACCGAAACTCCAGTGAGTGTGACCATGTGAGTATTGGCCAATAGTGCCAGTTCGCTTATGATGAACGGCGTGAGATCGACCGAGATCGAGAATATGCTCATCACGTCCTTGACCTTCAGATTGGATGCCACCTGCTCCGAATAACCGATCATTTTCAGAAGCATATATTGTATCCCAGATGCCCTTTTGTGTTGTTCGCTTTTGGCAGTGTACCCGAATTTCACGAAGGGCATCGTCAGTTCGATCATGATGTCCTTTTCCTCTTCGACCAGCATTTCAATCCACCTCCATCAATTCGGACGCTTCGAGATAACCTCCGTCCTCTTTGATCTTATCAATGATCTCTTTGTAAACAGGGTGCATGTTCCCGTCGCCGTCGAGATCCACGTTTTCGTTGACCAGGGATTCTTCGTTCCCGACAAGGATCAGCAATCTTCTGGCACGGCTCATGGCAACATTGATCCTTCTGTAATCCGAAATGAATGCTGAACTCTTGGTCCTGACCAGGGACAGGATGATAATATCTCTCTCGTCTCCTTGGAAATCATCGACTGATTTTACAGTGAATCTTTCTTCACCGAAAGTTTTGAATTTGGAGCGGACCCCACTTCTGCGCATACTTTCATAGATCCTGTCGGTCTTGCTTTTGATCAGGCGGGCCTGTGCACGGTACGGTGTGATAACACCCATGGTCATCTTCTCTGATTGTGTCGCATCTTCGACCGGTGCACCGGTTGAATCCGTGTTGCAGTTCCTTTCTAATAGTTCAACAAGTTTTGCGACCGCATCCGCTTCAGCGGAATTTTCGAACGACATGCTTCCCTGTTGTCTGATGTCCCTTCCTTTACAATTGATGAAATAGACGGAATTCGAAGTATCGATCAAGTTCTTTTCATTGCCTGGAACAATTATGCGATGGGCTTTATTGGCATCCTGTCCATCGTAACCCATTTCCAGTTCGCCACCATAGAACCTATTGATGACGGCCATTATCTGAGATGACATACGATACTGTTTTCTGAGCATTATCTTTGAATGGTCCGGGGCAGTGTCGAACAGCGTTTTGAATATAGGTTGGGTGTAGAGGGCTTTGAACATATTTTCCCTTTCTATCAATGCTTCATCTTTTACGGGCGAGGTAATATCGTACCGGACGTTGTACATCGGAGGCAGCTGTTTATGG
Organism: Faecalibacterium sp. CAG:74; assembly: GCA_963635855.1. Lineage (GTDB taxonomy): Archaea > Thermoplasmatota > Thermoplasmata > Methanomassiliicoccales > Methanomethylophilaceae > Methanomethylophilus. The sequence continues at coordinate 3,654 of CAVHHN010000105.1, read as the reverse complement.
TCACCCACCATTATGATGCTCTTACCAGCAAGGATCGGACGTAGCAGTTCCGTGAACGGGACCTTACTGACCTCATCGATGATGACCACATCGATACCCATGGTGGTGGCATCGAGATAGGACCTTTGGTCTTCATCGTTGGGATCATGTTTGGTACGTCCTTCTGCAGTACAGGTGATGCCGACGACGTTCACGTAGTTCCTCAACTCGCGGACCATGCGTTCATTGTCTTTTTTGTCCGGTTTTTCGCAATCAAGGAATTCTATGATCTCCTGATAGGTCTTGTCCGAAAGGGCGATCTCGTCTTCGCTAAGGTCTGAAAGTGTCTTTATATTGGATTCCAGGGTCTCGTAAGCGCTGTCCACGTCGGTGAACTTCTCAGAGAGGTGAAGTTCGTTGAACATCTCCTGCATAGGAATGGAGAATGCTGATTCAGCTTCGATAAATGTGCGATACTCTTCCTTATTTTCCAGGTTGGAGATCTTCGCATCGATGAGAGCTATCATTTTGGCGCTCTGGGCATCTTCCAGTTTAGTATCGAGGATGGCCTCGCAATTGGCAATGTCCCTTTCCAACCGCCCTCTTATCGATTCTTTGTACATCTGTAATTTGTGGCGGATCTGCGGTAGTTCTGAGAGGATCTTCGGATCCATATCCGCCCCGAATTTCTGCAATAGCGTGAAATCATCAGGATCGATCATTTTGCTCTCGATCATTCCATCGAGCTGAACATCCAATGCGATCTTGTCCGATTCCTCCACAGCAGCACATTTCCTGACGTAAAGGTCAACGTATTGCTTTTCAGAGAACATCAGTTCCATCTGTTCGTTGAATTCCTCGTCCGTCAGGGACATCAAAGCACAGCACAGTCCGGATTTACCGAACAGTCTGCCTTCCAGTTCGCTCTCTCCGTCTCTCTTTTTGCTTTTGGTTGTGAGTATGACAGAATCACGGAACATGTCTTTGATCTGTTCGGCATATTTCTTGTAGGAAGAAAGTTCGAAATCATCAAGACCCAGGAGAAGTTTTTTGTCAAGGAAGATGCGCGAATGTTTTTCATCGGTTTTTCTGCTCGAGTCCACAAGTTTCTGATTCTGGGTAGTTAGATTGTCCCGGAATTTCGTGACTTCGATTATTATTTCTTCCGCCTTTTCCTTGGCCTTGAGGTATTGTTTTCTCAGGTCCCCAATCCTGTCGAATTCAGCAATGAGCAACTGCATTTTTGCCGGATTTTTGTAAAGTTCGATCCTTTCCAGAAGAGTTTCCTTTGTGTTCTTGTAGAAGTTGTTGGCGAGTTCATCAAGGTCGTAATCACTGCTACGGCCTTCGGCCATCAGACGGACCGGGCGGATAAGTGGGTTTTTAGTAAGCCTTTCAAAAGCGTTGTCGATGGCCTTGTTGTTCTGACTACAGATAAGCACCTTTCTGCCGCGAAGCAGTTCCTGGGTGGTGATCTCCGAGATGACCTGGGTCTTTCCGGTTCCGGGAGGACCTTGGATCAGGTAGAGCCCGTCGCTATATACTGCCTCTTCAATGGCTTTCTTCTGAAGTTCGTTGAAGTTCCGTCCGAAGAAATGGTTTATGTGAGGGGCATCACCGATCCTTGTATTCTCAGTTGAGAACAGATATGATGCAAGGTAGGGGTTGGCAACCTCTCCGTTCTTGAACGATTCCAACGCATCCATCTGACGTGCGATGACCGCCTGCTGTCCCGATTGGTCACTGACGATCCTGAATTGGATACCTTTGCTGAAGTAGCTGGTCCTTTCCTGATATTCCTCATATACTGAAGCATTTGGAGGGAGAAGTATCTCGAAAAATACGGTCAGGGTACGTCTTTTGACAGTAGATTCTATTGCTGCCAAGGCCTCTTTGTATTCCTTGTTGACAACTGCTTCTTTTGCCTTACGTCCAGGCATGTATTTCCTAACCGCTTCTTGGTTGTAGTCCGGGGATACCAAGGCACTGAGCTCTTCGATCTTCTTTTTTCTGAAGTTTTCGGTGACCTTATCAATACATTCCTGTTCTGTGATGGATTCGTAAGCTTCTTTCCAGGACAATCCTTCATCGGATAAGGTATCAGCGCGGTCCTTTCTTTCTTCTTCCGCACCTTGAGCGATCGCATCTGCATTAGCAGCGATGAATTCATCGATCTGCTTTTGTATATCTTCAGTAGCAAGATATTCGCTGATCTTTTGTTTGACGTCGCTTTTGACGTTTTTCTCAAACTCTTTTCTGATCTGTCTCAGTCCCGTGTTACGTTTGGTCTTGGCCGGGCGGGTAAGCGCATCCGGAAGCGGATCGGGGGAAAGAGCGGGCATTATACGCTCTTTTCCGATGGCTTCCATACGGTGCATATGCTCCCTCTCAGTGAATGATAAGACGTCTTTATGTTCTTCCAGTTTCTTTGCTGGATCTATGATCTTTACGTCCAACGCAGTGAGTTCGTTGAACTTCTTCACATATTTGTCATCCTTTTCGAATAACCGACTATCGATAGGGTGGACCACTTTCACAATGAGACGGCTTTTGTAGTCCGTACCCGAACTTTCGACCCAGGCGGTGTCAGCTGTCATATAAACAACGTTCTTGTCACCGGCCATTTTTGGATCCATCGGTGATGCGATGAAGAATTCAGGGCGATCGATCGCATAACCTTTGATACTGTTCTCATCGGCCTCGGCCATTTCTGTAGTGAGGAAATAACTCCACTTGTCGAGATATGAAATTGCATCCGCTGGATTTTTGACCACAAAAAGTTCATTCAGTTCTTCTGCGAGCTCTGAGGTTATTATCGAGCCACCGTAGACGTCACGGGGTAGACCTTCAGCGAGTGACCTATCTCCTGCAGTGAAGAACGCTTCCATGGCAGTATCTTGTCCGCCGGTCTTGGTGTTGTTCTTCACTCTTGCGATAATAGCTGCCTTGACCTCCTTTTCACCGTAGTGAGAGGTCTTATTGAGCATCGAGATCCCTTTTACAAGGTACTCTTTTCTGATCTGTTTACGATCTTCGTACACCAGGAAGTCGCCCATGAGAACCAGATCATATTTGTCCTGAGGGATACGGATAGCGACGTTCTCGAGAGATGGTGAAAGATGTTCTCCCTCATCCGCTTGGATCTTGTATAATGAAGGGTGGCTGATGAAAAGGCTTTTTTCGGGAGAGTTTAACTTTGCGAGTATGACCTTATAGATGAATCTAAGCAGGTAATGTGTCTCTGTGATCTCAAAGTTGATAAGATCGAATTGTTCGGAAAGTGAATTTTTGAAGGGTGAGAAACGTTTCGAGACTTTCGACTCGGCCCCGTGATACCAGTAACGACTGAAGTTCAAGACAAGGGTATGTTTCTCTGCTGGAACATACGTTTTCGCTTTGTCGTACTGTAGAGAATATTTCAATATCAGGTCCGTTGGAAGTTTGCTGCTCTTGAATTCTTTCATGGTCTCCCCCATCCTACTTCATGATTAATCGAAACAGAAAAGGAAACGGTTTGATTCGGGAATACCTCCCGCTTATATATAGACGACCCAGCATCTCAGGTTCATTGTTTTAAGTATTGGAATTCAGACCATATAATGTAGGATTATTTCTTTCTAACCCAAATCTTCACTTTATCTGGGATACAGACTCACTGCTCCGACCCCGTTTCTT
>CAVHHN010000104.1:0-7448 GCA_963635855.1 Faecalibacterium sp. CAG:74 | reverse complement strand
GTGAAGGAAGATACGAAACCTCTATAGATCGTGAATCAGGTGACGGAAGACATGATGTTCTCATGAAGAGCAAATTCCCCAGATATCCGAACATCGTGGTCGAGCTAAAGAAAGCCGACCCCAACGACAGCGAAGCTGTCGTAGACAGTCTGGCACATGCAGCATTGGAACAGATCCAAAAGAAAGATTACTGCAGAGGCCTGAAAGGAAAGACCTTACTATACGGTATCGCCTTCAAAGCAAAAACAGCCACTGTCCTTCTCAAAGAAACCTGCCTATAACCAACATGTCACCCGCTCTCAAATGCAATCTTGGCTTGATAACAACAGAGAGATATGCTCTGCGCACTGTAGCTACATTCAATGTTTCGAATTCGATAGATTGAAAGTAGATCTGATGTGACAGTATGATTTCAATGGGGCTTGATCGGTGACAAGGTACTAATTCTAAGAGAGAGTTCTTGCTTTGATCACAATGGCAAACAAAGTCATCTATTACTCCGGCAGGACCGTTCGTAATCTTGCAAAACTTGCCTATTCCACTGAAGACTCCGATGCTATGTTCGAGCTTGGATTCAGGTATTACTTTGGATACGGGGTCAGACACAATATCGAGAAAGCGGTCATGTGGTTCTACAATGCCGCGCTCAGGGGAGATGCGGATTCCTGCTATATGATGGGAAACCTTTACTTCACAGGTGAGGGGGTCCCCGTAGATGACGGCGAAGCGTTCTATTGGTTCATCCAGGCCGCCGATATGGGGCAGTTGGACTCCATGAACCAGGTTGGAATCATGTTCGCTGATGGACTCGGAACCGATCCGGACATGGAACAGGCCCGTGGATGGTGGCAGAAGGCCGCTGATGCCGGTTCTGAAGAGGCCAAAGAAAATCTCGAAAAGAGCCAGACTCTTAAAGAGTGAAACTATCAAATTCTTTAGAGGGCCTCAGTGCCCTCTTTCTGTAATGCTTTTGCGGATATATTCGAGTGATTCCTCTGGCGATTTCCCGAGAATGGCAAAACGACCCAAAAGCGGTTTTCCGCGTTTTTCAAGTTTTTCACAGCCGATACCATTGGTGTACATATACCCCATCAGAAATCCCACATAGTTAGCGTATTGGCATCTGCCGTACACATCTTCGAAACACTGTAGTGCATTTATGTGGTCAATTTCTTTACCAATGCCGAAGAAATGGATGAACCCTTCGTAAGCACGGGCGTTGTAGTTTCCTTTTTCAAATGCCGATCTGAAGATATCGAAAATACCAGGCCTTTCGGATGGGGATTGAAGATACCTATCGAACAGAGCGTCTGTGGCACCCTTTATGTTATTAAGGGTGGCATTATCGAGATATTTTCTTGCTTCATCAGGATCTATCTTCATATGCTCCTGCTCGTACAGGAGATATATTTCATAGCAGGAACCAGGATGACCTTTGTCTGCAGAGGATCTGAACGATTTCAATGCCATATCTGAATTTGAAAGTGCCAGATAGCATTTTCCCGCAATAAAGAGATCTTCCAGCCCAGGGTTTTTGGATTGATCTATATTCTCAATGCATTGCCTATACTCTCCGGTCATGTATAGTTCTACGATGATTGAATGAATTCCATCCGAGTTTTCAGAAGAATCCTTCCATTTGATCCAATCTGAATATTTTGTAGGGGTGTTGAAGATCTGTGTGCCGTTTTCTGAAATATCTTTACCATAATGGGAAAGAGCCCTTTTTCTGAAATATTCTTTCTGATCCGATGGAAGATCGAACCATTCTTTGACCCTTTCCAAAAGGCCATCATCCATCTCTTTTCTTCCGTTAAAGTAATCCCCGATCTCTGCTGGGTATGTGTATAAAAATTCGTACAGAGAATAACCCTCACTGCCGGAATCATTCAGATGTCTCAAAGCTTCCGGATCCGATCTCCCCATTGCACGATACCTGAGGGCCCCAAGGAAGAACATGGATACTTTACAACCTGAACCAGCACTTTCTTCGAGCATTTTCAGGAAGCTTGGGTCCGAATTCTTCAAGAGAGTTAGTGCTTCAATGCAGATATCTGCGGAAGCGCGATCATCAACCAACTGTCCGTCTGCAGGAAACATATGTGGATATATCATCCGAATTATTTTTAGTTCCTTATCGATCCTTAAGGTTCGCAATCTACTATTTGAACTTGATAATGTATGAAAGTGTATGACCACAGGTTTTTCGCTTGTTCATTGTGGGGATGGGTCCGAGGATTCCAATCCTGAGTATCACGTGACCGCAAGCGAAAGGTTGTCCGAACTTGTTCAGAATTTACAGTTCGGGACAGATTTTAGTTTTCTTCCTGATACGATAAATGCACGCGATGCAAAGACCGCTCTGATATGGGCCGTTGAATCCATGGAACTTGAGTGGTTCTACGCTCTTGATGGCGAATTTGTTCAGGTCACAGGGCCAGATGGTACTGAGACCCACTATTTCATGAAGAATCCGCACTATTCGAAACTCGAAGGAAAATTCGAACATAATGGTATTGTCATGGAAGCCGTTTCAGATAACATATCTCATATCTGGGATATTTATTCGGACCTGCCTATGATCACTTCGTTCTTACGTGTCCATGTATATGATGTCGAACGTTCTGTGGAGATCGCCATCACCCCATATATGCCCGACAGGGTGATAGACGATCTTTTGGACACGGTTCATGCGATCTTTTGATCAGTAGAAGCGGATCTTACTGCCTTCGGAGGGATTATAGGTGACCTCCATTCCTTTCTCAATGACTGTTTTCAGATCCTCGACATGAGATATTATTCCGATACTGATCGTTTCGTTCGACATCTGTTTCAGAGTGTTCACAGCAAGGTTTCTTGTGTCATCATCCAATGTTCCAAATCCTTCGTCGATGAAAAGTCCTTCGACAGTTTTTCCACGTGCTGAGGATTGGATCGTGTCCGATATCGACAGTGAAAGGGAAAGTGCTGTCATGAACGCTTCTCCACCCGACAGGGTGTTTATAGAACGTTCATGGGATGTGTGGTAGTCGTAGATATCAAGATCCAAAGCGTTCGAATTCTGGGTGCCTGTAGCTTTGTCCACACGTTTCAATGCATATCTTCCACAACTCATTTCTTTTAGACGACGTGTTGCGTTGGACACAATTGTGTCTAGGTATCCACCCAAAACGTATTGGTTAAAGGAAATTTTCACGCCCAGATTCCTCCCCTTGTAAACATTTACAAGTTCAGATATCATGTCAAGTTTGGATCTGGCACCCTTTGTTTTCTGATAACTATCAAAGAAATCCTTCCGCACTTTTTTGTTGGATCCAATGGTGGAATTCAGAGAACCCATTTTTTCACTGGCATCGGATGCGGCTCTGCTGCATTCCTCTTTGTGGATTTTGTATTCCTCAAGGTTTTCAGGCTCAGGTCTTTCGGCGATCTGGGTATTTAAATTGTTGATGGTTGTTCCAAGGGTAAGACAATTATCGTCGTACTCTGAGATCTCTTTTTCAAGATTATTGATGTTCTTGTGGATCGTCAGATATTGGAGGAATTCCTCCTCATTGCTGAATCCCGCTTCCGAACGGGCCTTTTCGTATGTATCCCGGGCTTGTTTTTCAGTGACGGCAAGATTGTCAATGTCTTTATTCAGTTCGGTTATGTTGTTAATTCCCAGATTAAGATTTTCGTTAGCTTGATTAAATGCATCGGTTGCATTTTCCAGAGCCTTTTTCAGTTGGTCTGCTTTTGCATTCAGTTCCTCTATTTTTTGTTCTGCCTCGGATCTCGTATTGAATTCTGACAGATCCTTGGATAATGTGTCGACGAGAGTTTGATTTGAAGAAAGATCCTTTTCAAGAGATCTCAAGGTGGATTCATCATTCTCGATTGTTTTCCTTAAAGTTTCAATTTCGGCCTTCATTCCAATGATTTTCTTGTTGGCTTCGTTGAATGCTTGTTGGAGTTCTGTAAGTTTCTCTATTAGCTTACTAGTTTCTTCTTGATCTTTTTTGACCTTCGAGATCTTAGAGTCGATGGCTATAAGCACATCATCAGATTGAACGATCTCCTCTTCTTTCATACCCATATCAAACGAAAGTTTTAACGTATCATATTTCTGAGTTTCAGTAGCGAGTTTAACATCGATATCATGATATCTTTTGTTTGAACGTTCCTGTTCGTTTTTGGCGACTTCGATATCATTTGCAGTTGGTGCATCATCCGGTAATATGGCAGGAGAGGGGTGATCGAGGGAACCACATACCGGACATTTACAACCTGTTTGTAGGGTCTGCGCCAGAATCCCGGCACTGTGTGCATTCTGTTTTTTCAAGAGGCCCTCATATGTGGAAGTCGTCACCCCGAGTTTGTTCTTTTCAGATTCTATCTCGTTTTCGAATTTTTTCTTTAATTTTTCAGATTCTAGAAGGGCGTTATAGTCGTTTTTGATATTTTGAAGACTCTTGATCCGAGAATCAAGGTTTTGTTTTTCATTCTTTGCAGCTTCCAATTGTTGTCCAACATTTTGATTTTCGGAGATGAAAGCTTCTTTTTGAGTTAGTTCAGAGTTCAATAGAGTGAGATGTTCTTTACTAGATCCGACCTTCTTTTGCAGTTCATCGACCTGTTTGCTGAGTGTATTTTTGGAATTCATAGCATTTTCAAGTTCGCTATATTTCTCAAGAAGGGGTTCAATGCTTGCGGCCCTATTCCTAAGGGTTTGTTCTTCTATTGAGTTTTCTTTAGCGATATCACGCTCTTTTTCGCAACGGGCTTTGTCCTTTTCCAACTCAGGTATCTTCTTTTTCTGTTCCTCAAGAGCATTTTTCTTGTCAGTAAGGTTCGTGCTGGTACTTTTAAAATTCAGATACTGGGGATTGACCGAGGCTGCGGCCTTTTTGGCATTTTCTGCATCGTGTCTTTTGATATCGAACTCTTCTTTTTTCTTTTGAAGTGCTGAAAGTTCTTCCTTTTTGTTGCGTAACTGCCCATATGTATTGCACAGGGTCACGGCATCGTTGTATGCCTCCAGCGATTCCTCTGATGCTTTTTTCAAGGATTCCATTGAGTTGGTTATTTCGGTAAGTGTCTTTTGATCGGATTCCAGGGCCTTGTCGAAGATCCTCAGAATATTTTCAGCCTCGGCATACGGATCGGTTCCGTTCAGGGCTGCGAATTCCACCCCTGCCTCCGAATCTTCGCTGAATTTGAAAGACTTCGATCTTTCCGAGAGCAGTTCGAGGTCTTTTTCAGTATCTGTTTTGAGACTCTTTTCCATCTCTTCAAGGTGCTTGCCGAGACGTTCGAATCTCGACGTATCGAAAAGTTTGTTGAGGATCTCGGTCCTTTCAGGGGTGCTGGCCTTTAAGAAGGACATGAACTGGCTCTGTGCCAGCATGACGACATTCCTCCATTGTTTCACATCAAGGCCCAACATATCCTTTATTTTATCATCGATCTTTTTGACCTTATCGAGGGGATTCATTCCCTCCCCTTTCATCTGAACAAAATCGTTGTCGTAGTAGATCTGTCCGTCTTTGCGGTCTTTTCTTTTAGTGTATCCTCTTTGGATGCAGTATTCCTTTCCTTGGTGTTCGAACACCAGTTCCACCAGGGTGTCATCATCGGATGCGTTCTCGCACCGAAGGCATTTTCTCCTGCTGTTCTTTGCCACAGTTCCATCGGTGTTGGACTCCTCGGCACTTATCTCTCCGAAAAGTGCATAGGTCATGGCATCGAAGATGGTGGTCTTCCCTGCACCAGTGTTTCCACTGATGAGGAACAGGCAACGGTAGTCGGTGAAGTCGATAACCACCGGTTTTCCGCGGTAGCTGATGAAGTTCTTGATGGTCAATTTGATCGGTTTCATAGTTCATCCCCCTGGGCCGCTTTGGAAAACAGGTCTGCCATAAGAGTTTCCTGTTCCGGAGACAGGTCTTTGCTTAGGCGTTCTTTGAAGAAATCTCTGAAAAGGTCGATATCTTTGCGTAGACCCAGTTCTTTGACGTTCGGCATTTCAATATCATATTCTTCGATCTCGCTCAATTTATAATCGAGGTCGAACAGTTCGGAACCGCAGGACCTTATTTTTGCGGTTATGCTTCCTCTATCACCGTCCTGGCGGTCTGTGAGGGTCACATAGACCATGGAATTCTTCGGTACATTTGATAAAGAGGGGTAAATTTCTTCATAAGCGCCTTCGAGACATATCATCTCTCTTAGAGGGACCAGGGGAACTTCTTTGATCTCCACGTTTCCTTTCTCTTTCACTTCAACGATGTTCACGTGTTTCTTGTCGTTTCTTTCGGAGTAATCGTATTTCATCGGTGTACCGCAGTAAACGGCGTTCTTGGTGCCGGCGGACTGAGGTTTGTGTATGTGACCCAGAGCACAGTAGTCGAAGTCTTTCAGAAGTTCGGCGGAGATGGTCTTCGTGTTCCCTATGTTGAGTCTGTCCGTTTCCGATTCTGATTGATCCAAACACATTCCAACAGCAGCGAAATGTTGGTGGGCTACCAGAATGTTCCTCTTTTTCGGGTCGATGTCGGAGTGGTCGAGGGTTTCTTTTATTGCCGCATCAGAGGTTTCGATCTTCACACCGTTCTTTGAATAGATCTCCGATGCCGCGGCCCTGCTGACATAGGGCATCAGGAAGAGATCGAGTTCTCCGTATTCATCTTTGAGAGGTATCTTTTCTGCGACACCGTGATACGGTTCGGTGATGAAGACGCCGGCCCTTTCCATAACCCTTCCACCTACACTGAGCCGTCCTTCGGAATCATGATTTCCTGCGATTATATACACGGGACAGACCTTTGATGCTGTTGTCAGGAAGTCGTCGAAGATAATGAACGATTCTTCCGTGGGTGTGGATGAATCATAGATGTCCCCGGCAACGAGAATCCCGTCGACCGATTCTGCTTTGGCGATGTCGACAATCTCTTTCAGGATATGTCTTTGGTCTTCGACCAGCGAAAAGCCCTGTAATTTTTTCCCGATATGGATGTCGGAGGTGTGAAGAAATTTCATGAATGGGGTAAGTGGATCTACTTATTTAGGTTCATTGATGCATTTTTGATAAAATAATAACTTAAATTTGTTAATGTTTTTTCATATTTGTTGTTTGTTTGTAAAAATTGAAATATTTTTGTGGCGGGGTAAATTGGCCCAGGTCATGATTTTGAGTGAACTCAAAAATCGAATTTTTGACGGTCGTCAGATTTCTGTCTGCAGCATATATATATATACACCGCAAACCGAAAGGCAACCAATTTTGGGCCGAACGCAATGCATTCAGCTCTTAAGGAGATATGAGATATGACTACAAGTTACATGGAGAAAGAGAGTTCCAGGAAGAAATATCTTGCACCTCTCGTCGTGATCATGTTATGTGCCGTTGCACTTACGGGTGCGGCTTATGCTGCATATGCCACAACTGTCACTGGAAACGGGGATAT
>CAVHHN010000103.1:0-7562 GCA_963635855.1 Faecalibacterium sp. CAG:74 | reverse complement strand
GTATATTACGTAGACAGTGGATTTTTGGATTGTTATGTCAAAACGGATAGTTTCGAGATGACTGTCATTCTTGACCAGGGAGAATCTGCCAAGGTCCTTTCTGCATCTGGAAACAATCTCCAAACGGCGATATCCAAGCTCTATCCTGGAGCGACATTCGATGGTAGCACTGTAACGATCGGTGGTAAGACCTATGTCTGTTACGGTCTTAATGCACCGAGTACCGAAACGATCAATTGGGAGAAAGTTTCCGATCTTAGTCTTTCAAAATATGTCGGGAAAGACAACTCTGCTATTATCGAAGGTAGATACAAGTATGCTATTCTGCTAAGTTCTGATGCAGAAGATCATTTTTCCACCTGGAGAGATGCGAACAGGTGGTATTACCTTGATGGGTTTGACTATGTAAAATGTAATCTCATGGACACGGAATCGATAGATGCTGCATCCGGTAAAGAGATCGTCTATTCAGAGACCAAACCTGTGATCGATCCAGATGAATTATGGCCTGGTAATCCTTCTTCAGTGATCGTAAATCGTGATGATACTAAGGAACTAACTCTTCCTGAGGGAAATTATTCCTTCTCGTACGAAACGATCTATGGTGCCGTGTCCGTAGAGCGGTCCGGAACCAAACTCGCCCTCACTGGAATTGTGGAAAAATCAGATGTTCTCAAAGTAATTCTGAATGATACTGTTTATTCCATAAGCATATCTGTCAATCCGAAGGTTACAATCGATGGCGATAAGAAAACCACCGAATCGATCACGGATAAAGAAAACGATGACGGAAGTGTTCTCCATACAGTGTGGACAAGAATTGAAAATGGCAGTAAGACAGATTACTCCTCAACAGAGACCTTTACTGACAAAAATGGAAATGTTCTGTCCATCCGCACCGAAACGTCGAAGATAAACACCAAAGGCGACTATACAACTGATGGTATACCTGTGAAGGTCGAGGATACCGACGTAGTAATAAAAGATGTGAACGGCAAGGTCATTTCCAATACAACGTCCCAAACTTTGACCACTGTGTTCGAAATGAACGGTTATGTCAAGACAGAAGTACTTAAAGTGACCAAAGATAATCTTACAGACAAAAAGACCACTGTTGAGAATACCCGTTACGATTACGCCTCATCGACGTACGCAATAGAAAGTGCGACCGATGGGGACGGAAACACGGATACCACAAACATCGTGAATTCCAAGGGTGACAGTAAATCATTATCTGTGCCAGCTAGTATACTCTCCGATATAAGTAACACGATCTCGATGCATATCGGGACCTCTGAACTTGTTCTTGGTTCTGATGCGATCGCAACACTGGCTGAGATCAAAACCGGCGATCTGACCTTATCGGTCAGCGAACCTACCGATCTTCCATCGAAGATAACCTATGCGGCTGAGGGAGCTAGATTGTACGAGATCGTTTTATCCTGCGGAGGTACGGAACAGCATAGTTTCGGTTCATTTACCATGAAACTAGCTTGCGATACAGAACCTCAGGATGGTAAGGTCTTGAAGGTCTGGAGGATAGACGATTCCGGAAACAAGACCTATGTAGAGGTCCTTTCCGCCGCGAATGGAGAAGTGACCTTCAAAGCAGACCACCTATCCTATTACGCGGTTGGTTATGTTCAGGAAGCATCTGAAAACAGCACTCCTGCAGGATCCCAGAACAATACATTGCTTTATGCGGGGATTGTGATCGTTGTTGCTCTGATCTTAATCGGGGCATTGTTCTATGCAAGGTCCAGAAAGCAGAGCGCGTGAAACATTTTAGTGATCGGGTGAGGTCGGCCCCATATGGGGGCCCACCGATCACCTTGTTCGTAGATTTTTGTCACTTTTTAATATGATCCATAATGCCAGTATCCCTGTTATGGTCTGAGCTTTTGATCGCAAACCAACTTTTTAATGGGGGCTGTATTTTATATAAGTACAGAACCTAATGTTAATTTGCAAATACTAGGGGATTACAGCCATTCATGACCCAATCCATCGTTGTTCCCACCCAGGCCACCGTCGTCACGGAGGCGCACTGATTTGAACGATTCAGACGATATATCGAACTTGCATCACGTGGACATGTCCGTCCGCGAGTTGCTCACAGAAATGAAAGACACTTCAGAGCTCATTGTGGACCTGGCGTATGCCTCATTGATGTACAATAGCGACAACATGGCCCAGAAGGTCCGTGAACTGGAAGATTACATAGACGATCTGAAGTTCGCTACCCGTTACAAGGCACTGATCGCCTGCAGGACGAAGGAAGATGCTAGACAATTAGCTGGTCTTTTGGAGGTCGCATCCGCAGCAGACCGGATCTCCGATGCCGCATCGGACATCGTAAGCCTTTTGAGATTCCCTCCGGAGAAGAGGCCACTCATCACAGACATTCTTCTTGAGTCGGATGAACGCATCCGTATGGTCCATGTGAAACCGGAATCCTCCCTTGTCGGCAATACTATAGAGAAACTTGCGGTGGAGGCAAACACCGGGTGCAAGATCATCGCCATTAAGAACCGTCATGGTTGGACCTATGATCCCGAATATGATATGAAGATCAGGGCCAATGACGATCTCGTCGTCCGTGGAACCGATGACGGGGCCGATCTTCTCACAGAATACGCATCCGGAAAGAAAGAGTGGGATTTCGAGGAGGACCCGATCTCCGAAGACGAAGCAGAGGACGAGGCCATGGAGGACCGCAGGGTCGAGGCCGAACTTACAGAGGAACTGAGAGGAGATGATGAGGAATGAAGTCCAAATTGGAATCGATGTTCCTTGAGCTTAAAGACACTTCTGAGATGATGGTGGACCTTGCTTATTCCTCGCTTTTGTACGACAATGTGGAGATCGCCGAAGAAGTTATCGCCCTCAATGATCGTATGGAAGAACTTTCCGAGACGATCCAGGATGAGATCGCACAGGTCAGTCGTGCTATGCCGGATGAAGTGGCTCGTGCAGTTGTCACCACCCGCCTGATGGACAGTATCTTGGATATCGCGGAAGCGGCCAAATCTATCGCTGATGTTGTTGTCAGGGGATTGGCCGAACATCCTGTGTTGGCCCTCTCGATCAGAGATTCCGATACCACACTTTGTCTTGCCAAGGTCGCCCCCGATTCCATCCTTGCGGGTAAGACCCTGGGGGATGTCTCTTTGGCCACCAATACTGGTATGTTCGTGATCGCGATCCGCAGAGAGGATGATTATATCTTCGGCCCAGGATACAATGTTCGTCTTGAGGAAGGTGACATTCTTATTGCGCGTGGCCCCGAAGATGCGGTGGCGTTCTTCAAAGATATTGCAGATGGGACCAGAACCGAGTTCTGACCTGTTTTAACAAAGTGCCAGAGCTACATATCTGCCCATTGCTGCACCTACTACGCAGAGCCCTGCATTGCAGATGAAGTTCATCACAGCAGTTCCGACCCTGCCGTCGAAGAAGAGTGATACGGTCTCAAGGGAGAATGTGGACATGGTGGTGAATGCACCGAAAAAACCCGTGAACAGGAACAGTTTCGTCTCGGCAGAGATCCCTGCATACCAGAATGTCAGGAATGCTAGAAGGAATGTGCCTACGATATTCACTGCAAAAGTTGCCCAGGGGAATTGACTGGAATCGACATAGTAACCAATGATATATCTTAGAACAGCACCGATCGCACCACCGATCGCGACAAATATGATTCCCTGAGTAAGATCCATCAAGACCTATTATGAAATTAGGTATATAATGTAGAGCAACACTCAAATGAAAATAAACAAATATGGTAGCCCCGCCCAGATTCGAACTGAGGTCCAAAGATCCAGAGTCTCCGATGATTGACCACTACACTACGGGGCTGTGTAAATTCCCCAAATGACTTATGGTTTATAAGTTTTGCCAGATGTCGTTTTTGGTCGGGGGCGAGGCCCCCGATCAGGACCCGAAATCTCCTGGACGAACTATTGGGGAATTCAGAACCACTTCTTTCCTTTGCCGTGGGAATTATTCTTCTTTTTGGCGTTCGGATCATATGACTTGAGCCATTTCACGAGCTCTTCATCCTTGTCTGACCATTCGGGGGTTTCGCCCGCATCAATGTACTCATGATACCATTTTTCAGCGTCTTCCATGGGTTTTGACATATCTGGCCTGTCCACTGTGATCAGCACAGTGTTCTCCGTGGAAGGTTTCCAGAGCTCGGGATGTTCATAATCTGGGTCATTCAAGAATCCGACCGCGAAAACTATTTTGTCCAAACCAGATAGTTCAGCATAAAGTCCGGCCTGCATCATGTATGTCTGGGGGATCACAGTCACGTTTCCTTCTTCGTCAAGCCATTTCTCACGGTCATGTGATGTTTTGATCTCTAAGATAGCTTGTCTTTTTCCGTTGTATGCGACATATCCATCGACGAGCCCTCCGAACATTTTATTGTCATGGAAATGGTCGTACCCGCACCGGTCCTTGTCAACAGGTTCTTCGATGATAATACTGGTCCCGTTTGCAAGACCCAGATCGCCTGCGAGTGTGCTGCTGTTCTTGCGGACATATTCTCTGATGACCGGTTCTAGGATGTTCCCTGCGTCAATGTACTTGTTGGCCTTATCTCCAGGGTAGATGCCTGCGAGTTCCAATGCAACTTTGAACGGGGAGGATAGGTCGCTGAGTCCGAGGATCGGTCCAAGCTTGGTTCCAGAGATCTTTTTTCTTCTGTAAAGGTCGAAAGCGACGATCTTGTTTTCATCATTGATCTCGATTATGTTCGCTCTTCCATCGAATGCCATATGGGAGGTATAGTCATTCCCTTATTTTGTGATGACGTAATCCCTATCGATCATACACTTGAGAAATCAACAGGGTAGTGGTGTGTGAGAAAATTAAAAGAATGGGGCACGAGGCCCCAGAAGGTTTTACTGGATCGCCTTTTTGACCTGTTCGAAGATCTTATCGATATCGCCAGTACCAGGAATGGTGTAGATCTTTCCGGCTTTGGTGTAGTAATCCACCAGGGGCTGGGTCTTTTCATGATAAGTGGCAAGTCTGTTCTTGACGGTCTCTGCTTTGTCATCATCCCTTTGATACAGTTCGGCACCGCATTTGTCGCAGGTATTAGGTTTTGCAGGGGGGTTGTATACCAGGTGGTAGACCGCCTGACAGCTAGGGCTTGGACAGGAGCGCCTTTGGGTAAGCCTCTCGATGAGGACCTCATCGGCCACATCGAAGTTGAGCGCGAGGTCGACATTGAGTTCTTTGTCGAGGGCTTCTGCCTGTTCGACGGTCCGGGGGAATCCGTCGAAGATGATCCCGGGCACTTTGCCAAGGGATGCGATCTTATCCTTCATCAGTCCGATGATGACATCGTTGGGGACCAGGGCACCTGAATCCATGTATGACTTTGCAAGTTTTCCAAGCTCAGTACCGTTCCTGACCGCCTCACGGAGCATATCCCCGGTGGAGAGTCTTACGTAGCCGAGTTCATTCTGGAGTTTTTCTCCCTGTGTTCCTTTTCCTGCTCCGGGGGGACCGAGCAATACAATCATGGACTTCATAGGGACATCCATATCGGCATTCTTTATGAGTGTTCCGAAAAATTGGATACGTTCCATGGAGTTTATGCGCATTATTATAAGCAATAATATGAATCGAGATGTGATTAAAATGGCGATTGAACAAAAGGTCATCGACGAATTGGAGAAAGTGGTCGGTAAGGACCGCATCTCCACCAGCCCTGCCGTGCTGTATACTTATGGATTCGATTCATCAATCTATCATCACAACCCTGATGTTGTTGTCCAACCTGTGACGACCGAAGAGGTCTCCGAGATCATGAAGATCGCGTACAAGTATGACATCCCCGTCACTCCTCGCGGTGCAGGTACCGGTCTTTGTGGTGCGGCGGTTCCGATCAAAGGCGGAATTGTCGTCGCGATGCAGAGGATGAACAAGATCCTCAACGTCAGTGTCAACGACCTTTGGGTCGATGTTGAGGCAGGTTGTGTTTACAACGCCCTTAACGACGAACTTGCCAAACACGGTTTCTTCTTCCCCCCATCACCTGGTTCCGCCGAGGCCTGTCAGGTCGGAGGGATGGTCGCCACCAACGCATCCGGAATGAGAGCTGTGAAATATGGTGCTACCAGGGATTTCGTTCTCGGACTTACTTTTGTCAGAGCGAATGGGGATATTGTACGTTGCGGTACCAGGACCATCAAAGATGCGTCAGGATATCAGTTCGCACGTCTTATGTGCGGTTCCGAGGGAACTCTGGGTATCATCACTGAGATTACATTCAAGATCACCACCAAGCCTAAGAAGTCCGCATCCTGTCTCTGCGCGTTCGATTCGGTCGTCGATGCGGGGACCTGTATTTCTGCATTGATCGCCAAGCCATTGATCCCGGCGTCCTGCGAACTCATGGACAGTGTCAGTATCAATGCGGTCAACAAGGCCCGTGGCAATCCACTTCCTAATGTCAATTCGTTGATCATTGTTGAGGTGGATGGTGAGACCGACGAGGTCATTCAGAGGGACCTGAAGATCGTCGAGGAGGTCGCCAAGGCAAACAAGGCCGTTTCCGTCACCCCCTCTTTCGATCCGAAGGAGATCGCCAAGTGGACCGATGCTAGGAAATCTGTTCTTGCATCATTGTCAGTTTTGAAGCCTGGGTATGTATCCGTATCTCTGGCCGACGATATGGGTGTTCCAGTATCCAAGGTACCTCTTGCCGTTCAGGCTTTCCAGAAGATCGCCGACAAATACAATGTCACCATTGCCACCTACGGCCACGCATCCGATGGTAATCTGCACACTAAAATGGTCCTTCGCCCCGATGATAAAGACGAGTGGGACCGCGGAATCGCCGCCGTCAATGAAATCTTCGATTTCTGTATCGAGATGGGTGGAACTGTCACTGGCGAGCACGGTGTCGGAATATCCAAAGCACTCAACTTTATGGATGAGAGAAAAACCGAGATCGATTGTATCAATGACCTCAAGCGTGCTTTCGATCCGAAGAACATCCTGAATCCTGGAAAGGCAGCTCAGTGGAAAGGTAACATTCTCCAACAACTTAGGTATCCTTGTAAAGAATACATGTGAAGATATAGATCGTTTCTAGAGTTTGATGATTGATCCTTGACCATACATCTTCCGAGCTGTATGGTCCCATTGAAATCATACTGTCACATCCGATCTACTTTCAATCTGATTGAATTCGAAACATGGGGTGTGACAACGGTATGCAGAGCAAACTCTGTTATTATCAAGCCAAGATTGCATTTGAGCGTGGGCGATCTTGTTGGTTATAGGCAGGTTTCTTTGAGAATGACAGTGGCTGTTTTTGATTTGAACGCGATACCGTATAGTAAGGTCTTTCCTTTCAGGCCTCTGCAGTAATCTTTCTTTTGGATCTGTTCCAATGCTTGATGTGCCAGACTGTCTACGACAGCTTCGCTGTCTTCGGAGTTTGCCTTCTTGATCTCCACCACGATGTTCGGATATCTGGGGAATTTGCTTTTCATGAGAATATCATGTCTTCCGTCACCGGATTCGCGGTCGATGGA
>CAVHHN010000102.1:0-7565 GCA_963635855.1 Faecalibacterium sp. CAG:74 | reverse complement strand
GGTCTACAAAGTGTTCGGGATCAAGCTCCCCAACCAGTTCTCACTGAATGATTTCATCGCTGAGACCATGTCATGAATGTAGTGCTGACTTTGCGTTCGTCGTAGGATAAACCAAAAAAATCAGCAACGTATCAGAATATTATGCAAGGAAAAGAACTCGTTATCAACGAGGAGAAATGTGATGGTTGCGGACTTTGTATCAATGCCTGCCATGAAGGTGCATTAGCTCTCGTCGACGGCAAAGCAAAATTGGTCAGAAAGGATTACTGCGACGGTATGGGTGACTGTCTCCCAGCATGCCCAAGGGATGCGATCAGCTTTACAGAACCGACCGCCGTTGAAAATCGTGAGGTCCCTCTTACTTGCCCAAGTACCGGAATGATCCCACTTTCCGATTGTCAATGGCCGATCCAATTGGCACTGGTGCCTTCAAAATCCCCCTGGTTCAAAGGAACCGTGGTCTTTGCGGCAGACTGTACAGCATTCGTTCTTGGAGATATCAGAAAAAGATTCCTTGAAGGCAAAGCAGTGATAATCGGGTGCCCCAAACTCGATGACCGTGCCCGTTTCACAAAGGTCACGGACATTCTGCAGAACAATCCGATCGAAAAAGTACTCGTACTAAGGATGGAAGTGCCCTGTTGCAGTGCACTGACCAACATCGTCCTCGGATCGTTGAAAAACTGTGAAAAAGAGATCCAATTCGAAGAAGTCGTAATAGGGCGTGACGGAAAGATACTCAGCCACTGAATTTATCCCATCCGTGCACGGATGAATTCAATATCGTTCTGAGTATCTGGAAGCCCGTTCTCCAATTCGATTATGGCCATCTGACCATAATGGGTGGCGTTGACCATATCGCCCTGATTGAACTTCAATCTGAAAAGGTAAAGGAGAACCTTTCCCCGGATACTCCTGCAACTGGGTTCGTTCGAATATGCGAGAGCATCCAAGAGATATCTCTCGCCTCCAACATAGTCTTTGGAGTTAATGTGTGCATATGCACAATACAAGCACAATCCTGCTTTATCCTCGATCCTGTTACCGATGTCTGTGCAGGCCTCGGAATAAAGCCTGTCAACCTCATACAGATCACCGACGATCACTGCACTCTTAATCGCTTCCATCGCAGCTCCAGCCTCCATCTCAACACCTCTAGGTCATTGAAGAAGTTTGACCAAAGCGACAGCTTTCTTCTTCGAGATCGGATCCCCGCCCTGACAAGCGTCCGGAAGTCCCTCGACAAGAGCATCTCCTGCATATTCCCAATCCAAAGAAATACAAATCTCCCGGAAGAATTCGATCACTTTGGAAAAGATCGAATCATCAAAAGAGGGAGAACATGAGATCAGTATCAGTTTCTTACTACTGGGGGCACATTTACCGATAGACTTGCTTACAACGTGTTTCAGCTGACTCATTTTAAGGTCTGTGTCACAAGGAAATGCAAAGACGACGATATCTGAAACATCGACGGATTCATTGGAAAATGTGCAAAGACAATCATCATCCCCACAACCTGAATCCCCACAACATCCACCGCAGGAGCATACATGATCTGCATCAGCAAGAGTGGATGCGACCTGGTGACCGGATGCTTTGGCCGCTTCTGTGAACGCAACCACCATAGATGCAATGGCACCATCAGAATAATCGGTGAGTTCGATGATCGCTATTCTGCTCAAGTGATTCACACTTTTTAAATCTGGAACGTTCAAATAAAGAGCCAAACGGCCCATGAAGTTTCAGGACAGAACATCTGACATCTCGTAGACCACGCCCTTCTTCTGGGAGACGACCCATTGGGCGGCCATGACGGCACCACCTACGAAGATCTCACGTGAATGGGCCTGGTGACGGATCTCGATTCTCTCGGAGTTACCGATGAACATCACAGTGTGATCACCAACGATATCTCCACCTCTGACGGCGTGGATACCGATCTCTTTTCCGCGGGGACAGATACCCTCACGACCATAGACGAATTCCTTTCCGCCCATTTCCTTGCTGATGATCTCGGCAACACTCATGGCAGTTCCGCTGGGAGCGTCTTTCTTCTGATTGTGATGGGCTTCGATGATCTCAACATCATAATCATTGCCAAGAATACCTGCGGCCTGTTTGCAAAGTTTCATGAAGGCGGCCACACCGATGGAATAATTCGAACTGATCACTGCAGCGACATTGTTTTTGACAACAGATTGAGTGATGGCGGTCTTGTCCTCAGCAGTGAGTCCCGTTGTACCGATGATAAGGTTCACTCCGCAGGAAGCAGCAATAGGTGCATTTATAATAGTCGCCTTAGCGATGGTGAAATCGATGTACACGTCGGCTTTGGATTCCTTCAGAACCTTGGCAAGGTCTTTGGAATCAGAAACCTGGACACCGATCCTTCCGATACCGGCGACCTCTCCTATATCCTCTCCGATACGAACAAGATCGAAGGCCGCAACAACAGTGATTCCTTCGGTGGACATGATACGCTTAACGAGCATGGAACCCATTCTTCCACATGCTCCAACCAGTGCTGCTCTGACTTCAGTCATTTTAATCGGTCAGCAATCTCGAAAATCATATATAACGAATAGCTTGGACGATATCAAAACCGAACAAGAGGATACAGTTCCGAATGACCCAGACATGATCGACAATATCGGCAGATATATCATACGGGCCGTAGATACATAAATTATGAACAGTCGTAAGGAGATCATAGATGCGATGGACGGTCATTGTCATGATCTTCCACCGCCCGCGATATTTACCCAAACCGGCACCGTTGAACAGATGAATGCTTGTGGTCGTTTTTGGCCTGAAGCCAACTTCAACAGTGAAAGTATGACCGAACTTGCATTACAACCTTCGGTTTTGATGGGTTTTGCCACGGCCAGAATTCCATTTTCGATCACCGTGGAAGCCCGTGCATTAGGTTGTGGGATCGTCAATGGTTCCACAGACATGCAACCGATCGTGACATCTTCTCCCTATCGTACCGGCGGAGACATTGCACCTGTACCAGAACTTATAAGCGTATCAGAATTTATTTCAGATGATTGGATTCAAAGCATTATCGCATCCTGCAAAGAACTCAGCAAACATGAAGATCTGTTTCTCAGTGCCGCTATGATCGGACCGATGGGACTTGTAGGTTACTTAGCTGGTTTCGAAGAGGTCGCTTTGGCCCTGTTCATGGAACCGGATACAATATCCGAATGGACCTCGATGCTCACACCATACCAAGAACAATACGCCTCTCTCCTTTCCGAGAATTGTGATAACGTCGTTATAATCGAAGGAGGGGACACCAATTTATTACCGCCTGATTTCTTCCATTTGATCTCAGACCATCTTCCAAAAGTGATCTCGAAGGCCAAAAGCGAATCCTATTGCACTGTGCATACATGCGGTGACACATTTCCGGTCGCCAAGCAACTATCTTCCTTGGGAGAGGATTGTCTTTCTGCTGAGGCCTCATCGGATCGTGAAAGATATGTAGATCTTGCAGGTAAAAACTGTAAACTGATCGGTGCGATCAATCCTGTGAGAACCCTTCTCGAAGGCACACCGAAAGACGTTGTTCAAAGTGCCAAGGAGTCCGTCAAAGCAGGTTTCGACCTTATCGGTCCGGAATGCGGAGTACCTCCGCAGACCTGCAACGAGAACCTCCTGGCACTATCACAATATCGCGATCGTTGATCCTCTGATGGATCATAAGATGTAAATTCCTCTAATATCAGAATCCTGGTATTCTTCAGTGGTCATACCCAGAAGATAGTATGTGATTTTTATTCCAGAGACGCCATCATAGTAACTGGTCCATGAACCGGTGCTGTAAGTATACTGTACGAACAGAGGCGATTTAGCGGTACTCTCGCAGAAGTAGAACGTCTTCCCGTCTTTCGTGAAATAGGTGTAATCTTCACCAACCGCATTCTTGTAATCATCAAGAACAATACCCAGAGCCATATGGGCAGGTAGCACAATTACAGAAGATTCATATCCAAGCTTCTTGTAGATCGCTGCTATAAGCATAGCAAGATCTTCACAGTCACCGTGTCCTGAAAAGATGGTCTGACTTGGATATGCCCAGAAATCTACGATTTCAGAGTATTTTTTGTCTGCGATATAGTACTGAACATAATCGTATTCATAATCGAAGCAGATCTGTCCGAATGCCAAGATATATTGGGCGAAATCCTGACCGGAACAATCTGTTTGACCATAAGATTCCTTTAATTTCTCCGCAAGGAGTGTTACCGTCGTATTATCTGTAGTGAACTCGTAAACCCAATTATAGGCCTTGTAATTGGCAACTTCGTTATTACTGATTGTAAGCAAAGAAGCGCTCTTGTAGTTCTGACCCCAATAATCAGCGTAATCGAAAGTTAAGGTGATGTTGTGGATATATTGAGATTGGGAATGCGTATCGCTGTCACCACCAAACCTCCAATAATAAGTCCTGGTAAATGTTCCAGAAGCATCATGACGCTCATCCCCTTTACAATATTCGAATGTGTCAGAGACGGTATAGCCAGTATTAAACCCAGTATATAACTCGAAAGTAACAGAATATTCTTCACCATAGGTCAGACGATTCTTTAGAACAGAAAACAGAGCAGAATCGGAAGTGGAAGAGGCAAATAGATCACTGAATGGGAACGGAGATTTCTTGTTCTCATTGGTGTAAATCGAACTGGCAATAGTCTTGCCCTCAGAATCTTTAAGGCACATTTTTATTTTTAAGAAATCAGCAGCCGCATTACCGATATATTCGCTATTTTCAAGTAACCATTTTTCCTCATAACTGGCCAATGAGAACACAACGCAATCTCCTCCGTTGAATGTGGCGGAAAGCAATCCTTTGGCAAAAGCACCATCAGATTCACTATTTAAGAGAAGATAATCGAACGCATCGGAATATACATCATAACTGCGACTTTGTGTCTCCACTATATCCTTGGTCACAGTGACCAGGCAGTCATCCGAATATTTGCCGATCTGTGCTTTGATCGTGGCAGTTCCTTCCGACTTGCCTGTGACAACACCGCCTGAAACGGAAGCAACATCAGGATTATCGGAGGACCATTCAATATCCGAATAAGATTTTCCCGAAGGCAATGACCATACGGAAAGTTTGGTACCAGTCTCATCTGTAAGAGATACAGTACACTCCGTACTCGAAAGGCCGAACATTTCCGGAACTTTGTACGGATCGGTCTTCTCCTCATTAGAATTTGGCTGGGCGCAGGCCGCAGCTACAACAAGAAAAATCAGCACGCAGGCAATGATAATGTAATAAATCTTTGCGTTTTTCAAATCATCACCTCAGGTTTTGACAGGATATACGCCATATGTTCCATATCCATCAACTTTTTTTCCTATGTAATCGGAATAATGTTCGGTGACCCGGTCGTGAACATAATATCCCATAACCCCAAGTTGTTGGAAATCATCTACGGTCGTCTCACCCGAGTAATATGTTACTCCGTTGACCGTTTGACTGAGAATATCCGCATTCGAAACATTGGGGCGGGAATAGGAATCCAGAGCGATACCCACCGTCGCATGTTGCGGAAGAAGGAAGACAGCGGCTTTGAACCCAGCAGCACTGGCGATCGCGGCGGTCAGGATCGAGGTATCCTCACAATCCCCAGAAGTATACCAGATCGTCTGAAGAGGGAAGGCAAAATACTCTTCATATCCATACAAACTTGAATCGGTACCATAGGTATAACATATCTGAACGTACCCCAACAAGAAGTCGGCAAAACCCTGATTCAAAGATTTTTCACCATAAGCTGAAGAGTACAGTTTTCCAAGAGTATTCGCGTAGGATCTGATAGCATCATTGACCACGATGAAATCTGGAGTGTTCGACCACTGCTCTTTCGAACTTGAGTTCATGGTCTGTTTTTTAATTATATCCGTAGTAGGTTTCAGATAGCTGTAAGTTGCAGTTGAATTGTAGGTTTGATCGAAATCAATGACCGAATCGAAACTGAACTTGCCCCCGTCATATTTCCAAGAGTAGCTACGATGAAGATCGACGGAAAATTTCAACTCCTTCGAGACAGAAACACCTGAAGAGTTTTGATAGGTCACATCAGCGACACAATCCCCATAGAGGTCGGAAATGGTGGGGCTTGCATCCGTGTACTTTGAAGACTGGGTCTTATAATCGATCGAATATCCTTTAATGGTCCACTTGTAATTGCTTGCCCCACTTACGGACAAGGATATTTTGAGTCCGTTCTTTACACCGGTTCCGTCAGTGAACGATATGGTGGCCACTGTACCGGAATCGTCGACGAAACCAGAGGTCGGTGTTACACAATAATATGTACCGACAATTGCGTCATCCGCCACCTCGGCAGACTCATTGAAGGATTTCCCATTCAACGATCCCTCAGATGAGAAGGGATAGAACAAAAGAACCGCCAAAAGAATGAAAACAGCCAAAATTGCCAAGAACTTTATTGAGCGGTTATTGGATTCTTTCTGCTCATCGATGGTCAGAACATCCACATTCACAGGTTCGGGCCTAATGATTTCGCCCTGTGTCTGAGATGGATCTACAGTATCAACTGTAAGGTACATACCACATTTGGGGCAGAATGAATACTCATCAGATACAGTCGAACCGCACTGCGGACAATACATAAGGCTGGATTGATAAACTTGTATTTTAGACCAACTATTTTATGAATTGAAAAACAAGAGTCGGGAGAGGGAGTCGAACCCCCATATCAGGATCTGCAGTCCCGCTCATAGCCGCTGTGATACCCCGACCTTAGCCAACCTTAACTGTCAACCCTATTAAACCCTTTCTAAACTTTTGTTCTGACGTCCGTGGCCCCATTGAAATCATACAGTCAACATCTAACCTATTTCAATCTGATCGAATTCAAAACGTTGAATGCTTCCACGGTAGGGCACGTTTCTCTCTGCTGTTGTCTAACTTTTCACGATTTGAACTGTTCAGAACCCCCAAGGAATCCAAAAGAATCTAATTTGAAAATGAAAAAGCTGACCTCAAGACCAGACATTGAGATCTGGTTTCAATGGAATCCTTCTTTCAAATCATAAAGGTATCAATAACGTCTCTTTTATAGTCCTTAACAGAATATACCAAATATGGCCGAGGGCGAACAGAAACTGAAGATTCCGATCGGAAAGGATAATTTCATAAAAATTCGCGAAGGTGGATACTATTTCGTAGATAAATCCGAATTGATATCTGATATTCTTAAAGATGGATCTGAGGTCTTCCTCTTCACAAGACCCAGACGTTTCGGTAAATCCCTCAATCTCTCTATGCTTGATGCATTCTTCAACATCG
The DNA here is from genome assembly GCA_963635855.1 of Faecalibacterium sp. CAG:74. Lineage (GTDB taxonomy): Archaea > Thermoplasmatota > Thermoplasmata > Methanomassiliicoccales > Methanomethylophilaceae > Methanomethylophilus. Next base: position 226 of record CAVHHN010000102.1, on the reverse strand, counting down.
AATACAAAGGAAACGACTGGTTCGACGGATTGAAGATTAACGATCATCCAGAGGTCGAAGAATATCGGAACACCCGCCCAGTTATCTTCCTTTCAATGAAGGATCTGAAGACTCAAAATTTTGAACTGTTCTGTTCGATGTTAAAACGCAAGATAGGAAAATTATACAAAGAATACAGGTACTTGGAAAATAGCGAATCTGTGGATCCAGCCGATCGTGCTGACTA
>CAVHHN010000101.1:0-7608 GCA_963635855.1 Faecalibacterium sp. CAG:74 | reverse complement strand
CCGCAACGCAATCGAGACTTACCGGGACGGTGAGTTCTTTCAATCCCGTGCAACCGGAGAATGCAGATGCTCCGAGGGATTTCACAGTGTCTGGGATAGTAAGGGTTGTAAAAGATCTGCAATTTGCGAACGCCTTTTCATCAATCTTCAGGACCGAATCGGGTATGACGATGGAAGCAAGAGATCCGCAGTGTTGGAACGCCTCTTTTCCGATAGAGATCAGGTTCTTACCTAGAGTCGCAGAAACCAATGAGGTACAGTTCCCGAAGGAGGAACTTCCGATGTATTTCACGGAATCGGGGATGGCGATGGATCTGAGGGAAGTACAGTTGCTGAATACACCGTCTTCGATGGATCCGAGGGAGTTGCCGAGATCCACGGTGACGAGAGAGGTACAGTTCTCGAACGCCCCGTTTCCGATGCTTGTGACGGAATCTGGGAAGCTCAAGGAAGCAAGGGAACCGCAACCGGAGAATGCGTATTCTCCAATAGAATCAAGGCATTTGCCCCCTATCTTCATAGTTTCAAGAGAAGTACAGTTCTCGAATGCCCTGTCTCCGATCTTGGTGACGGTATCGCTCAGGGTAACGGACCTGAGTGTGTTACAGCCGGAGAACGTTCCGTCGTCGACGGATGTTACGCCATCGGAGATAACAACGGTCAGATCAGCCTTGGTGATCTCCCATGGGGATCCGTGGGATACATTCCAGCTTCCGGTTCCTTTGGTAAGTACCAGTTCTTCGATGCCTGTGCAGCCGTCGAAGACAGGTTTGCCGGATCCGGAACAGTCCAGACTTATCGGGATGGTGAGCATCTTCAGACCGGTACAATCGGAGAACGCATCAGACCCGATGGTTTTGATAGAATCGGAGATCTCGAGAGTTGCGATATTGGAACAACCACTGAACGCAAAGTCCCCTATCGAAACGACCGATGCAGGGAATGTTATGGATCCGAGGGCGGAACAGTCGGTGAACGCATAGTCCCCGATGGTTTCGACGGACCTGCCGAGGGAAACAGATGTCAGGGAAGTGCAGCACCAGAACGCAAAGTCCTTGATGGTTCTGACGGAATCTGGAACAGTGACCGATGTGAGGGATTTACAAAGTCCGAACGCACTTTCTCCGATGGTTGTCACCTTAGTGCCGAGGGTCATGGAGGAAAGGGAGTAACAGCCCTCGAACGCCATGTCTCCGATGGTCAAGACCGAATCCGGGATGGTCACCGATTTAAGCGAGGTACAGCTCCAGAATGTAAAGTCCCCGATCGATTGAAGGTAGGTGCCGAGATATACATTCTCAAGGTCGGTGCATAATTCGAATGCGGACTCTCCGATCACAGTGACGGAAGAGGGAAGAACCAGTGAGACAAGGGAATAGCAACCGGAGAATGCATATTCGCCTATGGAATCAAGGCTCTTGCCTTCGATCTTCAGGGTATCCAGCTTGAAACAATTCTCGAACGCCGAATCTCCGATGGTTTTTACCGAACCACCGATGGTCACGGACCTAAGGTTGGTATTTGCAAATACACTGTCTTTGACGGTGGTCACGCCGTCGGATATGACGACTGTGAATTCAACATCGGTGATCTTCCATGGTGCGTTAACATGGTCGCCCCAAACTCCGGTTCCTTCGGTAAGGATCATCTCACCGATGTTGACGCAACCTTCGAATATCGGACTGTCGCCGGAACCGGAGAAGTTGAGACTGATGGGGACGGTGAGTTTTTGCAGACCAATACAGCCTTTGAATGCGCCTGCACCGACGTATGCCACAGAATCGGGGATGGTCAAGGTTGTGAGGCTGGCACAGTCTTGGAAAGCACCCTTGCCAAGGAGTACGCTGGAATCAGGAATGACCAGGGTATCGATCTTGGTACAGCCGCTGAACGCATTGCCTCCGATGGAAGTAAGAGATGCAGGGAATGTCACGGATCCGAGGGCGGAACAGTCGGTGAATGCCCCTTCTCCGACCTTTTTAACATTGTCACCGAGGTCCACGGAAGCAAGGTTGGAACATTTGCCGAACGCATATGTTCCGATAGTTGTGACGGAATCCGGGATGTCGATTGATCTGAGCGCACCGCATCCGTAGAACATGTATGCTCCGATGGAAGTGACACCGTCGGATATGGTCACCGACACAGTATCGGCTTTGGATATGTTCCAGGGGGTCAAAGTGTAATATTTGGTATATTCACATCCGGTACCGTTCCCTTTGGTGAACGTGACCTTTTCGATGGCTGTACATCCACCGAATACAGGGAACGAAATGCTATCGACGCAGTTGATGCTTATTGGAATGGTGAGTTCGGTCAGACCCTTACAGTCACAGAACGCACCCGATTCCAATGTTTTCAGACCGTCGGGAATGGTCACGGAGGTTAGTCCGGTACAGTCTTTGAAGGCATAGGATGAGATCGAAGTGAGGTTCTCGAGATTGATGGAGGTCAGGGCATAACAATCCATGAATACACATTCGCTGAGGGCCGAAACGTTTTTGCCGAGGGCCACGGAAGTGAGTGAAGTGCAGTTAAGGAACGCATAGGCTCCGATCCTTGCGGATGAATTGCCGGCCGAACCGACGGAAAGGCCCCCCAGGTACGTTGAAGCACCGATGTCGGCGGTCTTGAGGGAAGAACATCCAGAGAATGCGAATTCTCCGATCCATGAGACTGAAGAGGGAAGTTCCAGTGAAACGAGGGAACTGCAATTTTGGAATGCTCTGTCGCCAATGGAATCGAGACCGGTGCCTTCGATCTTCAGGACATCGAGGATCTTGCACCCAACGAATGCACTGTTTCCGATCTGGGTGACCGTATCGCTTATGATGATCGCCTTCAGTTTGTCGCAGAAGGAGAAGGCGGAAGCACCGATCGATCCCACACCTTCGGAAACGGTGACAGTAAGATATGCCCGGGTAATCCTCCAAGGTGCGTGATCGGATGCGGCCCACACACCGGTTCCTTTGGTCAGGACGATCTCGTCGATGTTGACGCAACCTTCGAAGGCAGGATGGTCAGTTCCGGAACAGTCGGCACTGATGGGGAGGGTGAGTCTGTCCAAACCGGTACAGTTCCTGAACGCACTGGATCCGACGGTTGTGACGGAATCGCCGATGGTCACGTAGGTGAGGTTGGAACATCCGACGAACGCATTGCTACCCACAGATTCCACGGAACCTGTTATGACAACGGTTTTGATGGAAGCTTTGTAGGGATTCCATGGCATCGAGATCTCGGTGAAGTCGGACATCATTCCGGAGCCTTCGAACGTCATTATACCCTGTTCGGTATCGAAAGCAAAGGTGACCTTATCCCCGCAATTGCCGGAATAAACGTGTTTTATCCATTTGTCACCGATCTTCAGGAATGTGTATCCTTTCAGGTTATCGGCGGTCTTGTCGAGTACGGTGACGCAATCGGTGTCGTAGAAGTCTCCGTCGAAAGCATACTTTGCGAAGGATTCGAGGGAATTGCCGAAGGTGACGGAAGCGAGGGAAATACAGCCACTGAACGCACTGGCCCCTATCTCGGTGACGGAATTCGGAATGGTTATTGAGGTCAATGAGGTACAGTTCATGAACAGACAGTCCACAATCACCTTGACAGAATCGGATAACGTCACGGAGGTAAGGGAGGTACAGTCGCTGAACGCACCCATTCCGATCTCTTCGACGGAATCTGGGAGGGTCACAGAGGTAAGGGATGCACATCCACTGAACGCGGCGGTCCTGATGGTTTTGACCTGTTTGCCGAAGGTGACGGAAGTTATGTGTTCACAGTTCACGAACGCACCGTACCCGATGGTTGTGACCGATTCTGGAATTGTGTATGCGGAATCGGTTTTACCGAGGGGATATAGGATCAGTTCGTTCATTTTCTGATCGAAAAGCACACCGTCGTCAGAAGAATAATTCGTGTTTTTCCCATCGACGTTTATGGCTTTGAGGGAGGTACAGCCGTAGAACGCAGAATATGCGATGAATCCGACGGAGGCCGGAATGTCGATCGAGACGAGGGAAGTACAGTTCTGGAATGCGGCATATCCGACGGATGTGACGGAATCGCCGAGGGTCACAGAGGCTAGAGAGGTACAGTCGCTGAACGCACTGGATCCGATGGATGCGGCGGAACCGTCGATGATCAATAAGACAAGTCCGGAACAGCCCATGAATGCACCGTATCCGATGGATGTGACGGAACCGGGGATGGTGACGGAGGTGAGTCCGGAACAATCCTGGAACGCACAGTCCCCTATCTCCGTGACGGAATCACCGATCGTAACGGAGCCGAGGGCGGTACATTTGTAGAAAGCTGAATCTCCGAGGGATTCTACAGAATCACCGATGGACACCGAAGTGAGTTTAGAACAGTTGTAGAATGCATACTTTCCGACGGTTATGATGGAATCACCGAAAACCACGGATGTGAGTTTGGAACAGTTGTAGAACGCATAGGCCCCGACGGTTGTGACAGTTCCACCTATCTTGACCGAGTCGATATAGTCAACGAACGAGGACCAGGGGGCTTTGGAACTATAGGCGTAATTGTCCATCGGCCCGGAACCGCTTATCGAAAGCACCCTGGTCGTGGAATCGAATTCGAAGTAAACCTCCTCTCCGCATTTACCCAGAACGAACGTGAACCAGCTGTCTCCGATCTTCTTGAAAGTGTATCCTGCCATGTTTTCGGCGGTCTGATCGATTTTGGTTTTGCCGTCGATACCGTAGAATTCTCCGTCGAAAACATTGGTTCCGAGGGTTCTGACGGAATCACCGATGATCACCGAAGTGAGAGAAGTACATCCGGTAAATGCGTTATTACCGACATATTCAACGGAACCGTTAATGACGACGGTTTTGATGGAAACTTTGTAGGGATTCCATGGCATCGAGATCTCGGTGAAGTCGGACATCTTTCCGGAGCCTTCGATCGTCATTATACCTTGGTCGATATCGAAAGCAAAGGTGACCTCATCTCCGCAGTTGCCGGAATAAACGTGTTTTATCCATTTGTCCTCGATCTTCAGGAATGTATATCCGGCCAGTTTTTTGGCGGTCTTGGCGAGTACGGTGATGCAGTCGGAATCATAGAAGTTTCCGTCGAAAGCATACTTTTCGATGGTTTTGACATGATCGGAAATGGTCACGGAAGCGAGAGACGTGCAGTCACTGAACGCATACCATCCGATATATGTGACGGAATTCGGAATGATCACCGAAGTGAGAGAAGTACATTCGTAGAACGCACGACACCCGATGGATTCGACGGAATTCGGAATGATCACGGTGGTGAGAGAGGTACAGTTCAAGAACGTACTGTCTCCGATCATCTTTACAGAACCTGGGATGGTCACGGTGGTGAGAGAGGTACAGTTCAAGAACGCACTTATTCCGATCTCTTCGACGGAATCAGAAAGGGTCACGGTGGTGAGAGAGGTACAGTCACTGAACGCATAGTCCCCAATGGTTTTGACCTGTTTGCCGAGGATCACGGAAGTGATTGAGATACAGTTCTGGAACGCACAGGATCTGATGGATTCGACGGAATCGAGAATTGTATATGCGGTATCCGTTTTTCCAGCAGGATACAGTATCAATTCGGTCTTTTTCTGATCGAAAAGCACTCCGTCTGCCGAACTATAATTCGCATTTTTCTCATCGACGGTTATGGCTTTGAGAGATGTACAGCCATAGAGAGCAGAATCTGCGATGGATTCGACGGAATCGGGGATATTCAGGGAAGTGATAGATGAACAGTAACTGAACGCACCGTATCCGATGGTTGTGACGGAATTGCCAAAAGTCACGGAGGCAAGAGAAGTACAGTCACTGAACGCATACGCTCCAATGAATTCGACAGAATTGCCTATGGTCAATAAGACGAGTTTAGAACAGTCCAGGAAGGCATTGGATTCGATAGACGTGACAGAATCCGGAATAGACACAGTGGTGAGAGAGGTACATTTCCAGAACGCATAGTCCCCAACGGTTGTGATGGAATCACCGAGGGTCACAGAGGTGAGTTTGGAACAGTCGCGGAACGCATAGGCCCCGACGGTTGAGACAGATTCACCGATACTGACCGATCCAATATAATCGGTAAACGAAGACCAGGGGGCTTTGGAGGCATAATCGTAATTGTCCATCGGTCCGGCACCGGTTATCGAAAGTTTCCCGGCCACAGAATCGAATTCGAAGTAAACCTCCGCTCCGCATTCGCCCTGAACGAACATGAACCAGTTGTCCCAGATCTTCTTGAAGGTGTATCCTGCCAGGTTTTCGGCGGTCTGATCGATCTCTGTTTTACCGTCGATACCGTGGAATACTCCGTCGAACACGTTGGTTCCTAGGGTTTTGAGGGAACCGGGGATGTTCACGGAGATGAGGGAAATACATCCGCGGAACGCATAGTCTCCGATGGATCCGACGGAATCGGGGATAATTATGGATGTGAGTTTGGAACAACCATCGAAAGCGTTGTTTCCGATCGATGTGACGGAACCAAGAATGGTCACGGACTCGAGTTTGGAACATCCGTAGAACGTATTATCTCCGATCTCCGTGACCGAACCGGGTATGGTCACGGAAGTAAGGGCGTAACAGTTCAGGAACGCATAGCCACCGATGGATTTGGCGGAAGGCATATCCAAAGAGTCAAGAGAGTAACAGTTCAGGAACGCAGAGTCTCCGATCGAGGTGACAGAAGGCAGGGATGCGGCGGTAAGATGGAAACAGTTCTGGAACACATGATCCCCGATCGAGGTGACGGTATCCGGTATGGACACGGAGATAAGGGAGCCACAACCTTCGAACGCACAGTTACCGAGGGATATTATGGATTTGCTTACAATGACCGATTTGATATAATCCAGATAGGAATTCCAAGGGGCTTTGAAAGAATCATCATAATTATTCATATTTCCGGATCCCGTGATCGAAAGGGTTCCGGTGTAGGAATCAAATTCGTAATATGCATTCTCTCCGCATTCGCCCGAATCGGTTCTGAACCATTTCTCATCGATCTTCCTGAAGGAGGTTCCAGCCAGCTTTTCGGCGGTCGGATCAAGTATGGAAATACAGTCGTAATCGTAGAATTTTCCGTCAAAAGCATCAAGTCCGATGGATTTGACCGATCCGGGGATGGCGATCGAAGTGAGCGATGTACATCCAGAGAAGGTAAAGTCTCCGATCTTTTCGACGGAATCGGAGAGGGTAACGGATTCGAGGGATTCACATCCGGCGAACGCAGCGCCCCCTATGGTTTTGACGGAACCTGGGATATTGACGGATTTGATGGATGTGCAGTATGCGAACGCCTGATATCCGATGGTTTCTACGGAACTGCCGATGGTCAGTTCTGCTAGGGAGTCACAGTAGGAGAAGGCAAAGTGTCCGATGGTTGATACGATACCGGAGATATCGGCGGAAGTGAAAGCGGTACAACCATAGAACGCAAAGTCCCCGATGGTCGTGACGGAAGCCGGGATCGAATACGATTCATCGGTTTTACCAACGGGATACTGTATCAACTCGCTCATATCGATGTTAAAAAGCACACCGTTGTCCGAACAGTATTTCTCGTTATTCTGATCGACGGTTATGG
>CAVHHN010000100.1:0-7635 GCA_963635855.1 Faecalibacterium sp. CAG:74 | reverse complement strand
CCAAAGATCCTGCCAAATGTGGAGATAATGCCACATTCGAATTCGATACTGTCACTGGAACACTTACGATAAGTGGTTCCGGAGTAATGTATGACTACGTCGATGGTACTACACCCTGGGATTCATATAAAGAGTCCATAAGATACGTAGTCATCAGGGATTCAGTTACGTCTATCGGTGCTTATGCATTCAGCGATTGTACCTCATTGATAACCGTGACCATTCCCGATTCCATCACTTCTATCGGAGCATCCGCATTCAGAAACTGTTCCAGTATGAAAGAACTTATCGTTCCTGCCAGTATTGACACTGTCCGTTCCAATGAGCACCCGATATTCGAAGGTTGTGTCAACATCGAAAAGTTCACTTTTACTGCAGGAGACGGAACCTGGTACAACTACGATACCGGCAGTTCCCATTCCGTTTCTTCGAGAAACAATTCGAGGATACTCAATGACAATGTCATCAAACAATCATCCGAACTTCCAAATTACAAATACACGCCCTGGCAATTAAGCAGATCTACCTTGACCTCTGTGGTCATATCCGACGGAATCACATCGATCGGAGATTCTGCGTTCAAAGACTGTACTGCCATAAACTCCCTGTCTCTTAGCAATACTATCACTACTATCGGGGACTCTGCGTTCAATGATTGTACGTCACTATCTTCTATAGTAATCCCAGACTCTGTCGGTTCTATCGGAGAATCAGCATTCAAGGACTGTACTTCCCTCACATCGGTTACCCTTCCTGATTCCGTCGAGTCCATCGGAAATATTTTCGACGGATGTGATTCCCTCACTACGTTCAAAGTTAGTGAGGAAAGTTCGAAGTACTGCATCTTGGGCGGTGTGCTGTACAATAAGGAAATGACCGAATTGATACAATATCCTGCAGGGAACACCAACACTTCATTTGAGATGCCTGTTGGAGTAACATCGATCGCAGCTCATGCGTTCAAAGATAATACACATCTAACATCCATAACCATCCCCAGATCTGTGACTTTTATCGCAGATTCTGCGTTCTCCGGCAAATTCTACGACACCGATAGTGGGTCCGAGTTATCACAAACGGCCGCAAACTTGGCAGGATCGACATTCGAGAAGATCGATGGCAAATGGGTCAAACAGAGTTCCGCTCCGCTCCCTGTACCTTCACCATCACCTTCCGATACCAATTCCAGTAACGGATCGACGATGATCTATCTTCTAATCGCAATAGTTGTTGTCATCGCCATATTTGCTGTAGCAGCGGTTGTGAAGAAGAAACATACCTGAAATTCATTGCCAGAATTCATACCCCTGGCACAAATCATTTAACTCCCTATGAAGACTGAATGTTTAGGTGGATCAATTTGAGAATATTGAATGTCCTTCTGCTATTGTCAATAATTTGTCGTCAATATGTTTATATTATGATTTAACAAACACCATAGTTAGTATACGCAGGTGAAACTATTCTTAAGAAATCGACCAATATTGAAAACTTCATCAATTCTACGCATCGGTCTGTGGGTGCTCCCACTTGGTTGCACCAAATTGTTGATAGGGTTGGCAGTTTTGATCCTTTTAAGAATATTTGCATAGTAATTTGAAATCACTGATGGATTAGTTTAAGGAAAAGTATCAAAGCAGTGGTGATAGCATTTACCGTAAAAGTACCTCAGTTTGTTCACTGAAGTTTGTAACACTATTGATGTTTATTGCACTCGTTGTATCTGTCACGACGATACTTCTCGTACTTCCCGCGGAAACAACTGATTCTTCTGCACAGGTCACCAATACAGGACAATGTGGAGATAATGTTACCTATAATTTTGATTCTACCACAGGAACACTCACGATCGATGGTACTGGGCAGATGTATAACTATTCCCTTGGTAAAGCACCATGGTATTCATACAGGGGCTCAATCCTCTCAATCGACATCCGGGACTCGGTCACCTCAATTGGGAACTATGCGTTCTCTAACTGTACTTCCATCACCACGGTGTCCATTCCCGATTCAGTTAGTTTTATCGGTTTATGGGCGTTTTATAGCTGTATTTCTCTATCCGATGTTACTATCCCAGATTCTGTTACCTCCATTGGGGACTTTGTGTTTGCAGGTTGTATTACTTTTACAACCATAACAATACCTGATTCAGTCACATCCCTTGGAGCATCTGCATTCAGTAACTGCACCTCACTTGCCACATTGGACCTCCCAGATTCTATCACCTCAATTGGGGGTTATGCATTTTATGGCTGTAAGTCCCTTACCTCCTTGGACCTCCCAGATTCTATCGCCTCAATTGGGGACTATGCATTTTATGGCTGTACGTCCCTCACCACATTGGCCATTCCCGATACTCTAACCTCCATTGGAAATCATGTGTTCGACGGAAAATTCTACGGTCCCGAAGGTGAAAAGGAACTCGGACAAACTGTTGAAAACCTGGCTGGTTCCATTTTCAATAACGTTGGTGGCAAATGGATTAAACAGAGAGACTATGGTAAAGATGGAGATAACATCACTTACGATTTCAATGCCACTACTGGAACACTTACAATAAGTGGTTCAGGTTCAATGCTTGATTATTCCGATGGATCTGCGCCATGGAATTCCTACAAAGAGTCCATCAAATCAGTCGTTATCCGTGAGACCATTCTCTCTATCGGTGGCTTTGCGTTCAAAGGTTGCACTTCTCTCACCTCTATAACCATCCCTGATTCTGTCAAAACTATCGGAGCATCTGCATTTGAAGGATGTACATCTATTACTTTGGTAAACCTCGGTAAATCTGTCGATTCCATTGGAAAATGGGCGTTCAAAGGCTGTTCATCTCTTGTTTCATTTGTTGTTTCTGACAAAAATACCACTTATTGTTCGGTCGAGGGTGTTCTTTTCAGCAATGGTATGACCACATTGTTCCAGTATCCCACTGCCAAAGTAGGTACTTCTTACGATATATCGGACAGTGTCACAACCATCAATTCTTATGCTTTCGAAGATTGCGCTTCCCTTGTTACTATCACTATTCCCGATTCCATAACACACATTGGAGACTCTGCGTTCAAAGGCTGTTCTTCACTCACCTCAGTGACGATTCCAAACACCGTCAAATCGATCGAATCAGCTACATTCAGTGATTGTGTCTCCCTCACGTCAGTGACTGTCCCAGATTCCATTACACACATTGGGGACTCTGCGTTCAAAGGCTGTTCTTCACTCACCTCAGTGACGATTCCAAACACCGTCAAATCGATCGAATCAGCTACATTCAGTGATTGTGTCTCCCTCACGTCAGTGACTGTCCCAGATTCCATTACACACATTGGGGACTCTGCGTTCAAAGGCTGTTCTTCACTCACCTCTATAACCATCCCTAATTCTGTAAAAACTATCGGAGCTTATGCTTTCAGAGATTGTACATCTTTGACTTCTGTCAATATCCCCGATTCTCTCAAATCCCTTGAGGCAGGTATATTCTACAACTGTTCCAGACTAACCTCTATAATTATTCCTAATTCAATAACATCTATTGGGAACAGTTCTTTCGCAGGTTGTACTTCCCTCATTACGATATCCCTACCCAAGTTCATCAACACTATCGGTTCTTACGCATTCAGCGGTTGCACATCCCTTGCTTCTATTACACTCCCAGACTCTGTTAAATCTCTCGGGGCCGGTGCATTCCAGGGGTGCATATCTCTTACGTCGATAAACTTAGATAAATCCATCACAGTTATCATTGGTGGTACTTTTAAAAACTGTTCCGGGCTTACTTCCATTGCCATTCCTGATTCCGTCACAGAGATTGGAAACTCCGCGTTCGAAGGTTGTATTTCATTAAAATCTATCAACATTCCTGATTCCGTAACCTCCATCGGAACATTTGCATTTGCAGGTTGTACTTCACTCTCTATCGTCAAATTTGGTATGTCCGTCAACTCTATCGGAGATGGCGCGTTCAAGGGATGCAGGGCACTTGCTTCTTTTGATGTTTCCGCTGAGAATAGTGTTTATTGTTCAGTGGACGGTATTATTTTTAACATCGACAAGACCACTTTGGTCCAATACCCTATGGTGAAGGTAGGATCCTCCTACGAGATACCTGATACCGTCACATCCATCGCACCCTCTGCGTTCAGTGGTTGTACCGCCCTTACATCTATAACTATCCCCAATTCCGTAAAATACATCGGAGACTCTGCTTTCGACTGGAAATTCTATGATCCCAATGGCATAATTGTACTTGAACCGACAGCTGAAATACTTGCTGATGCCACTTTTATTAACGATAACGGCAAATGGATCATGCAGACGGAATCTGGTAAATGTGGAAATGATGCCACATACCTGTTAGATCCTTTTACAAGAACCCTTACCATCAGCGGTTTTGGACCAATGGAATCTTATTTCCATGGTATGGCACCTTGGTTCTCACACAAAAATTCCATTAAAAATATCATTATCGGTGATTCTATCACTTCAATCGGGGACTATGCATTCGAAGGTATTGATTCTATCACTTCCATAACTCTGCCGGATTCTATCCTTGTTATCGGAAGTGCTGCGTTCTGTGATTGTACTTCTATTACCTCAGTGATCATACCTAATTCTGTCACATCTATCGGAGATTTTGCGTTTGATAATTGTACTTCTCTGACCGCCATTGCATTCTCAGCTTCGCTTGCTTCTATTGAATCATCTTCCGTCAAAGGAAAATTCTTTGATCTCAATTGTGAAACCGAACTTGAAAAAACCGCTGTAAATTTAGCTGGATCCACGTTTAAGAAGTTCAGTGGGGTCTGGATCAAAAAGGTCACGGATGCTGGAAAAATATCTGGAAACGGCAAGGTTGAGCCTACGCTCGATTTTACTTATCTGACTATGAAGTATGACATCGATGGAAAAGATATGGTTTATTACACATACGATAAATATACAGCAACCCTTAAGATACACGGGTCTGGAGTTATATCGAACTATGTTGACCAGGCGCCTCCCTGGTATTCCTACAAAGATTCTATCAAATATATCCTCATAGAAGATTCTGTAACGGTTATCGGAGCTGGTGCTTTCAAGGATCTCACATCCCTTGTGTCCATAACTTTCAATGATCTCATAACCTCCATCGGAGATTCCGCATTCGAAGGCTGTACCTCTCTTCCCACCATTAATTTGGGTAATTCTGTCCGTTCTATCGGCAATTATGCTTTCAATGGCTGTACTGCTCTCACTGGGGTGACCTTAGGTGTTAACATTGGATCAATTGGAAATTATGCATTCTGCAATTGTACTTCCATCCCAGCTATCAATTTATCTAGTTCATTGGTATCGATTGGTGCACACGCATTCGAGAACTGCATCTTTACCTCGCTTACCATACCGGATTCTGTTAAATCTCTTGGGATCTATGCGTTCAAGGATTGTATCTGTCTGACAGAATTAACAATTCCTGCAGGCCTTAACAGTGTCGGAAGTGCGGATAACTCTGTATTCGGAGGATGTACGAATATTGAAAGGATCATCTTCACCGGATCTGGAAAATGGTATGGGTACAGTACCCCAGACTTTGAATATACTCCCTGGCAGATCAGTAAATGTGCTCTAACAACTGTCATTATCTCTGACGGAATCACTTCTATTGGAGATTTCGCATTTTCAGGTTGTACTAAGCTCAGGCCTGTATCCATCCCCGATTCTGTCACGATTATCGGTAACTTCGCATTCGAAAACTGTACTTCTTTCACCTCTATAATAATCCCAGATCATGTCACATCAATCGGGGCATCGGCATTCGGCGATTGCACCTCTCTCACCGCAGTGATTCTCCCCAAATCTCTCACAACTCTTGGGGATGCAGCATTTTATGGTTGTACCTGTCTGAAAGAACTCACCATTCCTGCAGGTCTTAACAGCGTTGGAACCAATAAAAATCCTATTTTTGAAGGTTGTATGAATATTGAAAAGATCACTTTCATTGGATCTGGAAAATGGTACGAGTATGGAGCCCCAGACTTTGAATATACCCCTTGGCAGATCAGTAAATGTGCTCTGACAACAGTCGTTATCTCTGATGGTATCACATCTATCGGAGACTTTGCTTTCAATGGTTGCACTAAGCTTAAATCTCCTATCATTTCTGACTTTGTCAGTTCTATTGGGAACTTTGCTTTCAATGGTTGTAATTCTCTTACAACAGTGACCCTCCCCGATTCTGTCACTTCCCTCGGCGTATCTGCATTCGGAGACTGCACTTCTCTCACCGCGGTTAATTTTGGCAGATCTGTTGAGTGTATTGGTGACTATGCGTTCTATGGTTGCAGATCACTCATTTCGTTCACTTTCTCAGATTCTTTGACCTCCATTGGGCATCAGGCGTTCGACGGAACCTTTTATGACCTAGATTGTGTGACCGAACTCGAACAAACCGTTGAAAACTTGGTTGGATACACTTTTAATCACATGGGTGGTAATTGGATAAAACAGGGCTCCACCCCTCCAGATGACCCTAACAAGATTTCTGGTATGTGTGGAAAATACCTCACTTATGAATTGGATCTCACTACAGGGACTCTTACCATCAACGGTTCCGGACCTATGGAAACTTATACCAGCGTTGGAGCACCTTGGATTTCGTACGGAGAGAAGATAACCTCCCTCGTCGTCAGTGACACCGTCACAACTATCGGAAATTTTGCCTTCTTTGGTTGTACTGCCCTTTCCACTGTCAACCTAGGGAATTCCATTACTTCTATCGGAAACTATGCATTCTATCATTGCGCTGAGATCAAATCCCTGACCATTCCCGATTCCGTCAAAACTATCGGAGATGATGCTTTCGAATGTTGTACGGGTCTGACAGAACTCACCATTCCTGCAGATCTTTACAGTCTTGGAAACGATTATCCTGCTTTCAGAGAATGTACAAATATCGAAAAGATCACCTTCACTGGATCTGGAAACTGGTGCACATATAGTGTCTCAGAGTTAGAATATGCCCCTTGGCAGATCAGCAAACATGCTCTGACAACGGTCATTGTATCTGGGGGCGTCACATCTATTGGGGACTTTATTTTCCATGGTTGCACTGAGCTCAGATCCTTGATCATTTCCGACTCTGTTATTTCCATTGGGAACTTTGCTTTCAATGGTTGTAATTCTCTTACCACAGTAACCATTCCCGATTCCGTCACATTCCTCGGAGACTCAGCATTTGGTTATACCAGTTTGACAGAACTTGTCCTTCCTGCAAATCTTGACAGTGTTGTAACCGCTGAAAATCCTGTTTTCGAAGGATGTACGAATATTGAAAAGATTACATTCACCGGATCTGGAAACTGGTTTGAATATGGTGCTGTTGACTTAGAATATACTCCTTGGCAGATCAGTAAACGTACTTTGACAACTGTCATCATATCTGAAGGTGTAATATCCATCGGAAATTCTGCTTTTAGTGATTGTATTAAGCTCAAATCCCTGACCATTCCCGATTCCGTTATATCTCTCGGAATCTCTGCGTTCAAGAATTGTATCGGTTTGTCAGAACTTGTCCTTCCTGCAAATCTTGACAGTGTTGTAACCGCTGAAAATCCTGTTTTCGAAGGATGTACGAATATTGAAAAGATCACCTTTACTGGA
>CAVHHN010000099.1:0-7698 GCA_963635855.1 Faecalibacterium sp. CAG:74 | reverse complement strand
TTTTCAGCAATGACAAGACCACCCTGGTCCAATACCCTGTGGCCAAAGCAGACCCGTCTTATGAGATACCCGCATATGTTACGACCATTGCACCCTCCGCGTTCAAAGGTTGCACTTCCCTCACATCCATTACCATTCCCGATTCCATCACATCCATCGGAGCATCTGCATTCGCTGGTTGCATCGGGCTGAAAGAACTTACTGTTCCAGCAAGTCTGGATTGTGTATGTTCCAACGGGAACCCCAGTTTCTTCGGTTGTGTAAATATTGAGAAGATCACCTTTACCAAAGGGAATAATGGGGCTTGGTACAACTATGATACCGGCAGTTCTCAAACCATTTCTTCGAGAAACAATTCGAATATTCTCAATGATAATGTCTTTAAGCAATCCTCCGAACGCCCCAATTACAAATATACACCATGGCAACTAAGCAGATCAACATTGACCACTGTCTTAATATCCGAAGGAGTTACTTCGATTGGTGATTATGCATTTGAAGATTGTACTAATCTAACATCCATATCCATCCCCAAATCTGTAACTTCGATCGCAGACACTGCATTCTCCGGTGTATTCGATATCTCACAATCTTTTGCAGATCTGGTTGGGTCGACATTCGAGAAGATCGATGGTAAATGGGTGAAACAGAGTTCTGCTTTGCTACCTACGCCATCACCACTTCCTTTCGATAACAGTTCTAGTGATGGATCGATGACGATCTATATCTTCATTGCAATAGTAGTTGTCATCGCCTTACTCGCGGCTTTTGTTGTTGTGAAAAAGAGGCACGTTTGAAAACTCCTTGCCAGATTCAAACCCTTGGCATAAACAATTTAACTTCTTGATTAGGTGGATTTAATTTATAGCTTGTATACTACTGACATACTGTTTGTCCTTGTTTTGTCTACAATATGTTTATATTATTATTAATCAAGTTTCAAATTAATTTACGAAGGTGAAATTATCCTTAAGAAATCAGTGATGTTGATCGTTATCGTGCTAGTCAGTGTGTCCACGTTTGTTATGTTAACCAATGTGGAAACGGATGGATCGTCTGCACAGGTAACCAGTAACGGACAATGCGGAACGAACGCCACATATAACATTTACTCCGACGGCATTTTGGAGATCGCCGGTTCCGGCGAAATGGATCAGTATGATACGACGCATGCACCATGGTATGAGTGCCGTGAGAATATCACCAAGATCGTTATAAGCGACAAAATCACTAAACTCGGAACATACGCATTCCTTGATTGTAAAAATGTCACTGAACTTATTATGCCTATAACACTCAACAGTGTGGTCTCTGATAAATACTCTGCATTTGCAGGATGTTGCAATATCGAAAAGATCAACTTCACTTGCGGAAACGGAGGATATGGATACAACTATGCTGCATATCCAGTATCAAATTCTTGGTACCAGAACACTCCATGGTACCAGAGCAGAGCTGTCCTCAAGGAGATAAATTTCGCTGACGATGTCAAAGGTATCGGATCCGATGCTTTCCGCGAACTGAACATAACCTCGCTCGTGCTCCCTGATTCTGTAGTTCACCTTGGAAACCATTCTTTCCTTAACTGCACAAAACTGACCGATCTGACCATCCCCATAAGTCTGAATCCCTATGGCTCCAGAGATGCATACCCATCATTCCGTGGCTGTATGGACGTTCAGAAGGTAACCTTCACCAAGGGTAATGGAATTCCCTTCGATTATACTGCTTTCCGTACCCATGCTTACAATGCGGAACTTGCCCCTTGGAACATGAATCCTGATATTACAAAGACGATCGTCATTGCAGATGATGTCACGGAATTGGGGGAATGCATGTTCTGGGGCTGTAAGATTTATGAACTTACCATTCCGATAAGTATCAATCTCGACAGTGGTGATGATTCACCATTTAATCTGCGGGAGAATAAAGATCCAAACTACAGAACACTTACCAAAGTGACAATAACCAAGGGTTCTGGGAGTGGTCATGATTACATAAACCACCCAACATGTTGTCCTTGGAACAATGCATTGAGTCTTCAGACCATCACTGTCGAAGATGGTGTTACATACATCGGAAAATATATGTTCCATGATTGTCACATGGGGAACCTCATACTTCAGTGCGCAAATACCTCTTTCGGAGGACGTTCGTTCTATAACTGTACAATCACAAATCTGACCATCCCGATAAGTCTTAATGCAACTTGGCTTGATGAAAAGAATCTCTTTTTTAGTCACACATATCCTGCATTCGTAATGGTATCAAACATAGAAAAGATCGATTTCACTCCAGGTTCCGGATATGGATTCGATTATGCTGCCTACAAAGGAAGCAACTGTTGGTATCAGCACACACCCTGGTACCAATGCAGATCTACCCTCAAAGAGATCAATTTCGCAGAGGGGATCACCCATATCGGTTCCGATGCTTTCCGTGAATTGAACTTAACCTCCCTGGTGATTCCCAGCAGTGTGGAATCCCTTGGTGCCCATGCTTTCTATAACATGAAAAAGCTGACTTCGCTGACCGTTCCAATCACCCTCGACTGTGTCGGTTCGTCCAAATATACTGCATTCGAAATGGACCACTACCTCTCAGAATTAAGGTATACTGCAGGAACTAACGGAATAGGACACGATTATTCCGACGCATTTCCATACTGGAATTATCCGTACAATGATTATATCAGAATCACCTTTGACAGTGATATCAAATACATCGGAACAAACGCCTTGGCAGGATTCCAGTTTGTAGATGCGTATGGTCAACCTCTGGAATCTACGGCAGCCAATTTGAGTGGACATACGTTCCACGGGACGTGCGGTCCTGTGTTATACCCATTCTGGACCATACCAGATTGTACTTGAAAACTCCTGTAACTGTTTCTGCCCCCAAAGTTGATCCGCAGATCTGTGTCAGAATGAAATTGATCCTCGGCGCCATGATTGATCTTCAAAGGGGTTCTTCACAGGGATCTGATAAGGACTAGAGTAATAGGTATGTCTCAAATGGGGGGCAATCGCCATGTGGCTGGAGTTGTTGTGAATACGATATTTGCAGGAAAACACTTCGGGGCCTAAATCCCTGGCCCAAACCATTTTACTCTTTAGATGACCGGAAGTAGTAGGTTGATTTAATTTACAGTTTGTATACTATCAATCTACTGTTTGTCATTGTTTTGTCTACAATATGTTTATATTATTATTAATCAAACATTAGATTAATTCATGAAGGTGAAACCATCTTTAAGAAACCAGTGATATTGATCGTTACACTGCTAATCAGTATGTCCGCATTTGTTATTCTAGATAATGTGGAAATTGATGAATCGTCTGCACAGAACTTTATTTCTTCAGAACTCTGCGGACCGAATGCCAGATATTACCTTTATTCTGATGGTACTCTGGAGATTGTCGGTTTTGGTGAAATGTACCAGTATGATACAACGCATGCACCATGGTATGAGTGCCGTGAGGATATAACCAAAATCGTTATAAGCGACCAAATCACTAAACTCGGGGTATCGGCTTTCCTTGATTGTAAAAATGTCACTGAACTTACCATACCACTAACACTCAACAGTGTGGTTTCCGATAAGAATCCTGTCTTCTCAGGCTGCTGTAATATCGAAAAGATTAATTTCACCACAGGGAACGGAGGATTTGGGTGTGGCTATGCTGCTTACCCAGTATCAGATTCTTGGTACCAAAACACTCCTTGGTATCAAAGTAGAGATGCCCTTAAGGAGATCAACTTCGCAGAGGGTGTCAAGGGGATCGGTAATGATGCGTTCCGCGAATTGAACATAACCTCGATCGTGCTTCCTGATTCTGTGGTTCACCTTGGAAATCACTGTTTCTTCAATTGCATAAAACTTACCAATCTTACTATTCCAGCAAGTTTGAATTCCTATGGTAGTGACGATGATTACCCAGCATTCAAGGGCTGTATGGCAATTCAGAAGGTAACCTTCACAAAAGGGAACGGGGTACCATTTGATTACTTTTCTTCCTGGAATCTCGATCCAAAGAACGTTGAACTGGCTCCCTGGAATATGAATTCGAATATTGCTAAGACGATTATCATTAAGGATAATGTTACGCGGTTGGGGGGATGCATGTTCTGGGGATGTAATATTAAAGAGCTCATCATTCCGTTAAGTATCGATTTCAATGAGGGCCATAAATCTCCATTCGGTAGGGGTGACACAAATGAAGCTTATGTCAATCTCGAAAAAGTGACAATTACCAAAGGTACTGGAACGAGTTACGATTATACTGAGTCTGGTTCCGCATATTGTCCTTGGAATATCTCTTATAAAACTTCAGATACCGCCTCTTCGAAGATCACGTCTGTCATTGTTGAGGAAGGTGTTACCAACATCGGAATTCGTACTTTTTATAATTGTAATATGGAAAATCTGATCCTTCCGAATTCGCTTGCCTCTTTCGGAAGTGGGGCATTCACTAACTGTACAATCAAAAACCTGACGATTCCGATAAGTATTAACGCTACATGGCTAAATGAAGAATTCGATGGCTTAATTCTCAATTATCCTGCATTCAATAACGTATCTGGAATAGAAACGCTCTATTTCACTCTTGGTTCTGGATTCGGATTCAATTATTCCGCTAATACAGAACATAATTGCTGGTATCAGCATACTCCGTGGTACCAATGCAGAGACACTCTATGGGAGATCAAATTCGCAGATGGTATCACGCATATCGGTTCGAATGCTTTTCGCGATTGTACCTCTCTTACTTGGGTCCCTATTCCCGATTCCGTCACTGAAATAGAATCCTCCGCTTTCAGAGGTTGCTCTTCTCTTCAGTCCATGCCAATTCCCGATTCTGTGATATATCTTAGAGAATCTGCATTCGAAGGTTGTTCATTTCTTTCTTCGATTTATATGCCAAATGCTATTAAATCGATCGAATCCTCAACATTTAGAGATTGCACTTCCCTTACATCCATAACAATTCCCGATTCTGTTGAAATGATCGGATCATCCGCATTCAGAGGTTGCACTTCTCTTTCATCCCTAACCATCCCTGATTCCGTAACCTGCCTTGGTGGATCTGCATTCGAAGGTTGTTCACTTCTTTCTTCAGTTGAGATGCCAAATACCATAAAATCACTCGGACCATCCGCATTCAGAGGTTGCACTTCCCTCTCATCCATAATAATTCCTGATTCCGTAACGTTGATAGGAGAATCTGCATTCGAAGGTTGTTCGCTTCTTTCTTCAGTGGAGATGCCAAACATCATAAAATCGATCGAATCCTCAACTTTCAAAGATTGCGCATCCCTCCCCTCTATATCAATCCCCGATTCTGTCGAAACGATCAGAGCATCTGCCTTCCAGGGTTGTAGTTCTCTTCATACTATTACAATTCCAGATTCTGTAGCATACCTTGGTGAATCTGCATTCGAAGGTTGTACTCTTCTTTCTTCACTGAAGTTGTCAAATACCATAAAATCGATCGAATCCTCAACTTTCAAAGATTGCGCTTCCCTCCTCTCTATATCAATCCCCGATTCTGTCGAAACGATCGGAGCATCTGCCTTCCAGGGTTGCATTTCTCTTTCATCGCTGAATTTAGATAATTCAAACATATCCGTTGGAGGATCTGCGTTCAAATCATGCAATTCTCTTACAACATTGACCATCCACGGATGCATCATAATTACTGGAGACGATGCGTTCGACGGTAAATTCTATGACTCCGATGGAGAAACGATACTTGAACCGACAGCTACTAATTTGGCCGGTTCTACTTTCAACAATGTTGACGGTAAATGGATAAAACAAAATTCCACTCCCTCAAAAGATCCCAACAAGGTATTCGGCGTATGTGGGGAAAATGTCACTTACGAATTCGATCTTTCTACAGGAACTCTTTCTATCAATGGTTCTGGACAGATGGTGTCGTATTCCAGCGGTCATGCGCCATGGTATATGTTCCATGATCAGATTACCAATATCGTTATTGGCGACAAAATCACTAAACTCTCGGCATCGGCATTCATTGATTGTAAAAACGTCTCGGAACTTTCCATACCTATAACCCTCAACAGCGTGATATCCGATAAGGCTCCTGTCTTCTCAGGTTGTTGTAATATCACAAAGATCAACTTCACTAGTGGGGATGGCGGATACGGATACAATTATGCCGCCTATAAAGTATCGGATTCTTGGTATCAAAACACTCCCTGGTATCAGAGCAGAGACACTCTCAAGGAGATTAATTTCGCAGACGGTGTTAAAGGAATCGGTAATGATGCGTTCCGCGAATTGAACATAGCCTCGATTGCCCTCCCTGAATCTATGGTTAGCCTTGGTACTCACTGTTTCTTTAACTGCATAAAACTTACCGATCTGACCATTCCTGTCAGCCTGAACTCTTATGGTAGTGACGATGATTACCCAGCATTCAAGGGCTGTTTGGCAGTTCAGAAGGTAACCTTCACAAAAGGAAATGGGGTACCATTTGATTACTTTTCTTCCTGGAATCTCGATCCAAAGAACGTTGAACTGGCTCCCTGGAATATGAATTCGAATATTGCTAAGACGATTATCATTAAGGATAATGTTACGCGGTTGGGGGGATGCATGTTCTGGGGATGTAATATTAAAGAGCTCATCATTCCGTTAAGTATCGATTTCAATGAGGGCCATAAATCTCCATTCGGTAGGGGTGACACAAATGAAGCTTATGTCAATCTCGAAAAAGTGACAATTACCAAAGGTACTGGAACGAGTTACGATTATTCCGAGTATGGTTCCGCATATTGTCCTTGGAATATCTCATATAAAACTTCGAATACCACCTCTTCGAAGATCACGTCCGTCATTGTTGAGGAAGGTGTTACCAACATCGGAATTTGTACCTTTTGCAAATGTAATATTGAAAATCTGATCATTCCGAATTCGCTTGCCTCTTTCGGAAGTGGGGCATTTACTAACTGTACTATCAAAAACCTGACGATTCCGATAAGTATTAACGCTACCTGGCTAGATGAAGTATCCGATGGATTAATCCCCAATTATCCTGCATTCAATAACGTATCTGGAATAGAAACGCTCTATTTCACTCTTGGTTCCGGATTCGGATTCAATTACGCCGCTAATAAAGAAATCAACTGCTGGTATCAGTGTACACCTTGGTACCAATGCAGGGGCACTCTCAAGGAGATCAATTTTGCAGAGGGGATCACACACATCGGTTCGAATGCTTTCCGCGATTGTACCTCTCTTACTTGGGCCCCTATTCCCGATTCCGTCACTGAAATTGAATCATCCGCTTTCAGAGGTTGCACTTCCCTAAAGTCCATAACAATCCCAGATTCCGTAATACTCATTAGAGATTCTGCATTCGAAGGTTGTTCGCTTCTTTCTTCAATCAAGATGCCAAATACTATCAAATCGATCGAATCCTCAGTCTTTAGAGGTTGCACTTCCCTAAAGTCCATAACAATCCCAGATTCCGTAGAAAAGATCGAATACTCTGCATTCAGAGGTTGTACATCCCTTTCATCCATAACGATTCCTCATTGCGTTATATGCCTGGGAGAATCTGCATTCGAAGGTTGTTCGCTTCTTTCTTCTGTTAAGATGATAAATATTATCAAATCGATCGAATCCTCAGTCTTTAGAGGTTGCACTTCCCTAAAGTCCATAACAATCCC
>CAVHHN010000098.1:0-7758 GCA_963635855.1 Faecalibacterium sp. CAG:74 | reverse complement strand
GATAATATTGATTATAAATTCGATCCTGCCACGGGTGTGCTTTCGATAACTGGGTCTGGGTTAATGCACGACTTTGGAAGTTACTCTGCAGTGCCATGGTACTCGTATAGTGAGAATATCAGATCGGTCGAGATCACCGGTACTGTCGAATCCATTGGAGTTTGTGCTTTCATCGGCTGTTACGAACTCACTTCTATTACTCTCCCTGAAACGATCAAATCAATCGGATCCTATGCATTCCAAGAATGTTCCAAACTCACCTCAGTGACCCTCGGTGATTCAGTCGACTCAATCGGATCGAATGCATTCCAGAATTGTACTTCCCTCACCTCCGTGGCCCTCGGTAAATCCGTCACCTCCATCGGATCGAATGCGTTTTACAATTGTACTTCCCTCACCTCCGTGGCCCTCGGTGATTCCGTCGGGTCCATCGGATCGAATGCGTTTTACAACTGTTCAAAACTTACCTCCTTTACCATCCCTAAATCTGTTACATCTATCGGAATATTCGCGTTCCGTGACTGTACTTCCCTTACGGCAATAACTGTCGATACGGATAATGTGAAATACAGTTCGGTGGACGGTGTGCTTTTCGACAAGGAAAATAAAGAATTGATCCAGTATCCCCTTGGTAAACCCGATACCACTTACACGGTCCCCAGCACTGTCAAGACCATCGATGACTATGCGTTTTACAAATGTTCCAGACTTGCCTCTTTGACCATCGGTGATTCCGTCGACTCCATAGGAAACAATGCGTTCAGCGACTGCTCTTCCCTCACATCCGTGACCCTCGGTGATTCGGTCATAACCATCGGATATGGTGCGTTCCGTTATTGTAACTCCCTCACTTCCATCTCCATCTCCAAAGCTGTCACGACCATCGGTAAATATGCATTCGATGGCTGTTCGTCCCTCCTGACCATAACCGTCGATGAGAAAAATACCAACTTTTGTTCGGTGAACGGTGTGCTTTTCGACAAGGAAATGAAAGAATTGATACTGTATCCCGCCGGTAAAACCGAGACCTCCTATACAATTCCCAGCTCTGTAACGACCATCGATGATTATGCGTTTTATGGTTGTACCAAACTTGCCTCAGTGACCTTTGGTGATTCCGTCGAGTCCATCGGATACTCCGCGTTCAGCTATTGTTCTTCCTTGACCTCTGTGGCACTTGGCAATGCAGTGACAACCATCGATGACTATGCATTCGAACACTGTTCCAAACTCACTTCCTTTACCACCGGCAATAATGTGACGACCATCGGATCTTTTGTGTTCGAATACTGTACCTCCCTTACCACTGTGACCCTCGGGAACAAAGTAACAACCATTGGATTCGGTACGTTCCAAAATTGTTCCAAACTCACTTCCATTACCCTCCCTGCATTTGTCTCTGACATAGGAACCTCTGCGTTTCTTGGCTGTACTTCTCTCACATCGATCACCGTCGATGCGAACAATGCGAATTATCATTCAGAAAACGGTGTGCTTTTCGACAAGGGAATGACAGATCTGATACAGTACCCAGTCGGTAAAACCGATACCACTTATGCGGTCCCTGATTCTGTCACGATCATCGACGACTACGCATTCCAATATTGTTCCAAACTTGTCTCACTTACCCTCGGCAACAAAGTGGACTCGGTCGGATTCAATGCGTTCAGTAATTGTACCTCCCTTACCACTGTTAACATCCCTAAATCCGTCACATACATCAATTGGTATGCGTTCGATGGTTGTACCTCCCTCACGTCGATCACCGTCGCTGCGGATAATGCGGATTATCACTCAGAAAACGGTGTGCTTTTCGACAAGCAGATGTATGAATTGATAAAGTACCCTGCAGCCAAAACCGATACCACCTATGCGGTCCCTGATTCGGTCTTAAGTGTCAGAGACTCAGCATTCAGTTATTCCACCCACCTTGTCTCCGTCACCATCCCTAGTTCCGTCACCTACCTGGGACCTTCTGTGTTCGAGGGCTGTACATCACTCTCGACAATAACCGTCGATGCGAATAATGAGAACTATTGTTCGGTTGACGGTGTGCTTTATGATACCGGTATGAAAGAATTGATACAGTACCCTGCCGGTAAAACCGCTACCAAATATGCAATTCCTGATTCCGTCGAATCCATAGGGTCTTTTGCTTTCATTGACTGTACCTCTCTCAAAACCATTATCATTCCCAGCTCTGTCGCATACCTGGGACCTTCTGCATTCTATGGCTGTACCTCCCTCAAGGAGATCCTGGTCGATCCTAAAAATCCGGAATTTTGTTCTGTAGGCGGTGTGCTTTTCGACAAGGAAATGAAAGAGTTGATACAGTACCCAGCTGGTAAAACCGATATCAAATATACGATCCCTGATTCCGTCGAATCCATCGGATCTTTTGCGTTCGATGGTTGTACCTCTTTGACCTCCATTATCATCCCCGATTCCGTGGTCTCTATCGGATACTATGTGTTCACAGGCTGTACCTCTTTGACCTCCGTCACTTTCCCGGATTCTCTCAAAGGGATCGGAGGATATGCGTTCGACGGAGACTTCTACGATACGGATTGTGAAACCCAGATCGATCCGACCGCCAAAAACCTGGCAGGATTCACCTTCAAGAAGATCGATGGAAAATGGGTAAAACATGTCTATTCCGGCAAATGCGGAGATAATGTCACTTTCGATTTCGATACGGCCCGGGGCATACTCACCATCGAAGGTTCGGGTAAGATGTATGACTTCACCGAGATTTCGATGCCATGGAACCCTTACAAAGATTCCATCAAGACCGTGATCATCGCGGATTCCGTCGAATCCATCGGGACCTATGCGTTCCACGGCTGTACCTCTCTTGTTTCCGTCACTATCTCAGCATCTGTCGCGGAGATCGGAAGCGATGCGATCGATGGAACGATTTATGATGTGGATGGAACGACCCCCATCGAACCGACTGCCAAAAACCTGGCCGGATCCACCATCAAGAAGGACGGGGATAGTTGGTACAAATACATCTACTCCGGCAAATGCGGTGACGATGTAACATTTGTTTTCGATGATTTGACCGGCACACTCACCATCGATGGTTCGGGTGAGATGTATGATTTCACCGATAGTACGATGCCATGGTATCGGTACAAAGATTCGATCGAAACCCTAAAGATCACCGGCACCGTCACTTCCATAGGCGCCTATGCGTTCTATGGCTGTACTTCCCTTGCCTACGTCAACGCCACGAACACCGTCACTTCCATCGGGTCCTACTCATTCTGCAACTGTACTTCCATCAAGGACACCGTATCCTTGGGAGCGTGTGTTTCGATCGGAGATTATGCGTTCAGCGGTTGTTATAACATCACCTCCGTCGACATCGAGGATCCCACCACATCCCTCGGTGCGGGTGCGTTCAGCGGCTGTACCGGTCTGAAGCAACTCTCTATCCCTTACAGTCTTGACTGTTCGGGAACCGACAATCATCCCGCCTTCGAAGGTTGCGTCAATATCAGTAAGATCACCCTCACCAAAGGGAACGGAGGTTGGGTCGTATCCACTAACTCTCCCTGGATGATCACCCAGGCCGATCTGACGGTCTTCATATCTAACGGTGTGCCCGATATTGGCGGTAATGCGTTCTCCAATTGCAAAGCCCTAAGATTGGTCATTGTCGGCGGATCCGTCACCGAAATAGCAGATAACGCATTCTACGGTTGCAGTTCCCTGTTTTCCGTGAGTTTGCCTGATTGTCTTGAAGATATCGGAAAAAGTGCATTCGAGGGGTGTTCCTCGCTTATGTTACTGAAATTAGGTAAGGACCTTGATTCGATTGGCGAACGTGCATTCTACGGTTGCAGTTCTCTTGTTTCCGTTTACCTGCCCGACAACATTACTGAGCTCGGAGAAAGGGCTTTCGAGAACTGTACTTTCCTTGAAAGCATTTACCTCGGTACTTCCCTTCCGTCTATCCCGGATGATATATTCCGCAACTGTAGTTCCCTCAGATTCATTCTCATTCCCGATTCTGTCAGATCCATTGGAAGCAATGCATTCTGGAAATGCACTTCATTGGAATCCGTGATCTTGGGTAAGTCGGTCAAAACCATCGACGATGAGGCGTTCCAGCATTGCGAGGCCCTTACCACGATCCTCATCCCTGATTCCGTTGAAGAGATTGGTGAAAAGGCGTTCGATTGCTGTTATTCTCTCACCTCTGTGATCTTCGGCAGTTCGGTCAGATCGATCGGGCCCGTGGCGTTCTCGGATTGCAGGTCCCTTACTTCCCTTACCATTCCCGACAATGTTAGATCGTTGGGAGCGAATGCGTTCGTCGGATGTACCGGTCTGAAGGAACTTACCGTTCCGGTAAGTCTCGATTGCGTCGTGGACAATGAATATCCCGTGTTCTCCGGCTGTAATGGTTTTGAGAAGTTCACATTCACTGCTGGGTCCGGAAATTGGTATGCATACGGAGCAACAAGTTCCGATCCTTCCTATTATGAATACACTCCTTGGCAGTTAAGTAGATCTGTTTTGAAAGAGGTGACCCTCTCCGACGGTGTGAGATCTATAGGAAATTCCGCCTTCAAGGATTGTGCTGCTCTTACATCCTTGGTCATCCCGGACTCAGTGACCGCCCTCGGTAGATCTGTGTTCAAGGACTGTACCGGTCTGAAAGAACTCACTGTGCCAGTAAGTCTTGATTGCGTCGTGGACAACGGATCTCCCGCATTCTCTGGATGTGTGAACTTCGAGAAGTTCACGTTCACCGCAGGTTCCGGGGAATGGTATGCATACGGAGCCACTGGTTCAGATCCATCCTATTATGCATACACGCCTTGGCAGTTCTCTAGATCAACTTTGAAAGAGGTGACCCTCTCCGACGGTGTGAGATCTATCGGAAATTCCGCATTCGCAGATTGTTCCAAGATGGTATCGGTCACCATCTCTGCTTCGGTAACATCCATCGGGAAGAATGTGTTCGATGGATGTGCTTCGCTTTCTTCGATCGATGTCAATGCGGTGAACACGAAATACAGTTCCGCCGACGGTGTTCTTTTCAACAAAGACAAGACCACTTTGATACAGTATCCCGCGGGTAAGGCCACCACATCCTACTCGATACCTGGTTCCGTCTCAACCATCGGGGACCGTGCGTTCTACGACTGTACGACCCTTAGGTGCATATCTATCCCCAGCTCCGTGAAATCTATAGGAGAGGATGCATTTAACATCGTTTTCTATGATACCGATGGGAAGACCAAACTCGAACCTACTGCTGCCAACCTGGCAGGATCGACCTTTGAGAAGATCGATGGCAAATGGGTGAAACAGGTTCCATCCTCAAGCGATCTGGGAATATTATTGGTGATCATTGCGATCTTCATTGTAGGGTCGATACCTGGGATCTATGTTTCAAGGAAGAATCTGATCTGAAAACACTTTACCGGGGCAAATGCCCCGTAAACCTCTTGATTATTTCGGGATGGAAATCCGTTTTGTAACGCTATAATTTAGTAGTGTTAACAGATTTTTGCAATTTATTTTGAATGTCTGTTCGGTGTCTGCATTTAATATAAATAACAACAAAACGGACGTTAATTCATTTTAAATGGTGTCGGAGTATGAATAAATCAACGTTGGTTGTTGTTGCTTTACTTGTTTGTGTGTTCGCTTACGTTATGTTGATGGATGTGGATTCTTCGGATGCCGATTTGGAGTATTCCGGCAATTGCGGAGACGATGTAAAATATGACTTCGACCCCGCCACGGGAACACTTAAGATAACCTGTGATGGAGCGATGACTGACTATGACGATTCTGAGTCGGTTCCCTGGGCTTCTTACCAGGCGGAGATCCAATCCGTCGTCTTCTCCGGTTCCGTCACGACCATCGGAGCCTATGCGTTCGCCAACTGCACTGCCCTCGCTTCCTTCACCATTCCTGATTCTGCCACAACCGTCGGAAAGTATGCGTTCAGCGGTTGTATCTCCCTGACATTCATCACCGTTCCGTCTTCCGTCACATCCATCGGAAACGATGCTTTCGACGGAGATTTCTACGGTATCGACGGAATAACCAAACTCGATCCGACCGCCGAAAAACTGGCCGGACACACCTTCAAAAAGGTCGAGAACAAATGGTACACTATCGTATCTGGCCAATGCGGAGATCACGCCACTTACGAATTCGATTCTTCTTCAGGAACACTCGCCATAAGCGGGTCCGGAAAGATGTTCGAATTCACGGACTCCACTTCGGTTCCGTGGCATTCGTATAGGGCATGCATCAAATCGGTCGGTATGACCGGTTCCGTCACAACAATTGGAAATTATGCTTTTCAGGAATGTTCCAAACTCGAATCAGTCACTATCCCCGATTCCGTCACAATCATCGGATCCAATGCGTTCGATTACTGTTCCGAACTTACCTCCGTCACCATTTCCAAAACCGTCACAACCATCGGAGATTATGCGTTCAATGGTTGTTCCAAACTCGCTTCCCTCATTATCCCCGAATCGGTCGAAACCATCGGAAGCAATGCGTTTATGGGTTGTTCCAAACTCACCTCCATCACTATACCCGGAAAAGTCAAATCTCTTGGTTCCACTGCGTTCGCAATATGTTACGATCTTGAATCCGTCACCATTCAAGGTTCCATCGCATCCATCGGATCCAGTGCGTTCTATAAGTGTTCCAAACTCACCTCCGTCACCCTCCCAGATTCCGTCACATCCATCGGAGAGAGTGCTTTCGCCAGCTGTGAGTCTCTCACCGCACTGACCTTCCTCGATTCCGTTGAGTCCATCGGAGATTATGCGTTCACAAATTGCAAATCCCTCACAACCCTTGCCATACCGGATTCTGTCCAAACCATCGGCAGGAATGTCTTCGGCAACTGTACCTCCCTCACCTCCCTCACAATACCCAGTTCCGTCAAATCCATTGGACTGGGTGCGTTCGAAGGAACTTTCATCGGTTTCGACGGTAAAACCGAAATCGCACCCACCGCCGAAAACATGGCAGGATACCAATTCGATAAGATCGACGGCAAATGGTACATATCCGATTCGGGCGAATGCGGAGACAACGCCACTTACGAATTCGATTCCTCTTCAGGAACACTCATCCTAAGCGGGTCCGGAAAGATGTTCGACTTCAAGGAACCTTCTTCGGTTCCGTGGCATTCGTACAGAGCATACATCAAATCGGTCGGTATGACCGGTTCCGTCGAATCAATCGGAAATTATGCTTTCCAGAACTGTGCCGCCATCACCTCCGTCACCTTCTCCGATTCGGTCACGGAGATCGGAAATTATGCGTTCCAGAACTGTGCCGCCATCACCTCCGTGGACATTCCCGATAATGTCACGACCATCGGAGAGAGTGCTTTCAACGGTTGTAGTTCCTTGGCTTCCATGACCCTCGGCGATTCCGTCGAAGAGATCGGAGACCTGGCCTTCTACGGCTGTTCTGGACTCACTTCGATCGCCATCCCGGGTTCCGTTAAAACCATCGGAAGCAATGCGTTCGAAGGAACTTTCATCGGTTTCGATGGTAAAACCGAAATCGCACTCACTGCCGAAAACATGGCAGGATACGAATTCGATAAGATCGACGGCAAATGGTTCATATCCGATTCGGGCGAATGCGGAGACTATGTCAGTTACGAATTCAACTCGTCCACTGGTACGTTATCCATATCCGGCTCCGGGGCCATGTCCAGCTACAGCAGTGTTTCTTACGCTCCATGGTATTCCTATG
>CAVHHN010000097.1:0-7808 GCA_963635855.1 Faecalibacterium sp. CAG:74 | reverse complement strand
GCTTTCTGTACTTCCGAGGCCAGGACGCCTTCGGCCCATTCGATTTGCTTCGGACCCGGTGCGTCGGAGATCATTAGGGAAACGCTGTTGGCAAGGCCTTCGGACCCGGGATCGTGCAGGTAGCTCACGGAGGCCAGGAAGTGAGCGAACCAGCTGGATTGATCGTCTTGGAGGAGTTCGTTGATGATCGGGAATAGGGCTTGAGGATCCTGCCGATCGAGGAGCCGGCATGCGAGAATGGCGTCGTGCTGGAGCGGTTCGGGCAGGTCGGAGATTATGGGAGTTGGATCGATCATTGAAGGAGGATATAGTGGCTGATAGAGAGGACCCATGATTGGTAGATGTGACTTATGATAATAATATCTTTGATTATTATGGGGCAGACACCAATACACCGAACCCCGCTCTAGATCGCAAATTTATATTTTTAAAAGACATGCCCGTCACCCATACCTCAAAGTCATACAACTTTGCCAGCGTCAAGACAATTTGATCCACCTCGAATTGTTAGCTATGAGCTGAATAATATGAAATGCCACGACAATAACAAGCCGATCACGATAGGAATGATCGATGCTGATCTCATCGATGGGGGGACCAGACACCCCAACCTAGCTCAAATGAAAATAAGCAGTTATTGCAAGTCAAGAGGATGTATTGTCAAACTTCTGTATGAAAAAGATGACTTGAGATCTCTGGATTCCTTCGATGCCATTATCATTTCGAAAGTTTTCACATTTACCGTTTTACCCGAAAATCTAAAAGCAATAGATGATAGAAAAAATGAACTAAACCGCGACATAGTAGAAGTGATAAATACATGCCTTTCTGACACTGGCTCTACACAATATGCAGTAGGTGGAACAGGATTTTTCTATAACGGGGGCAGACGTCTAAGTAACGAAATTGAACACATAATGCCCGACTATGACTTGTATCTAGAGTATGTAAACAAACAAATTGAAAATGGTTGCAAAAGATCTAGATACTCGGACTATCTCGATTATTCTATCGGATTCACATCTAGAGGTTGTTTTAGAAAGTGTGAATTTTGTGTCAACAAATATGGCGATAAAAGATCAAGAAAACACTCGCCCGTATCAGAGTTCTACAACCCAGAGAAAAAGCGCATCTACCTATGGGATGACAATTTTATGGCCTGCAAAGATTGGGAAATAATTCTTGATGAACTCGATGCCACGGGCCATCCATTCCAATTCAGACAAGGCCTAGACCTTAGGTTAATGACGGAGAAAAAAGCAATAAGATTCTCCAAATGCAAGTATTATGGCGACTTTATCTTCGCTTTTGATCATATCGACGATTTCGAACGGATCAATGAAAAAATGAAACTCTGGTCAAAATACAACAAAAGAGAGACAAAAATCTATCTCATCTGTGCTTTTGATTCGTTTACATACACATCAATTGACAAAATTACCAGACTGAATAGCCCATATCTAATTAAAATGGCAGAATTACCAAACAATAAAGCCCGGGAACAAATGGATATCGAATATCTATTTGAACGCATCAGAGTGTGCATTTACTATAATTGCCTGCCATACATCATGAGATATGAAGAGTACAAAAATAGCGAATACAAAGGAATGTATATTCAAATCGCGAGATGGTGTAATCAGCCATCGATTTTCAAAAAGATGTCATTCAGAGAGTTCTGCTTTGCCAATCAAAAACACTCGAAAAGCAATCGCGAATGCTCATCCATGCGTGCATATAATCAATTTATTAAAGACCGCCCAGATCTTGCGGTAAGGTATTTCGATATGAAATACAAACATTTAGAAACGTTAGAATCAGGGGTTTGGGACCTAGACAAAACGGAATAAATCATACAACCACTACCAGAAGCACATGGGTGGGTATGCAGCTAGAATTATTCGTATTCCAGCATACAAGTTATGATCAACTGGCCACATCTTCGATTCCATTCTGTATTTGAAATTCTGAAACCATATCCCCGAAAGACTGTCTGCCAGATGCGAAAATATACCCATATTTGGTGTACTGATTCTTACAAAACCGTTCTAATTCTGTGATAGAATCAAAAGAAGTCCTATCCTTCATTATTATTTTGGCAATGAATGTGATGGATTGCCGATCAATTTTACCATCGGACAATACGTCGAGATAGTACTTCTTATTCTCAGCTACAAACTTCATTCCTGTAGATGGGGGTAACTTATCAATCTGCCCCAAAATTGAAGATATCTTTGATTTTGATCTCGAATCACCAAGATCCATACAATCTTTCTTCACTAGATCCATAGAACAAAGGAAATCACGACTTTCATTCAGCATTTCAATAAATGCATTTTCTCTGCTAATATC
The DNA here is from genome assembly GCA_963635855.1 of Faecalibacterium sp. CAG:74. GTDB lineage: Archaea > Thermoplasmatota > Thermoplasmata > Methanomassiliicoccales > Methanomethylophilaceae > Methanomethylophilus. The sequence continues at coordinate 5,456 of CAVHHN010000097.1, read as the reverse complement.
GGAATAAGTCGCACATGTTTCCTCGGAAAAACATCTTGCTGCGAATAACGCCAATAAAATTACACGATTCTTGTCAGAAAGCGGTTCATCCTCGAGCTGAATCTCTTTGTCAATTTCCTCGATATAATACTCTACTCCAAGAGGACATAACTCGAATTCCACATATATTATTCCGCGTGCAGAGAGCATGTATTTTCCTGGACCAATTTCCTTCACATAGCCATCATTACATAAAGTATTCATCACGGCCGACTTTGATGATCCCATTTCTTTCGCAGCATTACAAAACGCACGCCTATTTTTATTCGCGGTATGCGACTTCATTGCAATTAACAAAGATTTTTCCTTTTTGGCACCAAGCTTAATGAGGCAGTCATCATACATTTCCTTTAACACACTTGCACAATGCTCATTCACAGGGCTCCACCCCCGTCCCTAGAGCAGGTGCGGCCATTATTCCGATTAACAATTTCCCTTCATCATATTTCATTTTTAATCTATGTTGCAGTTGCGATATCACATCTGGATCCATATGGTCGATCTCATCGAATAAAGCAATAGTGATCCTACCATCATCTCCGCTGAGCAATCCGGAAAGATATGCCAATTGACTTTCGCCAGTACCCATATCTTTGAATGGAATTCTAGCTCCCGACTTCGTAAACATTACCCGAAGATTCATGTCGATCTTCTCTACCTCATACTCTTGACCAATATGCTGAAACGAACCCAACCTCTTTCCAAGATAGCTCCATACCAATTCTAAAAATGATTTATTCTTCTCATTCTCAGTAACTTTATCTCCACTCGACAAAATATTGAGCATACTGGCCTTCGAATCAAAATCCAGAATCATTGTTCCCATGCATGTGATCAAAGTATCAAGTTCAGACTGATATTCGGATAGTGGATGAGGATCTTTAGACTCCATCACTTCTAGTTCATCCTGAAGCCTGGCGATCCGACTCTTCAGATTTATGATCTTCTCTTCTTTTTCTTTGATCTTATTCGAATATTCATCAGCCCGTTCCTTCAAATCTCTCGATGACATCCCTATAAAATCCTTCATAAAAATGTCATCATGCGAATTCTCATATAATGTAGCATATGTTTCTGTAGATACTCCATACTGCGCTGCATCTTCTTTCATTTCTTTTATGCGTTGTAGAATTGCATCTCTACGCATACTGAAATTCAAACCCATGCCTGAACCTTCATCGACGCTTCCGATGACGGGAGGAGATCCTAAATTCTTATACATCTTGTCAGCCTCCTTGGCTGCAACGTATGCATTCTCCATATGCGACAGAATACTCTGAATATGTTCGTATTCAGAAAGCTGATCACATATTTCTCTAAATTCGCTATCCAACTTTTCATATAACGTTCCCACAGGTGAATCTAGAACCTTTATGTCATCTGTAATATACGGTTCCAAGGCAGTAATGAGTTCGCCAAGTAGCTTTTTCTTTTCGACTAAGATCAAACTCTTATCATCCCCATATATTCTCCTTGTTTCGTCGATAAGATCGTTAGAAGCTGTTTTAAAATCGTATAATTGACTACATCCATTGCGCAATATTATCTCGGGCGTTATGTCTCCAAAGTGCATATAAGTCTGAATATATACAGGATCTATCTTCTCAAGATCACTTAACTTATTGCAACTAGCCCCATACTCATCAACCAATATCTTCAATTGAGACTTTATCGAGCGAAGAGTCTTATTATATGCATCACTCTGCTTTTTGTCTTGCTTTTGTTTTTGGCTTTTTTGCTTCTGTAAATTTTCAATTTTATTCCGAAGTTGCTCTTCTTCATCAGACAACATTTTGAATTCCGAAGCATAATAAAATTGCATTATCTTTTTCGAAAGCCTTTTGATTTGATCCAGGTCATCTTCTGCACCGGATAAATTATTCTTTTTCGACATTAACTCATTCTTAGTCAAAAAAATACTATTCTCATTACGAGAATCACGGGCTTTTCTGGTTTCATCTATCGCTAAACTTCTGAAAGAATATACCATATCTTTTGTTGAACCTATTATGCGCTCCGCTTCACGAACTAATTCCTGCACACGTTCCATTGGACGATCAGGCATATCATAAATGACCCGATACTTACGGAGAAACCTCTCCTTTGTGAGTTCTACAAAATCACCCCCGCCTATGGACTCCTCGACCGTGCAATCCCACTCTCCGACCCCCTCGATGAACCCAGATTTCTGAGAATGCACCCTTATGCAAACATTTTCATTATTTGCTTTCAATTCGAAATTAAAATTAGAATTCTCCGCGTTTTTGAGATAATCCAACTTCTCCTTCAATTTGGAAATAACCTCGGGGCTGTCAATACCATACAAAGAAAGAGCTACGAGATCCATGAATGTGCTCTTCCCTGAAGAATTATGACCACGAAATGTAGCGACATTCGATATTGATCTTTCAAATAACGGTTTGAACGTCTTCGTCTCATAACCATCGTTTTTTTCTATCGTATAATCATACTCAATCATTCTCTGCAACCTCCCTGATGAATTTCACCAGGATCTCCATCTTCTCCATATCCGTTTTATCCTTTTCGTTCAAAACTTCAATTATTTTCCTCTGAAGATCATTTTCACATACTGAATCCAAGAATTCACTTGATAATGTCACCTTAAATCAACTCCTGAGAAAGATAAGGGGAACTTCACGATCCTTAGCTGAGGAAGATCATGAATAGACGTGACTGCAAACCCACTTTTAAGTCCCTCTAACTCATCCGTAGTAACCTTGACTCCATATTCTTTAGCAGATTGAACATCTGTTTTGAAAAAGAACTTAGAATTGACAACGGATGATATTCCCGATGGCATATCTGAAGGATTCTGTGATGCAAAAAACACCCCGATCTCCTTACTCCGCCCTGTTCTACATATCGTATCCAAATAATCCAAAGATGCTTTAGATGCCGTACTATCATAAAATTGATGGACCTCATCGATGATTATTAGCAACTTTACTTTGGAATACGGGCCCTGGTGATCCTTCTCTTGGACTAATTTCTTCAAAATATCTCTAAGAATGATTGCTCCGAATTTTGTATTGTCAGCAACATCAATCACACTCATTTTGCCTTTCTGAAGAATATCGTCAGACCGGAGACTCACAGAATCAGATTTATCAAAAAAATCGGACGCAGACTCGAGACACGTTATAATACTCTGAACGGTCATCGGATGGATGGAAATTTCAGAAACATCCCCAGCTTCGTTCCGAACTCTAAACAACCGATTATCCTTGCATCTTGTAATGTATGTTATGAAATCATTAAAACGTAGATTCTTGCCCTCGTTCTCGAAACGCCAGTGACGAAATATACCCGGCAAAAGCGATGAGGCCTTATCTGTTATCCCCGACAAGGCACCGGTCAAAGCTTCAGGCTCAATTTCATTCACATTCAGTGTTATTGATTGCTTCTCAGCTGTTACAGACCTATACGAATTCGGAGTAGACGTCCTCGCAGGATAATACATCGTGTACTTAGTCAAACCATGAGGCTTTTCACCCAAACAAGACCATTCCTTCGACACATTGGGTTTATCACTTCCAGAAGGCTGATCCATATGAAGGAAATCATCACCCTTCACGTTAATTGCAAGTACTGCGCCCTGCATCTTCTCGATAAAGTATTGCGCAAGATACTTCATCGCAACAGTTTTCCCACTACCAGTTTTACCGCAGATCATGGTTTGATAAAAATAGAAATCTTCGGGAATCTTCGCTGTAATATACCCATTCCTCTCATCCCTAAGAATCTGATTCTCATTAGAGTAAAGCGTAGCAACGAATACCCTCGGACCACTTTCTGTCGATTCCATAGCTATATCCACCTCTTCTTGAGTGGATCTCCTCGCCTCAGAAAGTGGACGGATATAACGAACGAGCCCATCATCAACATTGCTAATTGTTTTGACACGGTACGCCAAGACTATGTTTTTGCACTGACGATCTGCATTTAGTCCAGAAAGATCCATGTCTGCTATCAAAGGAGAAGGCTCAAAAGGCTCTGTTTGCTTACTATCATCCACCCTAAGAATGAAACGGGCATCGTCATCCTCTACGGTAAGGTACGATCCTTTCGGCAACATTCCAGTTGTGCCTTGCTTCGAAATAAGTTTGATCTTCCCATTCTCTTCCTTCCACACAATCCACTTCATTCCATACCCCTCTGTTCGTTCATAGTTGCGGTCAATTTCATTTGAATTGTATCTTTACTGATGTTGACCAATCCCAAAGTTTCTCTTGCATATTTCTCCGCAATAGCTATAAGACGCACTTGAGGATTGATAGAACTTCCCTGAACTATTACCAAGTAGTAAATCAGATCCAATACGTCTTCTATACTGTGACGATATTTTTCAAAAACTGACGTCGGGATTTCCACACGTATTGGACTGTAGTGATCCTTATGTTTGATGTAACAAAAGACCTTGCTTTTGTTACCCTGTTCTGTAGTATACTTAAAAAAAGGTGTTCTAGTTCCCTCTGACAACATCTCATTTGCATAATGAAGATCTGAGTTGTAATTTCCTTTTAACCCTTCCAGATTATCGACTAATATCGTAGCATTACTATTCTTGACTATAAACACAGGAATGATCGATTTCTCGATGAAATGGTCAATAACGTTATAGAATGTAAAGGAACCGTCACCTGCCATGAACGGACCATCTATCAATAAAATAGACTGTGGGACAGCATTAGCAGTGAGAAAATCTCTTTTCTGTTTAGCAATTTCAACATTAATTGTCGTATCCACATCCCACTTAGTTGCAAGAATCGCCCCAGGTATCGTTTCATGTACTATTTTCGACTTTGTACAAAAAACAAGATTTAGATGATTGAGGGGGTAGTATTGATCTTTGTACATCGTCACCAACGAATGAGATACATATGCTACTTTCCCTTCCAATGATGCAAAAAACGCTATGGATTCGTCATAAGCTGATATCAAAGTACTATCCCTATGAGCTACTTCACATCCTGATTTGGCATTAAGTTTCTTGGATCCAAAGTTTCCCTCGATAAAGTCCACCAGGCAAGTTTCTGTATTCTGACCCAAATCAGCCATACCGGATACGATCACGGGCTTAGATGGTAAGTGTATATCGGCAGTTTTTATTTCTTCCACCAATTGGCTGAACCTGCTGTCGATGTATACAGCCTTAGAAAAATTGAGTGGGAAGTCCGATTTATCCCCCTCGTTACCATCCATACAAGGTGATCCTCCAGACTGGTTATAATTCTAACTATCTAAGACGTATATGATCCATATATCTATGTTTTAAGATCTAGGCAAAATTAACGCGGGATCATACGGTTCTGATAAAAAGATCAACTCCATAAGCAACACATTATAAGCGCCCCCTCCGATGGCCCGTCCGATGACATTGCTCGGAGAGATCGGAG
>CAVHHN010000096.1:0-7862 GCA_963635855.1 Faecalibacterium sp. CAG:74 | reverse complement strand
CAGTGACATTTTTACAATCAAGGAACGCAGATGTTCCGAGTTTGGTGATATTATCCCCAATGACGATCTTGGTGATGTCATCATGATATCCATACCATGGTGCCTCGGCGGTATCGTACCGATACATTTCTCCAGAACCGGTGATCTCCAGAGTGCCGTCCATGGAAATGTTATATTTAGCGTAAGGTCCGCATTCGCCGTAATCGCTGTCGATCTTTTTAAAGGGGGCAAATCCCTGTTTGATCCATTTACCGTTTGTGTTGATGAATGTAGAATCGACCAGATCTTTAACGGTTTGTTCAAGTTCTGTTTTACCATCCAGATCATAGAATTTTCCGTCGAAGGGAGAATCGCCAAAAAATGAGGTGACCGAACTAGGAATGGATATGAATGTAAGGGAACTACAATCTTTGAAAGCCGAGTCCCCGATTGTGACCACATTACGGGGGATGACGATAGTACTCAGAGAAGTACCGCTGAACGCACAATCTCCGATGTAGGTTAATGAATCTGGAAGGGCGATAGATGTCAGAGATTCGCATCCATCGAATGCGAAGTCTTCAATGGATGTAATAGAATTGGAGAGAGTGATCGATGTCAGGGAGGAACAATTTTGGAACCAAGATTCTCCGATCGACTCAACGGTACCAGAGATCATGATCCTTTTGATATCTTCTTTGAACGAATTCCAAGGTAAGGTGTATTCATTATAATCGTAGATCTTGCCAGAACCATTCATTGTAAATAATCCCTTGGCGGCGTCGAATTGGTAGGTAATGTTCTGTCCGCATTTGCCGGAATAATCAGAGGAATCTGCTTCTGAGGATTCCGTATTTGCTAATATTGTGTACGCTGACACACTGATTAGCATTATGATCAATACTGCTGATTTTTTAAGAATGGTTTCACCTTCGTAAATTAGTTTTAACATTCGTACTGACGTAATATATATCTAATGTAGACAAAAAATTGACAAATGGTAGAATAATTGTATACACACCTAAAAACGATAAGACCTAATGTTAAGGTGCTTGATCGGGTTAGAAAATCTAACGTCAGGGTGTATATTTGTAATATGAAGGTTCGGAATTGGAACAACTGTATTCAAACCAGTCTCCAGTTCCGATAAATGTCACATTTCTGATGTTGACACAACCTTCGAACGTAGGATATTCGGTCGAACAGACACCGTCGAGTGTGATGAGGATGCTCAGCGAAGAAGATCTTTCAAATTGTAGAATGCGTTCTGACCCAGTGATTCTAAACTTTTAGGGAGCACCAGTGAAGTTAGGTTCAGTTGTTCGTAGAAAGCATTCGAACCTATGTGCGTTATCCCTTCAGAGAAATCGATCTCTTTGATGGTATCTCTGCATTGATACCATGGCGTCAGCTGATACCAGCAGTTGCTTCCTTTGTCGGTGGCATAATCGAATCCGTATCCGGAACCAGGGGTAAAATTGATCTTCTTAATTCCGGACACACTATCGAATGCAGCATGATCGTCAAGCCATGTGGCATTAAGGCTTATCGGAATAGTGAGATTTTTGATCTTACATTGGTAGAACGGACTCTCTCCTAATGAGGCAAGTGTATTCGGAAGTACGAGGTTATTTATGTTACATTTATAGAACAGATAACTTCCGAGGTAGGTGACACCTTCTTCGACGGTGACGGACTCAATGTTCAATGCATCGTTCCAGGGGCAACATAAGACATGATCTATCTTATCGATGTCATAATCGTAACCCCTTCCGGAACCTTTTGTTATCGTCACTTTTTCAAGATTATCGAATCTTGTATCCTCATAGTACTGGTGGAACGGAGTATCTACAACATTAAAGGGGGTCACATGATTGAGGTATAAACTTACGGGAATTGTGAGTTCTTTGATGTTACAATGTAAGAACATCCCTCCTCCCAAGCTAGTGACATCATCAGAGATGACGATCGTCTTAGCGATCTCAGAATTCATATTCCATGGAGCTAGTTTATAATGGTAGTCCAGCCAGTCGCCGTAATCAAAGGGTACTCCATTTCCTTTGGTGAATGTCACCTTCTGAACGGCCATACAGCCATGGAATGCAGGATATGTTTCGTCACCACCATAGGAATTCAGACTTACTGGAATGGTCAGATCGGTAAGTTTTGTGCAGTTGTAGAAACAGTGATTTCCAAGGAACTTCACTGAGTCGGGAAGCACGATCGAGGTTATGTTCAGTTCACGGAATGAATCGGAACCGATTATTTCGATACCATCTGCGAAGTTGATCTCTTTGAGAGTGTCTCTGCTCTGGTACCAAGGAGTGTGTTGATACCAAGAATTAGATCCTTCGTATGCAGCGTAGTTGAATCCCACTTTGTAGTCTGCGCAGTCGTATTCGTATTCTACGGTGCTGAACGGCCTATATGGTTCGAATGATGGGCAACTGTATGTATATCCATTATACCCACAGGTGAAATTGATCTTTTCGATATTACAACAACCTTCAAAGACAGGGCACTTATCCGAAACTACACTGTTCAGCGTGATGGGTATGGTAAGTTCAGTGACATTTTTACAATCAAGGAACGCAGATGTTCCGAGTTTGGTGATATTATCTCCAATAATGATTTTGGTGATGTCATCGTGATATCCATGCCATGGTGCCTCGGTGGTATCGTACCGATACATTTCACCGGAACCGGTAATCTCCAGAGTGCCGTCCGTGGAAATGTTATATTTGGCGTAAGGTCCGCATTCGCCGGAATAATCGGGGCAATCTGCTTCTGTGGATTCCGTATTTGCTAATGTTGTGTACGCTGACACACCGATTAACACAATGATGATCAATACTGCTGATTTTTTAAGAATGGTTTCACCCTCGTAAACTAGTTTTAACATTCGTACTGATGTAATATATATCTAATGTAGACAAAATATTGACAAATGGTAGAATACTTGTATACATTCCTAAAATCGATAAGACCTAAAGTTAATGTGCTCGATTGGGTTTGAAAATCTGATGCCAGGGGTTCGAACCCTGTAAAAGTTTTCAGGTGTGTTTCTTCTTTACAACCAATGAGGTAGATTACTCTTAATCAGCAATAGAGTTACTGTCGGAAGTGGATAGTGATGGAGTAGGGAACAGGGCAGAACCCTGTTTGATCCATTTTCCATCAATTTTGTTGAAGGTTGAACCTGCCAGTATTTCAGCCATCACTTCGAGTTCGGTTTCACCCTGCTCATTATAAAATTTACCTTCGAACGCATTATCACCGATGGTTGTGATCGACTTACCCAAAGTTAAAGAAGTTAGGGATGTACAACCACTGAACGCATTCGCTCCGATAGATGTGATTGAATCATCAATGATGACGTTTTTAATAGACTCTTTATAGGAAATCCAAGGCATTGAATAATAGGTAAAGTCCCTTATTGCCCCAAGCCCGTGTATCTTAAGTGTTTTGGTAATAGCATCGTATTCATAATAAACCATGAGTTTGAGTCTATAGAAAGTCCCATTGGGGTACTCGGTATTAGACCAATGCCGAATTTCATCATTCGGAACGTAGTCTCCGCACGGGCCCGCATCCGAGACATAATTGATCCAGTTACCATCAACATTTTTAAAAGTAGATCCAGCCAAGTCGGCAATTTGCGTAAGTTCGATCAGACCAAAACGACATTTATTTCCAGAGTTCACAATCTTGTGTCCGTAGAATTTTCCGTCAAACGCACTATCTGATATGTTTGTGACGGAAAGAGGAATAGAGACGAACGTGAGTGCATCACAACCACTACATGCATGTGAGCCAATGGTTGTGACGGAATGGGGAAATACAATAGAAATGAGAGATGCACAACCTTCGAATGCGGACACACCGATGGATGTGACGGAGTCGGGAATAGTGATAGAGTCGATGTAAGCGATATCCTCAAAGGCAAAGTCACCGATTGATGTGATGGAATCAGCTATGGTGATGGATGTGATGAAATTTCTGTAGGTGTGCCATGGTGCTTCACCTCTGGAATATGACTCCATCTGTCCGAAACCGTTGATAGCGAGGGTTCCTGTGGAAAAATCAAATTCATAAGTGATATTATCTCCACATTTGCCGGATTTCTTGGAGGGGTCCTGTTTTACCCATTTATAGCCAATGTGATTGAATATGGAATCAGCAAGGTTTTCAACAGTTTGATCGATTTCAAATTCAAAAGTGTCATAGAATTTTCCATCAAATACATTTTCTCCGATAGATGTGACGGATCCAGGGATGGTTATGGATCTAAGGGAAGTGCAATCTTTGAAGGCACGATCCCCGAGGGAATCGATGGACCTACCTAAGTCGATGGTGGTGAGATAGGTACAGCCTTCTAACGCAAGTTTTCCGACAGATGTCACGCCATTGGATATTTCAACAGTTTTTAAGGCAGTTTTGCTGAGTTGCCAGGGCGCATATCTGAAATATGATGGTTCGGAATCGGAATAACTGTATTCAAACCAGTTTCCAGTTCCGGTAAATGTCATATTCTCAATGTTCACACAACTCTGGAATGCAGGATATTTATTTGAACCGACGCTGTCGAGAGTGGCCGGGATGGTCAAAGATGTGAGATTTGTCAAATTGTAGAATGTGTGAGATCCGAGGGATTCCACACTGCTGGGAATCACCAGGGAAGTTATATACAGGTCACGGAACGCATCTGAACCGATGTGTTTGATCCCCTCAGCGAATTTGATCTCTTTGAGGGTGTCCTTGCATTGATACCAAGGAGTGTGTTGATACCAGCAGTTCATGTCCTTATAAGCAGCATAATTGAATCCATATCCGGAACCAGGGGTAAAAATGATCTTCTTAATTCCAGACACATTTTCGAATGCAGCATAATCGTCAAGCCATGTAGCATTAAGACTTATTGGAATGGTAAGATCTTTGATATCACAATGGTTGAACGCTCTTTTTCCGAAAGAGGCAAGCGTAGATGGAAGAGTGAGTTTTTCCACATTGCAACAAAACGTGTAATCTCCGATGTGGGTGACACCTTCGTCGACTATGATGATCCCAAGATTCGGTGCATTGTTCCAAGGGCAAAGGGTCTTATGCGCATCTGCAAAACCACGACCGGTCCTCGTATCGTAATCGTAAGCCTCTCCGGTACCCCCGGTTATTATCACTTTTTCAAGGTTAGTATAACCGTTTAATCCGTCAAATGCATTACATTTTGTAAAATTGATACTTAATGGGACAGTAAGTTCTTTGAGGTTACAATACCAGAACATATGTCCTCCCAATCTTGTAATGTTATTGGAGATAACAATAGTCTTTGCAAGATCCGAATTTATATTCCAGGGAGCCAGAACATATGTGTCGCTGTAATCGTATGGTATTCCATTTCCCTTGGTGAAGGATATATTCTGAACAGCCCTACATCCCTTGAATGCGGGATAGGTTTCGTTACCATAGGAATTCAAACTTATCGGAATGGTCAGATCTGTTAGTTTCGTGCAGTTGTAGAAACAATGGTTTCCAAGGCGGGTCACGGTCTCAGGAAGTGCAACTGAGGTTATGTTCAGTTCACGGAATGCATCATTTCCGATATTTGTAATCCCGTCTGCGAAATTGATCTCTTTGAGAGTATCTTTACTCTGATACCAGGGAGTGTACTGATAATAAGTACCAGATCCTGGATATGCGGCATAATTGTATCCGTATCCTCCATTTCCGGGAGTGAAGTTGATCTTTTGGATATTACAACAACCTGAGAAAATAGGACATTTATCGGAGGCCACAGTGTTCAGTATGATCGGCATAGTGAGTTCCGTGATATTTTTACAATAAAGGAATGCTTGAGCTCCGAGGTGGGTGACCGAATCCGGGAGTACGATAGAATTGAGGGAGATACAACCGCTGAATGCATTCGATCTGATAGAATTGACAGATTTGCCAAGATTAATGGTTGTGAGGGAAGTGCATTCTGCGAATGCATAATATCCAATGGATGTGACGGAATCGGGAATAGTTACTGAAGAAAGAGATCCACAACCATAGAATGCGTAGTCTCCGATGGTTGTGACGAAACCAGTAATGGTGACCGAGGTGATGATATCTTTGTTTGAATACCAAGGTGCATCACCACTGGAATTAGACCTCATCCGTCCGGAGCCCCTGATAGTAAGGGCCCCTGTGGAATGATCCAATTGGTAAGTAAGATCTTCTCCACATTTATCGAATTTCTTCGAGGGATCCTGTATGATCCAGTTACCGTCAATGTTGTTGAATGTATATCCTGCCAGGATCTCACCGGTATGTTCAAGTTCCTTTTCACCATCGGTATCATAGAATTTCACATCGAACGCATTGTCTCCAATGTGTTTGATCCCCTCTGCAAAATTGATTTGATAGAGGACGTACCTGCTCTGATACCATAATGTCAACTTATACCAATTCTCAGAATCAATAGCAGTCTCATAGTCATATCCAAATCCTGAACCAAGGGTGAAATTGATTTTCTCAATCCAAAAACATTGAATAGAGGAATTTGATTTATCATTAACTGCATTACAACTTATTGGAATGGTAAGTTCTTTGATGTTAGTGTACCAAAACATATAATCCCCTAGTTTTGTGACATCATCAGAAACAATTATCGTCTTTGCAACACCTGAATTCATATTCCAAGGAGCTAATTCAGGTTTGTGAAGACTACGCCAAACAGTATAATCATAAGGAATACTATTGCCCTTGGTGAAGATTACCTTCTGAACGGCCATACAGCCTTTGAACGCTGGGTAATCTTCGTCACTGCCACATGAGTTCAAACTTATAGGAATGGTCAGATCGGTCAGTTTTGTGCAGTTAAGGAAAGAATGGTTTCCGAGGTGAACTACAGAATCAGGGAGCACGAGCGAGGTTATGTTCAGTTCGCGGAAAGCATCGGATCCGATACCTTTGACATCGTCAGCGAAATTTATCTCCTCGAGGACACCTCTGCTCTGATACCAGGGAGTGTTCTGATACCAAGAACCAGATCCTTTGTAAGCGGCATAGTTGTATCCATATCCTCCGTTTCCGCAAGTCAAGTTGATCATTTCGATATTACAACATCCTGAGAAAACAGGACAATTATCAGAGACCACGCTGTTAAGTGTTATTGGCAGGGTAAGTTCAGTGACATTTTTACAATCAAGGAATGCAGATGCCCCGAGTTTTGTGATTTTGTCGCTTATAATGATCTTAGCGAGATCTTCACGGCACTCATACCATGGTGCATGCGTTGTATCGTACTGTTCCATTTCACCGGAACCGGTGATTTCCAGAGTACCATTAGAGTAAATATTATATGTTGTGTCCGGTCCGCATTGACCAGAATTGATGATCTGTAAAGATGCATTACTTGCTTCCGCATTGAATAAAAAAACAAATGCTGTCATGCTAATCAGCACAGTAATGACAAAGATTACAGATTTTTTAAGAATAATTACACCTTCATAAATCAATTTCAAAACTTGGTTAATGATAATATAAATATATTGTAGACAAAATATTGACAAATAGTAGAATACTTGAATACAATCTCAAAATCGATAAGACTCAAGATTAAGGTCCTCGACTGGGTTTGAAAATCTGATGCCAGGGGTTCGAACCCTGTAAATGTTTTCAGGCGCGTCTCTTCTTCACATTCACAAAGACCGCAGATAATGCGATGATGACAACTATCGCAATGAAAAGATAGATCATCGTTGATCCATTGGAACTAGCGCCGGCATCGGAAGAGGATGGTGAGGGGGTAGGTGAAGGATCCGGTATCGGAGCAGAACCCTGCTTGATCCATTTACCATCGATCTTCTCGAATGTCGATCCTGCTATTTGTGAGATCACTG
>CAVHHN010000095.1:0-8058 GCA_963635855.1 Faecalibacterium sp. CAG:74 | reverse complement strand
TGTCTTTGAAATCCGAAAGAAAATGTTCGTAAGTATCATAACTTAGATCTTTCAGGGAAAGGAAGATAACGGGATGAGTGTTCCTATATTTTTCAACATCAGGCTGATCGTTTATCTTCAATCCGTCGAACCATTTGTTTCCTTTGTATTCGATGTTGAAGAATGCATCAAGCATGGATAGATTGATGGATTTGCCGAAACGTCTGGGTCTTGTGAAAATAAATACTTTACATCCGTCCTGAAGAATATCAGATATCAATTCGGATTTATCCACAAAATAGTATCCATCTTCACGGATCTTTATGAAATTGTCCAATCCGATCGGAATCTTCAGTTTCTGCTCGCCTTCGACCATATTTGGTATATTGTGTTAAGGACTATAAAAGAGGCGTTATTGATACCTTTAATGATTTAGAATGAAGGACCCATTGCAACCATCTCTCAATGACTGATCTTAGGGTCGTTCTTTTCATTTTTCAGATTAGATTATTTTGGATCCCCTGGGGGTTTAGAACAGTTATAACTCAGGAAAGGTTAGACAACTGCAGAGAGAAATGTGCTCTGCTTACACAACAGAGTTCAGCGTTTCGAATTCGTTCAGATGAAATTAAATCAGATGTTGACGGCATGATTTCAATGGGGCCTCATCCAACAAATCTTTTAAATAATAGGTCCTCTGTAGACCACTTATAGCGAGGTAGGGTAGCCAGGATATCCCGTCGGGCTCATAACCCGGAGATCAGACGTTCAAATCGTCCCCTCGCTACCATTTGTTTTCGTCACATTTCACTTTGTCTGCAATGTTCAACACTATCTGCTCTGAACATGCTCAGTAAAAATAAATTTCTGGGACATACAGAATGCCCCAGAATGGTTTGATGTTCGGTCTTATTCCGAACCGTAACTACTGATGGTGTATGCTGCCTCCACAGGGAGAACGAACACTCTGCCGTCACCTGCATGTCCCGTGTGTGCGGTCTTGCAGATCGTCTCCACAACAGTGTCCACAATATCATCAGATTCCAGGACTATCTCGATCTTGACCTTCTCGATCTCATCGATGATTATGTCCCCGACCCTGTTGGTGAATTTGACCCCGGCCTGCTTTCCGCGACCGGCGACGTGGGTGAAGGTCATTCCCATGACCCCGATACCCTTCAACGCCTCCTTCACCTCATCATACTTTTCAGGACGAACGATTGCGATTATCATCTTCATATTTTCACCTCAGTTGTAATAAGCAGGTTCTCCGTGTTCAACGATATCTTGACCGATAGGCTCTTCCGCCTCAGGGATCCTTACTGCCATAAACTTCGATAGAATGAAGATAATTGCATAGGAGACCACGAAACAGAACACGATCGTTATCACGATGGCACAGATCTGGCCGATGAAAAGGTCGGTTCCACCGAACAGAAGACCGTTGATCCCGCCAGTGAACTTGCTCTCGGCAAAGAGACCTGTCGCAATTCCTCCCCAGATACCTCCGACACCGTGGACACCGAAGACATCCAAAGCATCATCGAAGTTGCACTTGCTGTGAATGTATCTTACCGCGAAGAAACATAATGCTCCTCCGACCAGTCCGATGACGAATGCGGCAGGTATTCCGACATATCCTGCACCAGGGGTGATCGCGACCAGTCCGGCGATACCTCCAGAGACAAGTCCCAAGACACCGATACGTCCTACGACCACATACTGGCAGACAGCCCAGGCCATCATGGCAGCGGCCGCTGCAAGCTGCGAAACAAACATGGCGTGGATGGCCTGACCGTTTGCTTCCAATCCGGATCCGCCGTTGAATCCGAACCATCCGATCCAAAGGAGCATTGCTCCGAGGAAGGCGAACGGAATACTGTGGGCACGGGCCTTACGTGTACTATCGTGACGGGCACCAACGAACAACACAAGTGCCAGACCTGTCACTGCGGCACAGATGTGAACGACGTCTCCGCCTGCGAAATCGAGAACAGTAAGTCCTAGGCTTTCGAATCCTCCGCTCCATACCCAGTGTGCCATGGGAACATATACGAAGATGCCCCAGAACAGAAGGAACCAGGTTATCGTGACGAACCTGACACGTTCCGCACAGGCACCGATGACGATGGCAGCGGTCAGGATCGCAAACATCATCTGGAAAGTTGCAAATTCGAGTTGACTATAACTGCCCTCGACATCCAAGCCGTTCATAAACACGAAATCAAAGTTACCGATGATCCCCCCAGTGGAACCGAATGCAAGAGAGTATCCGAGAATGATCCAGGAAAGGGTCATCACACCGATGGCGATCAGGGTCTGGGCCATCATTGAGGTCATGCTCTGCTTCCTCAGCATTCCACCGTAGAAGAAAGCGATACCGGGCACCATCAGGAACACCAATATCGAAGCGGTCAGAAGCCATCCGATGTTTCCACTGTCGGACCCGCTTCCAATGACCTCGGCACTGGAGGTGGATGAACCCATTGTTAGAACTACAATTGTCGCTAATACTGCAATTGTAATAGTTGTTAATTTTGTTATTGTGTTCATTTTTTCACCATTCGTCTAATTAAAGACCAATATGAAAAACAGATAATGAATTTCCTATATTAATATAACGAATGTCTAATTTATATCAGAACAATCGTGCGTATACATCTAATCAATATCTGATTATTAGACAAATGTACAATTTATAAAACCAAACATAGAATTATATTGAATATACAATCCCTTACGCAGGTAATGAACACCCCCTGAATAAACAACAGAGTACTAAGAAGAATATAGTTAGAAGAAAAGCCCCGAAAGGGGTAAGGAGGTTTCAGTTGAGAAGAGATTTTGCCTCTTCTTCAGACATGTCAAGGGCCTTAAGCATGTAATCAAGGGCCTTCTTGGCATATTTGGCACGGGCCTTAGGGTCGTCGAGGATCTCACCGTAGCTTCCAAGAACGTGATCGTAGTATTCGATAGCGAACTCAGAGTATAACGAAGCTGAAAGGGACTCATCGATCTGAGCGGCCTCATTGTATGCAGTCTCTGCCTCGTCGTATTTACCAATAGAGATACAGAACAGCCCGTAAGACTGGAAATATTGTGCGTTGGTATCGTCGAGTTCCATTGCTTTGGTATAGGCCGCGGCGATCTCATCGTCTTTGACCTTGGCTCCGAACATTCCAGAAGCGTAATTACCACATTCTGCCCTGCAGAACCAACCCTCAGCATCGTCGGGGACCTCTTCAGTGTACTTCTTGAAAGCGGTGTGGGCCTTCTTGAAATCACCTTGGTCCATGGACTTCATTGCAGCATCGAATTTTTTCTGTTCGGCCGCACTCCTTTGATACTTTGTATCCATCTCTTCTTCCATGGGTAACCCATTCCGAACACGATATTAAAGCATTGAGGGTGGGAAGTCCAGAAATATCCGAAAAACTGAGATCGGTACCCACATTCGAATATGGTCCGTCACAGCGAATCCACGAAGATCTTGATTTGATAAATGCCACAAATCATAACCCATTCACACACGATCCCAAGTGGATCGGATCGATGGACTTAACGGCCTTGAAATAAGTATCGTGTATGGTTTCAATGCGACTTAATACGCCATCACTATAAATAGCGATGAAGTTTTGCCTTTTTAGGTCTTCCATATGGACAAACAGATTGTGGCGAGGGTCGCGAAAGCCTCGCATATCGAACTTAGCGATGAGGAATTAGAGAGATATTGTGAAGATCTCGGAAACATCCTTGATTACTTCGCTATATTGGACGAGGCTCCGAACCATGATGGCAACGGCATCAACCCGATCGAGATCGCAGATGTCACCAGAGAAGATGTACCAGAGGTCAGATTTGACGTGGCACAACTTCTGAAGGAAATGAAGACCTACGAAGGCTATGTAAGGGGGCCGAAACTGGTATGAGCGATGCAGACACCCTTGCCGGACTTAAAAAAATCAATGACAAGTATGGAATGTTCCATGCGTTCTGTGAAAACGGTGAGGTCGGAGATGCGGGATTTCTGTTCTCCGCCAAAGATAATCTTACATCATCAGAGTACGAGACCTGTGCGGGATCCAGGATCCTTGAAGGATATCACCCTGTATTCGACGCCACACCTATCGCAAAATTGAAAGCGGCAGGCGGAAAACTTATCGGAAAGACCAATATGGACGAGTTCGGATTCGGTACCTTCTCCACCAACTCCGGATTCGAGATACCTCGCAACCCTTTCGATCTAGGCAGATCATGCGGAGGTTCCTCCGGAGGTTCGGCCTGTGCGGCCGCGGTCCTTGATGACCATGTGTCACTTGGTGTATCCACCGGCGGATCGATATGCTGTCCCGCCAGTTTCTGTGGTACCTACGGTATCGTCCCCAGCTACGGACGTGTTTCCAGGTACGGACTTATCGATTATGGAAACTCATTGGACAAAGTAGGTCTACTTTCCGTCGATCCCAAGAAAATGAGCAAATATCTTCCAGTGATCGCCGGTCGCGATCCGATGGACCCTACGTCCTGCACACAACCGGAATTGAAACTCGCCCACAAGAAAATGACCTCCGTCGTCGTCCCCAAAGAGGCCGTCGAAGGTATCTCCAAAGATGTGCTCACTGCCTTCGAAAAAGCTCTCGAAGACCTCCGTAGCATGGGTATAGATGTCGAATATGTCAATGTGCCAGAATTCAAGTATGCCATGCCTGCGTACTATGTCCTTGCAACTTCCGAGGCATCCACCAACCTGGCGAGATATGTCGGCATGAGATATGGTCAGCAGGAAGGGGACCTCACTCAGAAATTCGATGATTACTTCACGTCCGTCAGGTCCAAGTATTTCGGAGAGGAGGCAAAAAGAAGGATCCTCCTTGGAACCTATACGCGTATGGAAGGTTTCAGAGACCGCTATTATGCGAAGGCTCTGCAGGTCAGAATGGTCGTCATAGATGCATACAAGGCCCTGTTCAAAGAGCATGATGCTGTCCTCACTCCGACGATGCCGTTCGTATCACCGAAATTCGAGGATATCTCCAAGATGACCCCTGTGGAATCATACAAAGCAGATTTCCTTACAGTACCACCCAACCTTGCCGGTACACCCCACATGAACTGCCCCTGCGGATACAATGCGGACGGAATGCCCATCGGCATGCAATTCGTCACCGACCATTGGAATGAGGACCAACTTCTGACCATGGCGGAAGAGTGGGACAAACAATTCGAAGTTAGAAGAGCGGAGGTGAAGATATGAAGATAGGATTGGAGATCCACGTGCAACTTCCAACGAAGTCCAAGATGTTCTGTTCCTGTCCCACCACCGATGCAGAAGCACCCAACACCCATGTGTGCCCTACTTGTCTAGGTATGCCGGGATCGAGACCTGTGCTCAACAAAGAGGTCTTGGTGTATGGTATCAAATTGGCAAAGATGCTCGGATGCACTGTTGCAGATAATACCTGGTTCTCCAGGAAGACGTACTTCTACCCGGATATGAGCAAAAGCGTTCAGATAACCCAATACGACCACCCTATCGGTGTCGGTGGTGTCGTTTATCTCAACGGAAAGAAGCCGATCCGTATCACCAGGATCCATCTTGAAGAAGACCCTGGTAAGACAAAACGTACGAACGATATGCATGCGCTTGTCGATTATAACAGGTCCGGGATTCCCCTGGCGGAGATAGTTACCGAACCAGACCTTGCCACCCCTGCGGAGGCCAGGGAATTCCTCAAGCAGCTGATCTCCGATATCAAGTATACTATCGATCTCCCGGAGAATGGGGAGAGGAGTATCCGTTGCGACTGTAATATTTCAGTTGGAAAGGAAAGGTGCGAGATCAAGAACGTCACCGGACTCAAGAACGTCGAGACCGCACTCACTTACGAAATGGTAAGGCAGATCAAGATCCTCAAAGCTGGTGGAAAGATCGAACGTGCCACTATGAACTTCGATGAATCCCGTGGGGTCACCTATGGTTCGAGGAAGAAAGAGTTCGAAGCGGATTACGGATATATCGATGAACCAGACCTTGGTATATTCCACCTTGCAACCCTCAGGGATTCTATCAGGATCAAGGAAGCCCCTGCCAAAATGGCCGCACGTATGGCACAACAATATGGTATTGATGAAAAGGTAGCTAAACAACTAGTGTCGACCTCGATGGATCTGGCACAGTTGTTCGAGGCCACTGTCGAGAAGTTTGGAATAGATGTCTCCATGAAATGGATCGCCGGTCCGGTCACTGCCAACTGGAAAAAATTCGAGTCCCGTGAGGGAGATCCGAAGGAACTCTTGAATATCATTGACAAGTTTGTCAAGGGAGAGATCACCGATACCGAATGCAACCTTGAACTGAAGTATATCATGACAGGTGTCGACGTGTCTGCGGCCGCAAACGTATCCGAAGATCTTGACAAAATGATCAACGAGTATCTGGACCAGAATCCGGCCATCATATCTGATTACAAAAAGAGTGAAAAAGCCGCCAACAGAGTAATTGGTTATGTTATGAAACAGACCGGTGGACAATACACATCAGCTGAGATCGTTGAAGCGACCCGCAGATCGATATCAGCAAGACTTTGATACCATTTCCGGGACAGATTCCCGGAATCGGAAAAGGTTTGTTTTCTGATTCGGAACGGATGGTTCCGATACGGGCTGACGCCCGTATCGGCCCGTTCCAGCATCAGTCTATTACCGAGGAATGATCTCCGCTGTAGATGGTCAGGAATGCGTTGTAACATTGGTATGTGACAGGGTTTTTTCCGTCGTAACGGCTGTAGTACTCGCCCGTTACATCATCATCGTCACGGAATACCTGATAACCTACCTTTATGACGTAAACCCCGACAGCAGTAGGCTTATCGACAACTTTGGATCCCGTACTGTCATAGAAGGTCACAGTATACCTGACATCGTCTCCAGCGGTGAAGGGGCTTATGAATAAGTGACTAACTTTGTCTTTGTAGGTGCCTTCTTTGGCATTTTCCTCGGAAACAAGCAGATTGTCGGTGATGACGGTAGGCTCCGAAAGTTTTTCCCATACGGCCCAAAGACGTAGTTCATTAATCGTTGTGACGTTCATGCCACGCGAAAAATTCACATTCCCGGTATCATTATGTCCAACATAACTCCATCCGATTAACTCGTATCCCTCGAGTGTGAAGTCATCCTTAAGAGGAGTGGTAGTTTCATAGGCCCATTCCTCATGCATCGATTTGGTTCCTTTGCCATCAAGGTTAAAATATATAATGCGCACATAATCCACAATAGCATATTGGCTTGAACGTAGATCTATAGATTCATTTTGACTGGGTATTACGTCACCGGGATAGTAGTATTTGGTGGCATCCCAAAAATCAAAAATCTTCCGATAGATATTCGGACTGACCGTGAAATCACCGGTGGCAATGAACGTCCAGTCTTCCGTACAATCTCCATCATACCGATACCAGACTTCATTACAAGATTCCGGACTCAGCATTGCTGTGAACGTCATTTCGCCCTCCAATTTAACGGATACGGAGGGGGCATACGCATTGCCGCTGTTCGCGATCCAATATGTCAGGCCCGTGAAGGCTGCTTTGGCCTCGGAGGTCATAGAAGTGCCGGACGAGTCTTTTGCACCGGCCGTGAAATCCGATGCGGAGGGGAGATCGAATTCCGTGTTGTATGCTACCGGAACCGGGGTGTAAGAATACGTCGTGACACTGACCGGGGTCGTTGCCGTGTTCACGTAATCCCATTTGAATGTAAAATTCATGCCGGAGAGGTATACGCCCGGGTAGTAACAGAGATCTATATCGCCGGTGAGCGTCACAGACTGTCCGAATCTATACCTACTGGTATTATTGCCGGCGGTTTCGGTGGAATATTCCCAATATCCGCCGCTTTTGAGATAGCTTTTGGCGTCATCGTCGGGATAGGTCGTATTGTCATACAGGTAGGTGTTGTACATACACGGAACGGTCTGCGTCTCCTCACTGATATAATCCTTGCTGGCGGTAGAATCCCGGTAATATACCTTGTAGGTCACGGTGCTGAAACTGTTCATGCAGTAATAGTAGTACGAAT
>CAVHHN010000094.1:0-8140 GCA_963635855.1 Faecalibacterium sp. CAG:74 | reverse complement strand
GTCGTAACAAGGTATCTGTAGGGGAACCTGCAGATGGATCACCTCCTAAGCAGGGCCGGGTCAATCCCGGCCCTCATAACATTACAGCGAAAATATTGCAAGGAAGACTCGTCAGTTTTCCTCACAATTCCTTGGCAGCTTATCACGCACTAAACGTAGCATCGAACGTATTTTTCACTCATCCTTTTTGTCTATCTCAATTCTTGACTTTAGAATCAGCCAGCAGTCCAATTCCGACTTTGTTGGATAGGCATTATAGATCAGCAGCCATACTGAAGAAATCTTATTTTTGATCAGCTGTCGATCTTATCAAATATTTTCTCTTCGAAACGGACGATAGCCTTTTTTCCGGTAAAACAGATTCCGAAAAGATATGTTCTTTCTTTCAGACCTTTACAGTATTCTTTCCGTCCGATCTGTTTCAATGCTTCTTGTGCCATACGTTCAGATTCAGCATCACTTGCGGATTTGGATGTCTTAATCTCGACCGCAATGTTCGGGTATTTGGGTGACCTGCTTTTCATAAGGATATCATGTCTCCCATTCCCAGATTCCCGATCGATAGAGATATCATATCTTCCTTTGCGACTGAGCGCCATAGTCGCGAGGATGAGGTGGTAATCTCCTTCATCCTTCAGCAACAGGAACGGGTGGTTTTCAGATAATATCGAGTATAACACATCCTGGACCTTTTTCGCATTGCCAGATTCCAAGGCATTGAGAAATTCAGCATAGGGATCATCCTTGTCGGGGAATGCAAAATTCGAAATATGTTCATAGAACACCGAATACATCTCGTGGTTGGGGATAGATAGTTGATAACGATTCTCGTTTATCGGAACCGCATTGAGATACCCTGCGACCGCAAGGACGGAAAATATCGCGTTTCTCCTGGTTTTCAGATCATCCATTGCGACAGAGGGGGTCAGAGATTTTACCACATTCCCTCCGTTCCCAAGGGCCGCCAGGTCTGCGAAGGTGTTGTTATCGGCCTTTTGTAGAAGTGTGTCAATAATGTCATTGCCGCTGGTGCCTGCCCAGTATTTGTCTGGAACGAAATCCTTTTTGATATAGTTCAGAACACTCCAAGGATTGTAGATATCAGCATTACCGAAACGGTAGCCGTCATACCATTCTTCGGCCTCACTGAACTTTTCCAGATGTTCATAATATGAGCAGAGTTCTTTGACCTCTGGTTTGGTGAATCCATACCTTTCGTCAAATTCTGTGCTGAATATATTGTTGACACTGAGATTGTTAAGTCCCGAGAATATGTCTTCCTTGGCGATCTGCATCACCCCGGTCAGTACTGCAAATGACATGTTAGAATTGCTTTTGAAAGTAAGTGAATAGAAATTACGAAGGAGTTTCTGGATTTCTTCGTAGGATTCCTTTCCGGAAGAAGAATTGATTGGATGATCATATTCATCGATGAGGATTATAGGTTTGACTCCGTGATGCTGTTCCAACATTTCGGAAAGTGCCAGAAGAGAGTATTCTAGTTCTGCATCACTAAGATTTTTGATATTCTCAGAGTTATACCTGATAAATGTATTTTGATTGACTTTTTCACTATTTTTCAGATATGAGAATTCATTATACACGAAAAATATCCTGACCTTGAGCCGATCGATAAAGTCTTCTTTCGTTGTCGAGGTCAGGTTCTTCATGTTTAGGTAGATGATTGGATACTCATTGCGGAATTTCTCTAATTCTGGATGAGTATTGATCTTCAGCCTATCAAACCACGAATTACCTTTGTAATTCATATTAAAGAACGCATCGAGCATGGAGAGATTGAGAGATTTTCCGAAACGTCTAGGTCTTGTGAACAGAAATACTTTAGACCTATCTTTGAGAATGTCGGAGATAAGTTCGGATTTATCGACAAAATAATATCCTTCCTCACGAATCTCTTTGAAATCATCGATTCCAATCGGTATCGTCAACACTTTTCCGCCCTCATTACACGTTGTATATAATGCCACAGATTTTAGAAGCTCGCTTAACAGAATTATGAGTAGTCCTGCCCGGATTCGAACCGAGGTCACCGGCTCCAAAGGCCAGCATGATTGACCACTACACTACAGGACTATTGAATAGCCAATATACTTCGCCTATAAAAGTTTTCAAAGTTTCTTGCCGACAAGATACGTGGAATGGCTTTCGATAACTTCTGCTAAGATCTTAGTACCTAGGGCAATATCTTCTTTAATTGCTATCGGGCGATAGTTGTCTGTTCTTGCTATTACCGAACCGTCAGCCGATCTTTCACTGACCAATGCAGTATAGGTATTACCGACCATGGCGGAATTGACATCAGCTTCGGTCTTGTTCTTCAGATCGGTAAGTTCCGAAGAACGTTCTTTCAATATCCTTCCGTTGATCTGGGGCATATTGAACGCCACAGTTCCCGGTCTTGGGGAGAAACGGGTGATGTTGATCGTATCAGCTCTCAATCTTGTTATCAGTTCGAGTGTTTTCTTATGGTCCTCATCGGATTCTCCGGGGAATCCTGCGATGAGATCTGTGGCAATACTGATATTCGGATAACGTGCACGGATCGAATCCACCAACGTAAAAAAGTCTTCGACAGTATAGCGTCTCTTCATTCCAGCCAATACGGCATCACTGCCGCTCTGTACTGGTATATGAAGGAATTTGTATACCCTTTCATCTTCGAACGCATCGAGAACACTGTTCAGAACAGGTTTCAGACTGTTGGGATTCATCATACCGACGCGTATCCTGTAATCCCCTTCCTTAGTAAGTAATAATCTGATAAGATCTCCGAGATCGGTCCCGGTATCAGCTCCGTAACATCCCGTATCCTGAGCGGTGATCAGGATCTCCTTTACGCCATTATCTACAAATCTATCGAAACGTTCCTTTATTGCAGAAGCATCGTAACTTTTCAACGTTCCACGTGCAAAACGTGTGATGCAATATGTGCAGTTTCCTCTACACCCCTGCGCTATGGGGATTATTGCGGTCTTCTCATCGGATTGGGTCACAATGGGAGTTCCACAACCATAATGTTCAGTTACTTTACGGGAGAAGTCCCCGTATTCCTCAGGGGGGATTATAAGCGATCCAGGAAGCCGGATCTCGACCCGCCCAGGTTGTACTTTCGCCATACATCCTGTGATGATGACCTCTTTGCCCTGGGCCTTCAATTCGTTCATCCGTTTGATCATCCTCTTTTCCGTGGTCTCGACAACGGTACAAGTGTTGAGGATGACTATGTCGGCTTCATCAGCTGTTTTCACAGGAGAGTATCCGAGCGCATCCATGCGCTCGGAAAGTTCCTCTCCCTCGCCGAAATTCATTGTACAGCCGTATGATTCGACGTAGTACTTCATGGGATCAATGGTTTACTGGTTCTGAAGTGATCTCGCCGAAAGCGGTTTTTGCGGAGATGTTGGTGATCTTCACGTTGGTCTTGGTGCCACGGGCGGTCCTGGGAACGACAACGAGATAATCTTTGTATTTGGCGACACCGTCCCCTTTCTTTCCAACGTCGGTGATGACGACCTCGATGATATCTCCGACATGGAGCATGTTGAGGTCTTCAGGCCTTGCAGCCTTCCTCACCATGATAGGTCTGCGTGCACCGCAGGCCTCACAGACAAGGATGAAGGTCCTGTCTTCTTTCTCGATATGGGTATCAGGTCTTCCGCACTCGGAACAGATGACATACGTCTCAGTGTAATCTCTGACCTTCTCATCGATGTGGTTCGTACTGATCTTGGCCTTGAAGACAACCCTGCGGTTCTCCAAGGTTCCGGGGGTACCGAGTTCTTTGAGAAGATACTGGAGCAGATGCTGGGGGTCCCTGCGGATCTTGTCAGTAACATCGATGAAGTTCTTGAATACGGTGATCTTTCCTTCTTGGATAATGTCAAGTTCCGGCAATTCGAACCTCTCGTGGGTCTCGATCGTCTCGGGGAGCTGTTCTTTGGCCCTGTCGAGCATCGCCATATAATCGTCTGCATTCATATCTATCACACTAAGGCGGTTTTATAGTCTATCCTATATATAGGTACCGCGCACGATCAGTGGGAAGAATGATATTTCATCGCAGCATCGATCAATCCCTGATGCAGTGGTGAAGGATTACCAGGTCTCGATTTGAACTCTGGGTGGAATTGGGATGCGACAAAGTACGGATGTCCTTCAAGTTCTCCGATCTCCATCTTGGAACCGTCCTCCGAACGACCTGTGAAATGCCATCCTGCCTTCTCGAAACGGTCTATATAACCAGGATTGACCTCGTATCTGTGCCTGTGCCTCTCACTGATGTCGGTGGAACCGTAGAGTTCGGCCGCTTTACTTCCTTCTTTGACAAGCACCCGTTGCGCACCGAGACGCATGGTACCGCCCATGTCGGTGACCCCTTCCTGTTCGGGCATGATGAATATGACCGGATCTCTCGTTCCAGGTTCGAATTCGGTACTGTCAGCTTCTTTCAGTCCGAGAACATCTCTTGCGATCTCGATGGTGGCGATCTGGAATCCGAGGCAAACACCAAGGAAGGGGACACCATGTTCGCGTGCATATCTTGCGGCCGCGATCTTCCCTTCCACACCCCTTATACCGAATCCGCCCGGTACAAGGACACCGTCGACATCTGAGAGGATAGAATTCGGATCGTTACGGACCAGATCGTCGCTATCGACGAATTTGACCTTCACATGACACGCTCTTTCCGCTCCAGCATGGGTGAGAGATTCCAATTGACTTAGATATGAATCAGCAAGTGCGGTGTATTTTCCGACCAATGCGACCGTCACTTCATATTTCGGCTCCAGAATGTTTCCGAGGAAACGTTCCCAGTCCGCCATGTCACGTTTTTTCGCATTCAGTTTCATCTTGGAGATGATGAACTCCACGATACCCTGTTTCTCGAGCACCAGTGGAACTTCATAGATGGAACGGGCATCGGGACAGGATACGACCGCACTCTCTTCGACATCGCAGAACATGGCGATCTTCGACCTGGCGGAAGGACTCAGTTCTCTGGAACACCTGCCCACGATGATGTCCGGGCGGATTCCGGCGGACATAAGTTCTTTGACCGAATGTTGGGTCGGTTTGCTTTTCTCCTCGCCGACCGAACCCATGATGGGGATGAGGGTACAATGAATGAACAATACGTTCTCTCCTCTCCCCAATTCTCTTCCGATCTGCCTCGCGGCCTCGAGGAACGGCATCGATTCGATATCTCCGACGGTACCTCCGAGTTCCACGATGATGACGTCCGAGGCAGATTCTTTTCCGATGGCGTAGATCCTGCGTTTGATCTCGTTCGTGATGTGCGGAACGATCTGAACGGTCTTTCCGAGATATTCTCCATGCCTCTCATTTTCGATGACCGATCTGTACACTTTTCCTGTGGTGATGTTGTTGTCTCTGCCGAGGTGCAGATCGAGGAATCTTTCATAATTGCCGAGGTCGAGGTCCACTTCTCCCCCGTCCTCCAGAACATATACTTCTCCGTGTTCGAAGGGGTTCATGGTCCCTGCATCGATGTTCAGGTAAGGATCGATCTTGATGGAACTGACATTCAGGCCTCTTGACTTCAGTAAGCGTCCGATGGACGATGCTGTGATGCCTTTTCCAAGGCCCGAGATAACTCCTCCGCTGACGAAAATGTACTTCATGTAATCAACGGAATTGAATTTATGGTAATTTAGTAGATAAATGTTTTGAAATACTCAAAAAATTGTACAAATGTCTTTTTCCCAGTAGTATTGTGCTGAGATTCTGTATATTATTATGAATATAGGGGCTTTTGCGACTTCGATAACAGATCTCGACCTCTGGTTTGGTCATTTTTCGCGGTGAACCCACAGATTTGTACACATTTCTAAAATGTTAAATATGTAAGCAGATTAGCCGAACCCAAGTAGCCACGCCTAACTGACGCTGGTCGTTATCAAGCGGGGCACATCGTGTGATACGAATAACATCACAAAAGGTGAAAATAACATGGGAAATGGTCTATTTACCGCCAGGAAAATGAAGGCGGACAGGCAGAAATTCCGCTGGCAAGACAGGGGATATAAGAAAAGAGTGCTTGAACTGAGGGAGAAATCCGACCCTCTCGAAGGCTCTGCACAGGGACGTGGAATCGTACTCGAGAAAGTCGGTGTCGAAGCTAAACAGCCCAACTCTGCTATCCGTAAGTGTGTCAAAGTTCAGCTTATCAAGAACGGACGTCAGGTTACCGCATTCGCTGTCGGAGACGGAGCTATCAACTTCATCGACGAGCACGACGAGGTCCTCATCGAAGGTATCGGTGGACGTATGGGAAGGTCTTACGGAGATATTCCTGGAGTTCGTTATAAGGTCATCAAGGTCAACAACGTTTCTCTTGACGAAATGGTCAGGGGAAGGGTACAGAAACCGACCAGGTGAGGTGTGAGAAATGGCTGACGAAGTTGAAGTTCAGACCCAGAGTGCGGCACCTGCCGCCGAGAGGCCTGTAGTAGACAAGCCCGAAGTATTGATCTTCGGCAAATATGGAACCACCGGAATCGTTATCGAGGACGCTGGTCTTGCAAAATACATCGATCTCGAGTCCATGATGGTCCCCCACTCCGGCGGAAAACACGCCAACATGTGGTTCGGAAAATCCAAGCTCAGCATCGTTGAGAGGCTGATCAACAACATCATGAGGACCGAGAAATACACCGGAAAGAAGCTCAAAGCATACAGGGCCGTTTCCGATGCATTCGACATCATCGCCGCAAAGACCAAACAGAACCCTGTTCAGGTCCTTGTCGAGGCTCTTCAGAACGCCGCACCCCGTGAAGAGGTCACCAGGCTTCAGTTCGGTGGTATCTCCGTCCCCAAAGCTGTCGATATCTCCCCCCAGAGGAGGCTCGATATCGCACTCCGGAACCTCAGCTCCGGTGTCGTTGCAGCATCTGCAAAGAACAAGAAAGCAATCCAGGACTGTCTTGCCGACGAGATCATGCTTGCCGCCAAAGGCGACATGACCTCCTTCTCCGTCGCTAAGAAAGAGGAGACCGAGAGGGTCGCCCAGTCCGCCAGATGAAACGGTGAGTGAACATGGGACGTAAAGAGGACAACGCAAAGAAAGCAGTAGAACTGATGAAGGACCAGACCCTCATCAGGAACCTTGGTACAGCCGCTCATATCGACCACGGAAAGACCACCTTCTCCGACAATCTGATCGCCGGAGCAGGAATGATGTCCGCGGACAACGCTGGATCCCAGCGTGTTCTCGACTATGATGAGCAGGAAGCTGCACGTGGAATCACCATCAATGCAGCATCCGCCGCAATGGTCGTTCCTTACAGGAACCCCAAGCACGACTATGCTCTTGAGCACTACCTTATCAACCTCATCGATACCCCTGGACACGTCGACTTCGGTGGAGACGTCACCAGGGCAATGAGGGCACTGGATGGAGTTTACATTCTCTGCTGTGCCGTCGAAGGTATCATGCCTCAGACCGAGACCGTTATCAGGCAGGCAATGAAAGAGCGTGTCAAACCCATGCTCTTCATCAACAAGGTCGACAGGGCCATCGTCGAGCAGCAGCTCACCCCTCAGATGATGATCGACAAATTCTCCAAGATTATCACTCAGTTCAACCAGAAGATCATGGATGTCCTCCCTGCCCCCCTCAACAAACAGTGGCAGGTCAGCCTTCAGGACGGAACCGTCGCACTCGGTTCCGCATACAACAACTGGGCTGTTTCCATTCCCTATCTTACCAGGCCTGAGGTCACCAAGAGGGCCCTTGAGATCGCACCTGAGATTGCCGACAGTCTGAACGGCAAGCCATTCAACCTCAACACCGTCTTCCAGCTTTGTGCGGAAGAGGGCGGACAGGAGAAACTCGCCAAGATCATCCCCATCGCAGATGTCGTTCTTGAGATGGCCATCAACCACATCCAGAACCCGATCGACTCCCAGAAGGTACGTATTCCCACCATCTGGCATGGGGATCTTAACTCCAAGATCGGAAGGGATATGCTCGACTGTAACCCCAAGGGGGAGGTCGCAATGATGGTCACCAAGATCATCATGGACAAGCAGGCCGGAGAGATCGCCATCGGAAGGCTGTTCTCAGGAACCGTCACCAAAGGTATGACCCTTTACATCC
>CAVHHN010000093.1:0-8169 GCA_963635855.1 Faecalibacterium sp. CAG:74 | reverse complement strand
CTCACTACGTTCAAAGTTAGTGAGGAAAGTTCGAAGTATTGCATTTTGGATGGTGTGCTGTACAATAAGGAAATGACCGAATTGATACAGTATCCTGCAGGTAACACCAACACCTCATTTGAGATTCCTGCTGGTGTAATCTCGATAGCTGCTCATGCGTTCAAAGATAATACCCATCTAACATCCATAACCATCCCCAGATCTGTGACCTCTATCGCAGACTCTGCATTCTCCGGTAAATTCTACGACACCGATAGTGGATCTGAGTTATCACAAACTGCTGCAAACTTGGCGGGATCGACATTCGAGAAGGTCGATGGCAAATGGATCAAACTGAGTTCTGCTCCGCTTCCTACGCCCTCACCATCACCTTCCGATACAAATTCCAGTAACGGATCGACGATGATCTACCTCCTAATCGCAATAGTTGTTGTCATCGCCTTACTTGCTGTTGTTGTGGTTGTGAAGAAGAAACACGCCTGAAATTCTTTGCCAGGGTTCGAACCCCTGGCACAAACCATTTAACTCCATATAAATACAGAAGTTATATGTTATTTGATTCACAGTTTGTATACAATGAATTGACTGTTTGTCATTATTTTGTCTACAACATGTTTATATTATGATTAATCAAATGTTCAATTACGAAGGTGAAACCGTTTTTAAGAAATCAGTGATATTGATCGTCACTGTGATGATTAGTGTGTGTGCATTTGTTATTTTAGATAATGCGGAAACCGTTGAATCATCTACACAGGTCACCAGTAACGGACAATGCGGATCGAATGCCTCATACCTCATTTACTCCGATGGCACTCTGGAGATCACTGGTTCAGGTGAAATGTATCCGTATGATACCACTCATGCACCATGGTATGAGTGTCGTGATGATATCACTAAGATCATTATAAGCGACAAAATCACTAAACTCGGGGTATCTGCATTCCTTGATTGCAAAAATGTCGCTGTACTTACCATGCCAATAACAATCAACAGCGTGGTTTCCGATAAGAATCCTGTCTTCACCGGTTGTTGTAATATTGAAAAGATCAACTTTACCATTGGTGATGGAGGATACGGATACGATTATGCGGCCTATCAGGTATCGGATTCTTGGTATCAGAACACTCCTTGGTATCAGAGCAGAGATGCACTCAAGGAGATCAAATTTGCCAATGACATCAAAGCAATCGGATCCGATGCTTTCCGCGAACTGAACATAACCTCGCTCATCATCCCAGATACAGTGGTTCACCTTGGCAACCACTGTTTTTTCAACTGCACAAAACTGACCGATCTGACCATTTCCGTAAGTTTGAATTCTTATGGTAGTGACGAGGATTACCCAGCATTCAAAGGCTGTATGGCCCTTCAAAAGGTAACGTTCACCAAAGGGAACGGAATCCCATTTGACTATTACAATAACTGGACAGGTAGTGACTATTCTAATCTGGCTCCTTGGAATATGAATCATGATGTTGCAAAGACGATCATTATCACAGATGACGTTATAAATATGGGCGTTTTCATGTTTTCCTATTGTAACATCAAAGAACTACTTATTCCAATAAGTACCGATATACATAGTAGTGGTTCGTTTGCAAATGACGAATTTGAAAATCTTGAAAAAGTCACAATAACCAAAGGTACGGGGGCCAGTTATGATTATGGAGTATCTGTGTTACCAACACGTTGCCCTTGGAACCGGGCACCTAACCTCGATACCATCATCGTTGAAGAAGGTGTTACCTGCATTGGAAGTGAAACATTCTATTCATGTAGTATAGAGAATCTCATTCTTCCGAGCACACTCACTTCTTTCGGAGAATGGGCGTTCTACAAATGTACGATCAGAAATCTGACCATCCCGATAAGCCTTAATGCAACATGGCTTGATGGCGCCCCTGCATTCAAATATGTGTCTGGAATAGAGAAGGTCGATTTCACCCCTGGTTCCGGACTTGGATTCGATTATGCCGCCGACGAAGGAAGTAACTGCTGGTATCAGCTGACACCATGGTATCAAAGTAAAGACACTCTTAATGAAATCAATTTTGCTGAGGGAATCGAACACATTGGAGAATATACGTTCGAGGGAAAATTCTATGATTTCGATGGTGAAAAGGAACTCGAACATACTGCTGAAAATTTGGCAGGATTCACATTCAAGAACACTGGTGGCAATATGATAAAAGAATATATTATCCAATTCGACCCTGATACCGGAACACTTACGATAACTGGTGCCGGACAGATGAAGTCCTATGTTACTAGTGATGCACCTTGGTATTCATACAAAGATTCCATCACCTCTGTTGTAATCAGCAATAACATCACATCGATCGGTGACTTCGCGTTCAATGGCTGCACCTACCTCAAATCCGTAACTCTCCCAGAGTCTGTCACCTCTATCAAAGGGTCTGCTTTCTACAATTGTACTTCCCTCACTTCACTGACCCTCGGAAATTCCATCACGTACATCGGCTACTTTGCGTTCAGCAACTGTACTTCGCTGACCTCCCTCACCATCCCCGATTCAGTAGAAAAGATTGATACATCTGCATTCGAAAGTTGTACCTCCCTCGCCTCTGTCAAATTCGGTAAGTCTGTTGATACTATCGGATCGTATGCGTTCGAAGGTTGTACCGATCTTGCCTCTGTTTCACTTGGAGACAACGTCACATACATCGGTAAATGTACCTTCGAGAATTGTACTTCTCTGACATCTATCACTATTCCAGATTCTGTTATGTATCTTGGAGGCTGTGCTTTCAGCTATTGTTCCAATTTACACACATTGACCATTTCCACATCCCTCGTGGCAATTGGAGACTATGCGTTCGAAGGAACATTTTATGATGAGTCTGGAAAAACCAAACTCGAATCGACCGCTGAAAATTTGGCTGGATCTATGTTCGAGAACAGCAGAGGCAACTGGATCAAACAGAAGGCATTCGGTAAATGTGGAGATGATACCACATATGAATTCGATTTCTCCAATGAGGTCCTCACCATCAACGGTTCTGGAGATATGGAATCTTATTCCAGCGGCGGTTCGCCTTGGTTAGTCCACAAAGATTCGATCACCTCTATCGTCATCGGCGACGATGTCACCTCGATCGGAGACTTTGCGTTCGAAGGTTGCACCTTCCTTACTACCATTAACTTCGGCATGTCTGTCGGTTCTTTCGGAACACATACTTTCAAAGATTGTCCCTCACTCGTTTCATTCAAAGTTTCTGTTGAAAACAAGTGGTACAGTTCAGCGAATGGCGTTCTTTTCAACAACAATAAGACCACTTTGATACAATACCCATTAGCCAAACTTGACCCCTCATATGAGATCCCTGCCTCTGTTACGTCTATCACATCTTGTGCG
Source organism: Faecalibacterium sp. CAG:74 (assembly GCA_963635855.1). Lineage (GTDB taxonomy): Archaea > Thermoplasmatota > Thermoplasmata > Methanomassiliicoccales > Methanomethylophilaceae > Methanomethylophilus. The sequence continues at coordinate 4,790 of CAVHHN010000093.1, read as the reverse complement.
TTCAAAGGTTGTATTTTCCTCGAATCCATAACCATTCCTGATTCCATAACATCCATTGGATCTCTTGCGTTTGACGTTACTTTCTATGATGCAGAGGGTAAGATCGAACTTGAACAAACCGTTAAAAACCTGGCAGGTTCCACTTTCAACAAAGTTGACGATAAATGGTTAAAACAAAACAGCACCCCTGCGGAAGATCCCCTTCCGATATTAACTCTTGTAACGAATGGATGTGATCGATCTCTTCAATGCAATGTTTATGCCCCTCATCTTATCTGCGGTCGTTGTGGTTGTGAAGAAAGACACGCCTAAAATTCATGCGGAGGGTTAAACCTCTGGCACTAACCTATTGAACACAAAAACAACCAGAAATTTAGGAAATTATAATTTTTTTGAATGGTATATAATTAATCTATTATCTGTCATTTTTTTGTCTACAATATGTTTATATTATTGTTTATTAAACCTTAAATTAGTTTACGTGGGTGAAACTATCTTTAAGAAATCAGTGATATTACTCGTTACTGTACTGGTAGGTTTATCTGCATATTTTATGCTAGCTTTTGCGGAACCCTCGGAAGCTGATTCCTTCAATTATTCTGGATATTGTGGAGAAAAGGTCACATTTGAATTCAACCCCAATACCTATACACTCACAATTAGCGGTTCTGGGCAAATGTGGGCCTATCCCAGCGGTAATGCTCCATGGAGTCCCTTTGGGGATTATATTCAGAGAATTGTTATCGAGGATTCCGTCACTTCGATCGGAGATTACGCATTCAAAGGTTATGCTTCCCTTACCTCAATCACTATCTCGGATTCCGTCACTTCGATCGGAGATTACGCATTCGAAGGATGCACATCCATTGAGTCAATCACTTTATCAAATTCCGTCACTTCGATCGGAGATTACGCATTTGCAGGATGCACATCCATATCTTCATTGATTGTTCCGAATTTTGTAACTTCAATCGGAGATTACGCATTCGAAGGTTGCACCTCCCTCATCTCGATTTCTATTTCCGCCCAACTCACTTCTATCGAATCGACTGTGTTCGACGGTAAATTCTATGATGCCAATGGTGAAACCGAACTTGAACAAACTGCCGTGAACTTAGCTGGATCTTCGTTTAAGTATATTGACTGCAAATGGGTCAAACAGAGCACTGATGTTGGTATTTGTGGATATACGTTTCATTGGGCGTATGACCCAACCTGGCAGTACAGTTATACACATAAAATCAAGGTGTATGATGACACAGTTTATTACAGGTATGATGCAGCCACAGCAACACTTAAGATACATGGTTACGGAGTCATATCGGATTTCAACGATCATACCGCTCCCTGGCATGCTTATAAAGATTCTATCAAACACGTCATCATCGGAGATGCGATCACAGCTATCGGAGACTGTGCGTTTTTTGGATGTAGTTCTATTGTTTCAGTGTCTATTCCTGATTCCATTACTTCTATCGGATACAGTGCGTTCAATGGTTGTAACTCCCTAAAATCCATCATCATACCCGATTCCGTCACACATTTAGGAACTTCAGCATTCAGAGACTGTTATTCCCTAAAATCCATTTTCCTCCCCAGTTCCATCACATCCCTCGGATTTGCAGTGTTCATGAATTGTACTTCTTTAAATTCCCTCATAATCCCCGATACTGTCACAGAAATCGGATGGTCTGCATTTCAAAACTGTTCTTCAATAACTTACCTTACGATCCCCGATGCTGTCACTACAATAGGGGAGTGGGTGTTCTACGGTTGTAGCTCCTTAAGATATATCTCCATACCCGATTCCATCACAAACCTTGGATGGGCTATGTTCTGCGGTTGTTCTTCCCTTGAATCGATCACAATTCCCGATTCCGTCACATTTATCGGAGACAGTGCGTTCAGGGGTTGTTCTTCTCTGAGATCTATAACCATCCCTGATTCCGTCACATTTATCGGAACTCAGGCGTTCAATTACTGCACCTCTCTGACCTCTGTTAAACTCCCCAATTCCATCACATCTCTCTCGGGCGGTATCTTCTGTGACTGTCCCTCCCTTATCTCTGTGAATATTCCCAGATCAATTACTTCTATCGGATACACTGCTTTCTGCCGTTGTACATCACTCCCTTCCGTGATCATCCCCGATTCCGTCACTTCTATTGAGAATGATGCTTTTTTCAGCTGTACTTCCCTAACCTCCCTAACTATCCCCAATTCCATCATATTTATTGGAGAATCCGCATTTTATAATTGTACTGGTGTGTTAGAACTCACCATTCCGGTCAATCTCAACAGTGTAGCAACCAAAGTAAATCCAGCATTCGAAAAATGTACAAATATTGAAAAGATCACCTTTACCGGATCTGGAAATTGGTTTGAGTATGGTACCTCAGAGGTAGAATGTACACCTTGGCAATTCAGCAAACACGCTCTAACAACTGTCATAATACCTGAAGGTGTGAAATCCATCGGAAATTCTGCTTTTAGTGGTTGCATCGGACTCAAATCTCTATTTATCTCTGATTCCGTCAGATCCCTCGGAACTTCTGCGTTCAAGGATTGTACGAATCTTACAGAACTTACCCTTCCTGCAGACCTCAACAGTGTCGTAAATAATGACAATCCTGTTTTCGGCGGATGTACAAACATAGTAAAGATCACCTTCGCCGGATCTGGAAATTGGTTTGAGTATGGCGCCTCAGACACAAAATATACACCTTGGCATATAAGCAAACATGCTCTGACAACCGTTATCATATCTGAAGGTGTGACCTCTGTCGGAGATTATGCATTCACGGACTCAGTGGCCCTTACTTCACTGACCTTCCCTGATTCTGTCAGATCAATTGGACCTTGTGCTTTTAAAAATTGTACTTCTCTGACATCGGTCAATATTCCTAATTCCGTTACCGCCATCTGTAGTAATACGTTCGAGAACTGTTCCAGACTCGTCTCCGTGAACATTCCAGGTTCTGCCACATCTATTGAGAATTTTGCATTCAGTGGTTGTTCTTCTCTTACTTTCATCTCCATATCGGATTCCGTTACAACTCTCGGATGTTATGCATTCTATGAGTGTGTATCTCTGACCTATCTGAAATTCAGCAAGTCGCTCACATCCATTGGGGACTGTGCATTCAAAGGTTGTACTGCCCTTACCATAGTGACCCTACCTGGTTCCGTCGCATTCGTCGGAGGATCTGCATTTTATGGTTGTACCTGTCTGACAGAACTTACCCTTCCTGCAGACCTCAACAGTGTCGCAACTATTGAAAATCCTGTTTTCGAAGGTTGTACAAATATCAAAAAGATCACCTTCATCGGATCTGGAAATTGGTTTGAGTATGGTGCCTCAGACTTGGAATACACTCCATGGCAGATCTGTAAACATACTCTGACAACGGTCAAAATAGTAGGGGGTGTGAAATCTATCGGAAATTCTGTCTTTAGCGGTTGTATGGGACTCACTTTTTTATCCATTTCTGGTTCCGTCAAATCTATCGGGGCCTCTGCATTCAAGGACTGTATCCACCTGACAGAACTTACCCTTCCTGCAGACCTCAACAGTGTCACAACCACTGAAAATCCTGCTTTCGAAGGTTGTACAAATATCAAAAAGATGACCTTTATCGGATCTGGGGACTGGTATGAGTATAGTGCTTCAGAGGTGGAATGCACCCCTTGGCAGATCAGCAAACATGCTCTGACAAAGGTCATTGTGTCCGATAGTGTCAGATCTATCGAAGATTATGCTTTTAGGGACTGCACTTCTTTGAAATCGGTCGATCTATCTAATTCCCTCACCTCTCTTGGGGCCGGTACATTCTACAACTGTTCCGGACTCACCTCTGTGAGCATTCCCGATTCTATCCTATCTATCCCGAACTACGCTTTCTACGGCTGTGCCTCCCTTCCTACGGTATCCTTGCCCGATACCCTTAATTCGATCGGTTCTTCCGCTTTCAGTGGCTGTACTTCCCTTACCTCCATCTCCATCCCTGATTCTGCCACTTCTATCGGATATTACGCATTTCATGGGTGCGTATCCCTCACTTCCTTGAACTTAGGCAAATCGATCACATACCTTGGAGGATACGCATTCGATTCCAGTACTTGTCTTACCACCATGACCATTCCTGATTCTGTCACATTTATCGGAGCCAGTGCGTTCTACGGAAAATTCTATAGCTTTGATGGTAAAAAGGAACTCGAGCAGACTGTATCTAATTTGGCCGGTTACAAATTCAACAACATTGATGGTAAATGGATCAAACTGAAGGTATTCGGTAAATGCGGAGACAATGTCACTTACGAATTCAATGCCATCACGGGAATACTTATAATAGACGGTTCGGGGCCGATGTATAATTACACTAATGATACAACGCCTTGGCATTCATACGAAGAGAGCATTACAACGGTCAAGATATGCGACCTGGTCACTTCTGTCGGAAATTATGCATTCAAAGGACATATCAATCTGAAAGAACTCACAGTTCCAATCAGCCTCAACTGTGTCGGATCCGAAGATCATCCTGCATTCGCTGATTGCATCAATATCGAGAAGATAACTTTTACAGCAGGATCTGGAACTTGGTATAATCACGGAACTTCAATTTCTAAAACCCCCTGGCATACTACCGAGGCGGATTTGAGCGTTGTTATTTCCGATGGCATAACCTATATCGGATCTTCGGTGTTCAAGGACTGCATCCCCCTTACTTCAGTATCCTTCGGAAGTTCTGTCATATCGATCGGTAATCAAGCTTTCAGTGGTTGTACCA
>CAVHHN010000092.1:0-8259 GCA_963635855.1 Faecalibacterium sp. CAG:74 | reverse complement strand
GCTCTGCAGTTCCGCGACCGTGAACTCAACCTGGTTCCTGCTCATGTCTTTGTAATCCCTCGGGTGGCCGATGGCCCCGAGCTTTGCTTCGGGGCCGTTTACCACCACCGCAGAACCGTCGATGTTCACATCCGTATTGTCGAAGTGAAACTGGTGGTTAAGACCTTCCCACAGTTTCACAAGGATCCTGTCGCCGTTGTCTCCTAGGAGGTTCATGGCACGGTTTATCGTTCTCTGCGTCAGGCCTGACTCCAATCCGAACTCCTTTCTTACATAGGGATCTCCGAGCCATTCGGAACACTTGTTCATGGAATTGTTTCCCATGAGTATCTGCGTGCACATGGACAGGACGATCTTGTGTAGTGAAATACCGCGGGTCTTCAAAGTATCCAAAAAATCCAAAATACCGATGGATCCGAGATAATATTCCGCTACCTTCATCAAACCAATCGGAACTGATATATTGTCGGTATGTTTGGGAAGTTCTGTCTCTGTTAGATGGTGTTTTTGATTCATATCCTGACATCAGACAGAGACACTTCATGTTTTCGTTTTACAACTCAAAATTCAGTGTTCTAATAGAGTTGGTGTCGAGGTCGGGTCCGATCGCAATTAGATATGGAATAATCGGGTCGGAAAATGATGATCAATAACGATTTTCAATGCCGTATACACGTTGAAAGATAAGGAATCGACCGGGATGGTCGATTTTTAGAAAGAACAATATTCGGGAATTAGAGTGAGTGATTTTTTTGAAAATGATGTGTGCCCAAGGTTACATCTCTCAACTCGTAAATACGATTGAGACACCAACGATCTCCAAGTAAAGCCGCCATTTTATACCAGTCAATAGCTTTGATAAAATCTCTTTTAACTCCGGTGCCGTCATAATGCATATTACCTAATTTTCTGGCTGCATCTGAACTTCCTAATTTTGCCAAACATTTCAATCTGCCTAAATACTCCTCATAACGAAGATCTTTCTCTAATAATCCAGTAGAATAAAGATAGATAATATTCAAAATAGAGTTAATATTTTCAAAATCGGAGGATTTACTGAACCACATATAGGCTTTTATTGGGTCGATCATTTGTCCTTTGCCATCACGGCTCATCTCGCCAAGTCTATTCAGACACCACGGATCTCCAGTATATGCAATTTTTTCATAACAGCTATATGATTTAGAATAATCTTTTTCCACGCCAATGCCATCGTAAAACAGATTGCCTAGTCTTTTATATGCATCGACATTACCTTTTTCAGCAAGAGATGTCAGTTGTCCCACAGCTTTTGAGCAATCTTTATTGGTACAAATACAGAGATTCAAAATATTTCCGATGGCAGTAGTAATGGCACATTTAGCACTTCTCCAGTAGATATCCTTGATCAATTCAGGATCGTAATCAAACATCTTCGCCCAATCCGCAGCCCAGATATTATTCCAAACAGTGGTCGAATGAGAAAATCTTTCGAACCACTTATCCGATTCTTGAAGATCAATCTCGGACCCATCCCCTTCCTGATACATCACACCAACCTGATACTGACATTTCCCATTACCCAACTCTGCACCTTTAAGATATAGATCGAAAGCCTTTTTGGAATCCTTCGGCACCAATCTCCCCTGAAAATAAATATCCGCCATCAAAGTGATCGAAGGCAAAAATCCCATCTCTGAAGCTTTATCCAACCATTCGGCCATTTTATTATTATCTCTAACGGTCCCAAGACCGTCCCGGTACATCAATCCTACCTGATGCATCGCATTAGGATACCCATTCTCGGCCGATCTCTCAAACCATTTGAACGCCAATTGTCTATCCTCTTCCGTCCAAGCGGTCTTCAGAAGATAATCCGCACACCGGAACATATTGATAGGTTCTCCCTCTTCGGCCATCCTCAAAAAGATCTCCTTGATCTTCTCCCCCAACTCATCCTTTCCCTTTCCGATGGAAGAGATCTTCCTCCGAGCATCATTGTTCCCTTTATTAGCCGCAGACCTATACAGACTGACAGCTTCGGAAATATCCCCTCCCTCCCCCATCAGAATATCCGCATACGCCACCTGTGCCAAAGTATGTCCCTGGTCCGAAGCCCTCTTCATCCATTCCCTGTACAGTTCCTCGCTCTTCCCGAATCCGGTACCGTCCCTGTACATCATCGCCAACTCATACTGTGAATCAGCAATACCCGCTTCAGCCAGATCCGCCACTATTTCCGGAGATGAAGACATCTTGTTCCTATATTCGGCACAGATATCCTTCGCCTTCCCGTCTTTGATGATCTTACCGTTCTCTATCCAGACCGCACGGGTGCACATCTCCTCCACATCCATGATGGAATGGGAAACGAACACCACGGTCTTACCGCTCTTGGCCAATTTCCGGAAATGTTCCTTCGCCTTAGCGGTAAAAATAGCATCACCCACACTGAGGATCTCATCCACCAACATGATCTCCGATTCAACGTTCATCATAACAGAGAACGCCAATCTACCGGACATTCCGGAGGAATAGGTCCTCACCGGATTATCGATGTATTTCGAAATTCCGGAATATTCGATGATCTTATCGATCCGGGTATCCATCTCTGCCCTGGAGAACCCATACAATTCCCCTTTCAGATAGATGTTCTCCCTGCCGGACATGTCCGGATGAAATCCCATTCCCAGTTCCAGAATGGAAGCAATTCTACCAGATCTTTCAATCGTTCCGGAATCAGGTTCCATGATCCTCGCTATCAAAGACAAAAGGGTACTTTTACCGCTACCGTTCCTTCCCAGGATACCAATAACTTCTCCCTTCCTGATATCCAACGAAATATCATCAAGAACTTTGTTGACAACGGTCTTCATGGGGGTCTTATTGAACAGCGAACCGCTCCTTTCACGGTCCACCACTTCGATCTTGAAACTTTTTGAAACATTCCTGATCTCTACAGCATTATTCGGGTCCATATGATCACAACCTTTCAGCGAATCCGCGTTTCAGTCTGCGGAAGACCGCAAGTCCTATCGCAAGCGACACGATCGGAAGTATGAGGCACATCAGTAGTACTTTCAGTTCAGGCACCTCTCCGAAATATACGACACTATGCAAAGCCTCTACATAATACGTGAACGGGTTTATTGAGATCATGGTCTTCAACATCCCCGACACATCTTGTGTCAGGAAGTACATCGGTGTGAGGAAGTAGAACACCATGGTCAGCGAACCCAGGATATACTGGACATCACGCATATACACCGTCAGCGAAGAGAACAGGAACACATACCCGGCGGTGAAGGCAGCCATTGAAACAAGTATGATAGGCAACAATGCCATCGGTATCGGGTGCAACGGATATCCCGACAACACAACGATCGCCAATGCGGCGATATACCCTAAGATCATGATGATGAAACTACTGATCACGTGTGCCAGAACAAGTATCTCCCTTGGAAAATACATCTTCTTGACCATGCCTGCGTTCTGTACTACGGATCCCGCTCCGGAGGAGAGATTGGTGGTCATGAACGAGAACGGAAATATTCCGGATGCTAAGTAAACCCAGAAGTCTGGGATCGGAGATGCTCTGATCTGAGTGAAGACGATATAATAAACGGCAAGCATCGCCAACGGGTTTATGAAGTGCCAAAGGAACCCCAATGCGGAATTCCTGTAACGCCCGAACAGATCTTTGACAACAAGGGACCTCAGGATATTCCGCGAGGCGTAGACCTCGCGGAGGTTGTTCCTGAGCTCTTCGGAACTTTTTGAAGACCGTCTTCTAAAAACCATATCCTATCAGTCCGGGAAGATACTTCGGTGTGTATCGCTCACAACCGTAAGCTCTCGTTGATACGCCTTTTGATGTCCGTTATGGGAGCCACGTCGCAGGGGTCGACCTTCCTCAATGCGGCAAGATAAAGGGAAACATAATCCCCGAACATGACGGCATAGAGGTTCTTCTCCAACACGGAATCCCCTTTCACGGCCAGGGCATCGAGACATATCGACCTGCTGTCAAGCAGGTCCCTCGAGGCTTTGATGATACGGTCGATCTGCTCTAAGGAAAGATCGGTCATTAACACCACGGAGTAATTCTTACGGAGAGGATCGTCATACCACCCGACTATCTCGTTGTGGTTGAATTCTGGAATTTCACCGGAGAATGCGATAACCTTCGAATTCTCGTTCAACTGGGTCTTCATACGGAGGGCTGCGATGGACAGGTCCGGGGCACCATAGATGACAGGTGCCTTGCCGAAGATATGGGATGCGACCACTTTGGCATACGAATCCTCTCTTTCGAATTCGTCCCTGTACTGCAGAAGTTTGGGCACCATGGCGGAAAGCTCTTTGGTGATCTCCGGTCCGCCCGCATCTTCGATTATTTTTCCCAAAAGACCGACGAACCATCCGATGGCAGAACGGGGCTGGATCTTTTCTCCGCTGATCTTCAAGAGGTTGTTCCCGTTCTCCAGGGACAACTGCTCTAGTTTTCCACCACCGGTCACTGCCACAACATCCAGGCCCGCTTCGATGGCCTGGGAGTACAGTTCCAGGGTTTCATAGGTGTTGCCGGAATACGAACAGGCGACGAACAGGGTGTTCTTGTCCGCCCAGGCCGGTAAAGCCATAGTCCTGGCCACGATCACCGGTAACTTGGAAGAATAATACATCGAACTGGAGAGAAGGGCACCTCCGATGGAGGAAGCACCCATTCCGCAGATCAAGATGTTCGTATAGGTCCTTTTGATGTTCGTTTCGGTCTTCAGTGCTTTTTGGAGATCGTCGGTGATGCCGCGGATCTCCTTGAACATGCGATTGAGCGATTCAGTTTCAAATTCCAATCCAATCCATCCTTGAGTCGTACAGTCTGTAAAATCCAAAATCCCTGTACTTTACCATAAAGTCCCGAATAGATAGTGATATTTAAATGCCTGTAAATAAACAAATTCTGTTATTGAATGAACTACGACGTACTTGTATAGGTGGGCCTTCGGCCCACCGGGGCCCGAAGGGCCCCCTGGGTGGTTGATGAATTGAGTTTATGAGTAACACGAATTAAAATATTCGTGTCACTGTTCGAATCTTATCTGCTGGCACAATTGGATTTATTGAGTTTTAATAGCGATAAATACAATGTTCGAAGCGAATCGGCTATAAGACCTTGTAATAGGTATTGGGTTCCGAAGGACATCTGATTGGGCAGAAGGCCCATATCAGATGTCATTCGATACATCAGTCGGTGACTGCGGCATGGTCTCCCTGGTAAATGGCAAGGAATCCAGAGACCTTAGAGATATTGTAGTTGTCGGTCACCACATTTCCTTCAGAATCTTTCACTATGATTTCAACCTTCATTGTATAAACACCGACTGCGGTAGGCAGGTCCGTATTACTTTCATAAGTTACGGAAACTTCAACTGTGTCTCCTGCAGAAAGCTCACCAATGACAGTATGGTCGGGGGTGTAATCATCAGGCAGAGCATCAGCTGAGAGCAGCAGATTGTCGACGATCACGGTCAATGAATTATCCTTGCCCCATACGGCATAGAGTTTAAGCGAGTTAATCATAGTGACAGGCGTTTCGAGATCAAAGTTCACTTTTCCATCTTTGGTATAACTCCATCCAAGCAGTTTATATCCGGTCGGAGGAGTGAAAACATCGTTTGCGAGACATACTGATGATTTATATTCTGGATATTTGGTTTCTGAGCCCGGTGATTCACCGTAATTATAATTGTACTCAATGGGTATTACCTGTTTTTTGTCTTCTGTCGTTATTACTTCCTTCCATTGAGCGTTAAACGTAATTTTATTAGCTTCTTCAGTAGAAATCTCCTGTCCAGGATAATATTCTTTGCTAGAATCCTCAATGTTGTTCCAGCATTCAAAATAATATCCACCTCTAGTATAGAATAAGTTAGGTGAGATTGTAGTGATGCTTCCTCTTTCAATAAAACGTTGTTGCCCTAATGCAGTTGAATTAAGGAAATACCCGTAACCAACATAGTACCATCTATTATTTTTCGCTATTATATTTGTGTCATCATAAATATAAAAACTAGAACCTTGATCGGTGGTGGTTCCGTTTGAAGCGCTCCACCTTTGAAATGGATTGCCTTCCTTAGTAAAATAAGCTAGAGCATTAGCATTATCAGTTAATTTTGACCCATCACTAGCTACCGCATTATCCTTAAATGAAGAACCTATTGTGTCAACCTGACCAGACCTGGTTGAAACTTGGTGAGTGGTCCCATTGAAATCATGCCGTCAACACCTGATTTAATTTCAATCTGATCGCATTCGAAACGTTGAACGCTGCCGCAATAAGCAGAGCACGTTTCTCTCTGTTGTTGTCCAACCTTTCCCCGATCTCGCTTTTGGGTTGAGATTTGATCATGAAGTTTGTCGATTCGATCACACTTCTGTGTCCGTAGATGGAGTTCCAAAGGTCCTTGTTGTTCATAAGTGCCAGCATGAGCTTCCGTTCGAATCCGTGAACGGAATATCCGTTCTTTTTGCTAACTCTTACGGGTATTCGATATTCGCACTTGAGACGACGTCCTATGGTTCTCATGAATTTATTCGAATCGTATCCTTTGTCGGCTACAACGTAGCCGATATTTCCTTTGTATTTCTCCAGGTCCGAGATGTGTGCATCCGTGAAAGTAATGTCGTGCGCAGGTTTGACCGAAGATCTTGCAGAAACAATGAATCTCAGTGAAGTGTCGATAGCCAGGGACAATTTGGTGAAGGTCCTTTTGAGCTTGGCTCCGAAGTCGTCGCAGCGCATTTCGTAATGTGCCGACCGGTCGAAGTTCGAAATTCCGGTGGCGTCTATCGCCACCACCGAATTTGGTTCAAAGAACATTCCGAACACCGGAAATATGGTTTCCAGCACCTTTTTGTCAAGGCTTTTCATGAATTTGTTCATAGTCGAACCTTTCGGAATAGAATCCGTCATTCCGATCGCTTCGAGAAAACCCTGGTATTTCCCTAATTTTTGATGCAAGGAGTTGTATGACAACCCTTCAGCAGACATGAAGATAAGGATGGCGATCTTCTGATGATAGGTGTAAAGGTGGTTGCTCTTGGCACATTTGTAGAGGGGAATTCCCAGCATCTTCAATATTGCCATTACCACTTCACCGAACAGTTTGCATTCATCGTATGAAGAGGGCGTTCTGGTGTATTTTTTACCTTTGTTCGCCCCGTTGTTCCCGAATTTCGTCGTTAATCCTTTATCCGTGGCCTGCATTTCATTTTCTGTCATCCGAACACGTTCCCGGATGGCCGCCCCGTTGTTCAATAGTGAAGGGGCGCCTTCCTTTTTTTCAGCGGTCTGGCACATATCCTTTCTCGGTTATTTTCGAGTCAGGTTTTAGACCTAATTTGGATATAACTTTTTATTTTTAATATATTAGTTAATCGAAAATCACAAATAAAATAAAAATTAAAAATATCCAAAAACGAAACCTGAAAACCACCCCAAAAATAAAGAAAAAACCCGTCAGGGGATCCAAAATAATGCAATTTGAAAAATGAAAAGAGTGACGATAAGATTAGTCATTGAGATATGATTTCAATGGGACCCTTGGTGAGTAAATGTTTTTAATACTGGTAACGAATCAGTCGATTTTTCTATGTAATCCCATGTGTAAGTAACCTTGATTTCTTTTGTTGTAATATCATCTAAATAAAGGTATAGGTCGAGATCGTAAAAAAGGGTCACAGATTGACCGAAGTTGTAAGAAATATCTGTAGTGGGAATAGTTACAGACGAGGTCCATTTAAGATCGTTCTTTGCCACCATTTTATCATATATTGTATCCCCTTTTGCTCCATAGTTGTCGATGTCATAAAGGGGCGTGTTGTACATACACACGACGGTCTGATACCTAGTGTCTGTAGTATTCGTATTCGTTGTACTGTCATGATATGTAACGTTGTAAGTAATGGTACAACTTCCATAAAGAGCATAATAATAGTGAGAATATTCTTGTGGAATGGTACTCCAGGGGGAGAAATCTTCGTACTTTTTCCCACTACTGTACATGGAGAACCCATCCTTGTGACTCCAGGTAGGAATATCAACACCACCCAATGTTCCTTCGGGCATAGTGATGATGTTGGTATCAGAGAATGTAGCTCTCTGGGTAAATTCCCCTCCGGGGTTATTGAAGAGTAAAACATTAGAAGAACCGCTTTGCAGAATGGTGCTTGCAATCACGCTCTCGGTGATCGTTGTATTTGTGTTGTAAATGACCC
>CAVHHN010000091.1:0-8347 GCA_963635855.1 Faecalibacterium sp. CAG:74 | reverse complement strand
ATCCACAAAGATTTGTTGCTGTTGACTCTAATTCGGTTTTAGTATCTGTGTCATAGAATTTTCCATTGAACGCACCACTTCCAATAGATGTAACAGAATCGGAGATGTATATTGAAGAGAGAGAAGTACAGCCATCGAAAGCATAGCCCCTGATAGTTGTGACAGAATCAGGAATGACAATAGATTTTAGGGCAATACAATCGGAGAATACGTAATAACCAAGCGTTTTTACGGAATCGGGGAGAATAACATAGTTGAGGGTGGTGCAGTTCGAAAATGCTGACCCATCGACATCTTTGACAGTATCGGGCACTCTATAAATTGTATTTAGCTTGCCTATCGGATACTGTATCAGCTCGGTCATGGCTTTGTTAAACAGCACGCCACCCACTGAACAAAACTTCTCATTGCCTTCACCGACAGAAATTGACTTGAGTGAAGAACAATTGTAGAATGCACGGTACTCAATAGTGGTTACAGAATCAGGAATGGTCACAGAGTTCAAGCTTGTACAGTCATAGAATGCAGACCCCAAATATGTAACAGAATCTGGAATCTCGATAGATGTTAGGGCAGTACAACCCCGAAAAACAGAAGAACCGATTTTTGTGACAGTATTCGGAATGGTGATGGAAGTAAGATTGATGCAACCATCGAACGTAGAACGTTGAAGTTCTGTAATGGAATCAGGGATCTCGATAGATGTTAGGGCAGTACAATCGCGGAACGCAGCATACCAAATTTTTGTAACAGAGTTAGGGATGGTCACGGATGTAAGGGTGGTACAACCGCTGAATGCATAGTACCCAATAGATGTGACTGAAGTGCCGATATTGACCGATTTGATACTTTCTTTATATGAATACCAGGGCCTTTCCACATCATTATAATTTTTCATCGGTCCAGAACCACTTATCGTAAGTTCCCCTGTAGATGGATCGAATTCAAAGGTAACACTATCCCCACAAGAACCGGAGTAAATAGGAGTCTCCACTGCATCTGATGATCCTAAACTGTTAATGAGAACGATAGTGGAAATACCGATAATTACAGTGATCATCAAAGCAACTGTATTGCTACGGATAGTTTTACCTCCTGTAATCAGTTTAGGATTTTATGGTTGGATTATATAACTATTGTCGACAAATGATAGACCAATATTAAACTATTGAATTGAACTTAGCCAACCCTTTTTTTTATAAAGTTGATGACTGTGCCGAATATTGTACCCGAAAATATGTTCTCAGCACCAAAATGAATAAAATATCAAACCTCCGGGGAATCCCGAAGGCAAATGTTTGAAGGACCGTCAATCATCCATGACGTTCTGCTGTTCCAAATAAGAAAGAATATTCTTACGCAACTGAGTGAACTCCGGTGCAGAACGGTCCCTGGGTCTTTCCCACGGGACATCGACGATCTTGTAGATGGTCGATGGCCTCTTGGTAAGGATAACGACCCTGTCAGAGAGATAAAGTGCTTCATCAACAGAGTGTGTGATGAAGATGATCGTTCTCTCGCTATGAGCGATGATCTTTGTCAACTGCTCCTGCATGATATTCCTTGTCTGTGCATCAAGGGCACCGAAAGGTTCATCCATCAAAATGACCGCAGGGTGCATGACCAATGTACGGGCGATCCCAACACGTTGTTTCATACCACCGGACAGTTCATGGATCCTGGAGTTGGCGAATTTCTCCAGTCCGACGGCCCGGATATATTTCATTGCTCTCTCCTGACGTTCCGCTTTAGGTACTCCGGCAACCTCCATTCCGAATTCAACATTCTGAAGGACGGTCCTCCAAGGAAAGAGTGCGAAATCCTGGAAAACCATACCGCGATCGGAACCGGGAGCTGTACATTCCTTGTTTCCGATTGTTATCTTTCCAGAAGTGGGTTGCAAAAGACCTGCGATGCAACGAAGGATGGTGGTCTTACCGCAACCTGAAGGGCCTACTATGGAGATGAGTTCACCCTTTTTGATATCCATGGTTATATCTTCTACGGCAACGGTCTCGGAATAATCGGTTCTGTATACCACATGAAGTTGGTCGACGCTCATGAGGGTCTCCCCCTCACGGATATCCTGATAAAGAAGATCGGTACGGTCTGCTCTGACACGGTCTTTGGATTTTAATTTCGGACCGCTTGTGACGATTCTTGACTGTTCTCCAGAACTCATACATCCATCCCCATTCTCTTTGAAACGACTTTATGAATATATTCGGCAACTCCCGTGGTGAGAAGACCCAGGATGGCGATTATAACGATAGCGGCGTATGCGGAAGGCCAGAATCCGGCAGTCGCCTGCTCGGATAGATAAAATCCAATTCCACCCAACGGGGACGCATACAACTCTGCGGCCACGATACACATCCAACCGATACCGAGACCGATCTTGATACCGTTCATAAGATACGGCACGGTGGATGGGACCATCACCTTGACGAAGATCTGTGCATCCGATGCACCCAAGGTCTTGGATGCATCGATGAGTTTGGGATCGATCTTGGACACTCCGAATATCACGTTGGTCAGCAACGGGAAGAAGATACCCACAAATACGACAAGTGTGGGACCAAGAGCATATCCGACAGAGACCATGAAGATCGGTGCCCAAGCAATGGGTGCAATAGGCCTCAGGATCTCGATAATGGGTGTGGAGAACGACCGAAGGACCTCACACTTACCAAGCACAAGCCCCAGGGGAGCCGCGACCAAAAGCGCAAGAACGAATCCTTGGATGAAGGTACCCATACTAGAACCGATGTAGGTCCATACCGATTTACCCTGGGTCATGGAGTCTCCGTTCTGCACAAGGTCTACAAGTGCAGTCCATGTCTCCCCAGGGGTGGGAACGGTGGGGGAGTTGACGATGATGGAAAGTACCCACCATGCCTCTACAAATATCACAAGGGCAGAAAGTATGATCAGAGCCTCTTTCAAGAGCCTGTGATATTTGTTGTGGTTATCATACCAATACATCATGATATCGCATTCTTCACACGGTGATCAGTTTACTGTTCACTGCGGTGATCGTAGCAGGAGGTGCACCGAGGAATCCGAACTGGGCAGAACCGTTCTGCATGGCAACAGCAACACCAGCACCGTTGGACTGGGGAGAAATGGTTACATCTACTCCGAACTCTTTGAAAATACCTTGGGAAATTCCCACATTTAATGCGATCTGGTGCATATCACCAGAAATTGCAGACACAGTAACCGAGGCGGTGCCGGAAATCTTAGACTTATCAACATTTTGTGCATTGATGAGATAGGAATCATCCACAAACCTGTTTGCGAACTGTATAGTGTTCTTGAAACCAAGATCGTTCATGGAGTATTTCAAACTGCCAGCATTCGCTGTCACAATGTTCGCAATATCCTTCTTTAGGTTATGAAGATCGTAGGAACCGACACCATCATCGTCTCCGAAAACATAATCGATATTTGCTAGTGCGTCCTCGATAATGTTTCTATCAAGTTTGGTGGCTTCAACACAAATATCGACCAAGAGAGTGTGATTAGCTGAGGATTTCTCTTTAGCAGCCTGGACCCATTTGGTCGCTTCGATATATCCTGCAAGGAATCTTGCGGTCACATCTTGATGAGTTGAAATATAGGAAGTATACCCAGCAAGGACACAGCAAGTATGGTTGGGGAAGAAATCATTGGTCAATCCAAGTCCCTTAAAGGTCTCAGTACCTGGCTTATCGATAATACAAGAAAACTGAGGTTCCCAGAGAATTCCAATATCGAGAGAAATACCGTTGTTACGTATACTCTCCATTGCAAGAGTATAGTTCGTAACGGTGCTGATGTAGTACACTGTATCAGAAGCACGGGATGCCCCAGACTCATAAAGAACGAATTTGAGCCCCATAGATTCGACAAGTTGTTTCATTTGAACATGTTGGATCGAAGTATTTCCTGGAGTTCCACAAACGAGCCCCCCCCAAGCAGCCTTACAATCTGCATCCACGTAATATTTTACAACAGTTCCAGCACTATCTTTTTCGATCTTGTAGAACGGTGCGCCATCCCTAGTTGGGATCTCACCTGAAGGCGTATCATGGTAGATCTTATTGTTGATATAGATTCCAGATCCGTCAGTGTTCACCCTTCCGAGGATGTTGTATACTGATTCGGATCCGGCACTGGAGTTGTGAGATTCATCATATACTATCACGCAGGCCATCGACGCGATGATGACGGCCACGATCACAGCAGTAGATGCGATCTTCATTTGTGTCGGATTCAATGACATGAAAAGGTAAAATGCATAAAATGTATATGTACCTTCGGAAAATTATTTTACAATTAGGATAAATCAGACCCCAAAGTGTACAATCGTTATGAAAATATTGTAATCTAAACAATAAATTGTCGTTGAAATAATAGATACTACGATGCACCATGTGGCCCAAGATCTCTTTTCACTGAAACTTGCGTAAAGGCAAAACAGAGCGAGTTTGATCGATGCGTACACTTCACGCATTCTTAAATATCGCAGATTCAATTCACATTCATGGCTATTTCAGCAGAAGCAAAACAGCTGTTCGCAGACCATAAGGCGGACCTTAAGTACTTCGCACTTGCGACCGCATCTAAAAATGGTGTCCCGAATGTAGTTCCTATCGGATTCCTGTGGGTCGCTAATGATAATGAGATCTGGGTCATCGACAACTACTTGAATAAGACCCTTGCCAACATTACCGAAAACCCCATTGCCGCGGTTTACGCCATCGGTGGAGAAAGCAAACACGAAGCGATACAACTCAAAGGAAAATGTACCTATGAGACATCTGGTGAAGACTACGAAGCAGCCAAAAAGATGGCCCATAAAGCTAACCCCGGATTCCCTGCGAAAGGTCTTGTTAAGATCAAAGTATCCTGTGCGTTCGATACGACCCCCGGCCCAGATGCAGGAAAGAGTATCTGAAACTTTTTGATGTCGGGGGAGACCCCGACATTATTGATTTCAATAACCCAGATTATAAAATTATCAAGCAGGAAGATTCTTCTTGCATTGTGTATAGATCCCTTCGGCAGATTGAAGGGTGATCCACCCATCCTCGATATCGATGGGTTTCAGGTTCAGGACCTTACCGAGTTCTTCCGCCTTTTGGTTGAACTTCTCAGAATCGTCAAGCTTGGTGTCCATCTTTAAAATATGTTCATAGTGACCGATCTCGAACATCCATCTCATATAATCGGTGTCGGAAAAAATTCCCAATGCCTCAAGTGTATCCTTAGGTATGTTAGATAATTGCTTCCCGAGATCCCCCGCATTGATGAAATCTCTCCAATTATCGGCGATGGCCGGAGTCAGATAGAACATGCCGGTGTACCTCTTTTCCAACTGAAGGTATCTTTCAGACCCTCCGACCACCACGGCGACACAATCATCGACGACCTTCCCGTCAAGGCCACGGAACACCGCAGTAGGTTTGTAACCCTGTTGTGCGGCCCATTCGGTGATATCCCAACCGTAATTTCCGCATAGTCCGTAATAAAGACCCAGCGCATCAATGTATGGTTGAATATCCCGGATCTCATCTTCGACGTATGTCTTGAGAAATGCAGGTTCGGCATGGAGCGCAAGATCGTTGGATTTTATGACCACATTCAGAACATTCCTATCAAATTCGATATTGCCTTCATAGAGATCGGATTCAGGAATAAGTTCGTAATGAAACCCTCTTGAGTCCATCTTGGCCTTGAGATCGGCCGAGAAACCGTTCTCCAAAATGACCGTACGGGAAACATCTGGGTCGTTACAAAGGTACTGGATCAACTGATCGTTCATCATCGGACAGATAATGATTCCCAAAACACCTTTGGCCATTTTTGCCTCAGTCGTAATCGTATTCGGAAACCGATAATGCAGTGGTGGCTGTGGCCATCACAGAACCGATGACAATAAACAATATCAGAAAGAAGGGCTTATGTGACATCAGATAGGCAACCCAACCGATAGCAAGACCTACCACAGCACCGATAATGGCAGCATTCCTCATCCTCCTTGTACGTTGAGGGGACTTTCTGCGCATATCAAACCTTCGTTTCCAAAGCAGATTCGACCGCCGAGACCATCTTATCAACGATCTCCTTCGAACCACCGGTGTATGAAGCAGGGTCCATCACAGACTCCAATTCCTCGCGAGTGAACATCTTGCGGACATCTTCTCTCTCCCAGAGTGTATCAAGAAGTTGTCTTTCCTCATTCTCAGCGACCATGGATGCCTCACGGACGATCTCGTGTGCGTCCTGCCTTCCGACACCCTTGCCCACGAAGGCCATCATAACAGGTTCGGCCATGATCAATCCGTGTGCCATCTCGATGTTCTTAAGCATCTTGTCACGGTGGACATCAAGACCTTCGAAGACATTGTTCATCTTGTAGAGCATATAATCGATGAGGGAGAACACGTGGGGGAGAGTGAACCGCTCCGCAGAGGAGTTGGACAGATCCCTCTCATGCCAGAGAACCTGACTCTCGAAGGTGGGCATTACCATACCGCGAAGGACCCTGGCGAGACCACATACATTCTCGGAATTGATAGGGTTCCGTTTCTGGGCCATGGTGGAGCTGCCGACCTGGTGCTCTTGGTCGAAATATTCGGAGACCTCTCCGATCTCGGACCTTTGAAGGTTTCTTACTTCGGTTGCATATCTCTCAAGGGAGGTTCCAAGAGTGGCCATAAGGCATACGAGTTCGGTGTACCTATCCCTACCGACGACCTGGGTGGCGGCTGGTTCATAAGTAAGACCCAGATCGGCCATTACGAGCTGCTGGATCTTGAAGAATGTCTTGCCAAGGGCGGCACCAGTACCCACTGCACCGGCCATCTTTCCGGCACAGGCACGGGGCATGATCTCTACAAGCCTCTCTTTGTACCTGAGCATCTCAGCGATGTAGCCGGCGATTTTGAATCCGTAAGTGATAGGGATCGCGAACTGGGCATGGGTCCTGCCGATCTCAAGTGTATCGCGTTCTTTCTTTGCAAGTTTTGCCAAAGTAAGAAGGAATGTATCGACATCCTCGGCTACGAGCTCAAGGGCCTCTTTGATCTGAAGAGCAGTGGCAGTGTCGACGATATCGTTAGAGGTCGCACCAAGGTGAACGTATTTGCCGGCAGTGCCTTTGCACTGTTCTGTCATGGCCTTGACCATAGCCATGAGATCATGGTTGGTGAGTTTCTCGATCTCCTTGATCCTCTCGACGGTGACAAGATCCGACTCCGCAACACGGGTAATCTCTGCGGCATCATCTTTACTGATCTCGCCGAGCTCTGCATGAGCACGTGCGAGAGATGCTTCTACCAACATCTGTTTTCTGATGCGGTTTTCCTCGGAGAAGATACCCTTCATCTCCTTACGACCATATCTGTAGTCCAACGGGCAAATGAACTCGCTCATAATATCAATGGGTCCAACAATGCGATTCGATATATTATAATACGCGCGACTAAGAAGCTAATGTTCTAAGAATCATGGATCTGAACCGCAAATGATGAATTTCAGAAATAACGAGTGTGTCATCAAACAAAACCATGATCCTGACAGAGGATACTGAGAAAAACATGAAAATATCGGCAGAAACCGAGAGGAGGGGGGAATACCCCCCTCGGTAAAGGTTTATGGCATCAAGTTCTGTTCGCGGAGCTCGGCAGCGACGTTGTCGACCGCACGGATAGCATCCTCTTTGACCTTGGCTCCGGCACAAACGAGTTTTCCGGATCCGAAGAGAAGGATGACGACCTTTGGGTCATCAAGCCTGAACACAAGACCAGGGAACTGCTCGGGTTCGTACTCGACCCTCTCAAGTCCCAGGGTGATGGCAACAGTGTTGAGATTGAGCTCATATCCGAGATCGGAAGAAGCTACCATGTTCTGGATGTCGATCTTAGGCTTGATGGGGATGTCGATTCCGATACGCTTCAGATCTTCAACGACCTTGGAAACCGCCTTTTCGACGTCCTCGCGGGACTTTCCGCCGGTACAGACGAGTTTACCGCTCTTGAACAAGAGTGTCGCGGTCTTGGGTTCCGAGATCCTGTAGATAAGGCCCGGGAATTGCTTGGGATCATACTGAGCTGTCTCGAACGAGTCGAGGATTTTGAAAAGGTCGAGCTCGGTCCCAAGGGAACTCGATGCGACGATGTTCTGGATGTCTATCGTAGTCATAGGCATACCCATTATTATACAGTATATAAAGGTTTATAAATAACAGGGTCCCATTGAAATCATGCTGTCAACACCAACCTAATTTCGATCTGATCGAATTCAAAACGTTGAACGCTACCACAGTAAATAGGGCACATTTCTTCTGCTGTTGTCTAAC
>CAVHHN010000090.1:0-8350 GCA_963635855.1 Faecalibacterium sp. CAG:74 | reverse complement strand
CACCTATAACCAACAAGATCCCCCACCCCAAATGCAATCTGGGCCAGATAACAACCGAGAGAACTCTGCATACTGTAGCTACATTCAATGTTTCGAATTCGATCAAATTGAAAGTAGATCAGATATGACAGTATGATTTCAATGGGGCCCGAAACGGCCCACTTTTTTTATAATAACAGCCAATGGCTCTGCATCGACCGGTTAAGATAACCCCGGTCGGAGGAATTGCGATGATAAAGCAGATCCAAGGTAGTTATTCAGCTCCAAAATTGGAGAAAGAGATCCAGGAACTCTGGGCCTCTGAGCACGCTTACGAAAAGACCAAAGAATCCAGAGAGAACGGAGAGAAATTCTACTTCGTTGACGGCCCCCCATACACCACGGGGTCCATCCACCTCGGAACAGCCATGAACAAGACCGTAAAAGACATCCTTCTCAGATACTGGCGGATGAATGGATTCAATGTCCGCGACCAACCCGGATTTGACATGCACGGACTTCCGATCGAGGTGCAGGTCGAGAAGAAGATCGGTGTGCACTCCAAAAAACAGATCATCGAAGAGATCGGAATAGACAATTTCATAAAGACCTGTCAGGAATTCGCTCTGGGCCTTCACGGCACCATGACCGAGGCATTCAAAAAACTCGGTGTGTGGATGGATTGGGACAGACCATATCAGACCCTCAGACTTGATTATATGGAATCCGGATGGTGGACCGTCAAACAGGCCTACGATAAAGGACTCCTCAAAGATTCCAGCCGTGTCGTCACCTGGTGCCCTCGTTGTGAGACCGCCCTTGCAGAAGCTGAGATCGACTACTCTGATGAGACCGACCCTACGGTCATGGTGAGATTCCCCTTAAAAGATGAGAAAGATGTGTCTATCCTCATCTGGACCACCACGCCTTGGACACTTCCATCCAATCTAGCCGTCGCCGTTCACCCTGATGAGACATATGCTAAAGTCAGGATGTCCGGAGAAAAAGGTTCTGAGACTATCATCATAATGAAATCCCAGTGCGAATACGTGATGAAGGCTGGAGGATATGATTCCTTTGAGATCCTTGAAGAAAAGATCGGAAAAGATCTGGTCGGCATCAAATATCTGCCTCCTTTCGAGATCGATGAGAAATACATCAGACCCACAGAGTATACATTCGCTATTGTAGATGCACAATACGTCGAAAAAGACAACACCGGATGTGTCCATACTGCTCCGGGACATGGGCCTGACGATTTCGAAACCGGAAAAAGATATGGGCTTCCCGTATTCTGCCCAGTAAATGAAGCAGGTAGGTACAGTGATGAGTTCCCCTTGATGGCCGGAAAGAAGGTCAGGGCGGTAAATGAAGACATCATCAAGGTCCTTCAAGAGAAAGGTCTTATCTACAACGTATCAAAGATCAAGCACAGATATGGTCACTGTTGGAGATGTAAGACCCCTATCATCTACAGAAACACACGTCAGTGGTTCATAGAGGTCCCCCGGATCAAAGATAAAATGCTCTCCGAGATCGACCGTGTGAAATGGGTCCCTGACTGGGCCGGGTCCAGCAGAGAGAAGAACTGGGTCGAAGGCGCCAGGGACTGGTGTGTCTCCAGGCAAAGGTTCTGGGGTATTCCCCTCCCTGTTTGGGAATGTCCCTGCGGTGCCAAAAAGGTCGTTGGGCAGTATGAGGAACTGAAAGGCGGAGACGGTTACACCGAAGGCATGGATACACACAGGCCATGGATCGACAACGTCACCTTCAAATGCCCCAGTTGTGGTGGGACCATGCATAGGGTCCCTGATGTCCTCGATGTCTGGTTCGATTCAGGTGTAGCTTCATGGGCCGATCTGGGATATCCCCATAAGAAAGATGAGTTCGAGAAATGGTGGCCTCCGAAGTTCATCGTCGAAGCTCACGATCAGACCCGCGGTTGGTTCTACACCCAATTGGCATCTGGTGTTGTCTCATTTGATAAAGCACCTTATGACGAGGTTATGATGCATGGGTGGATGCTCGACTCCAAAGGAAGAAAGATGTCCAAATCCCTCGGAAATGTTGTAACTCCCGAAGAGGTCATCGAACAGTACGGAGCAGATTCACTCAGATTCTATATGATCAGTGCCAACGCACCCTGGGAGGATACTGCATTCCAGAAACTCGGACCTAAAGATGCATGGAAGGTCCTCAACACTTACTGGAACGTTGTCAACTTCGCATCCATGTATATGGCACTTGATGACTTCGATCCCGAAGCATACACCCTCGAATCGATGAAGAAACTACTCAGCGATGAGGATAAATGGATGCTTTCAAGGACCGAAAAGATGAAAATGGCAGTTACTGAATCCATCGAGTCCCGTGAACTCCACAAGGTCGCCCGTACCCTTACTGACTACATCATGGAAGACCTTTCCCGCTGGTATCTGCACCTTGTAAGGGACCGGAGCTGGGACGAGGAGTCCAGCGATGCGAAGAAGGCCGCGTATTTCACCCTTTACAGATCGATAATGTCCGTAGCTGTTGTTATGGCACCGATCTGCCCCCACATCACCGACAAGATCTACACAGCCATGGGCGGAAAATTCCTGACGGTACATATGGAGAATTGGCAGAAAGGAGATGCTTCCCTTATCGATGAGAACCTGGAGCATAGCATGGCCCTGATCCAGAAGATCAACACAGTGATCGCAAGCGAAAGGGAGAAAATGGGTTCGAAGAAAAGGTGGCCATTGAAAGCAGTATGCATCTGCGGTAATGATGAATCTGTCAATGAAGACGTCAAACGCTTCAATGACATCCTTGCCCAACAGGTCAACATCAAAGAGATCTGCTACCTCGCACCCGGAAGCAAACCTACATTCCAGGCCGATCCCGTTGACTTCGGAGAGGGTTCCCTGCATATCGACGCCACCATCACACCCGAGATCGAAGCAGAAGGGTGGGGAAGGGACCTTATCAGAGCAATTCAGCAGATGAGGAAGACCATGAAGCTTGACGTGGAAGAATTCATATTCTGCGATGTCAAGGCCGAAGAACACCTCGTAGAGCTCTTCCGCTTATGGGAAGACCATATCAGTGGCGAAGTCCGCGCCAAAAAGATAACTTTCACCGACGAACCAGCCGGCGAATGTGTTCAGGATCTGGAGATCAATGGTAAAGCGATCTCCATAGGAGTTTCCTCCAGCAAGATCTGAACTAAACGATTTAGGGGGCATATGCCCCCAAGATCAATATTTGTAGAACATCAAAGGTATTTTTTGAACGCTTCGAGCGCGACAGGTATTCCATCGACCATCTTCGAAATGTCCACCTCATCCAATGAGACCCATTTGAACTCCGTATTTTCATGGTTGAGCTTGACCTCAGCAGACGGAAGAAGATACAGGAATGTGTGAACATTATAGATCGTGTTTCCTTCCCTGACCCTGAATGGTGGACACTCTGCATTCGGATAAGAAACTGATATCTGGGTCTCTTCCAGGATCTCTCTGCGGGAAGTTTCTTCGAAAGACTCACCGTATTCCACATGTCCCGAGACAAGTGACCACTTGTCAGGATATGACCTGGAACTGCTGGGTCTGTGAAGAATTAGGAATTTTCCGTTCACCACGATCATTGCGGAAATGATGTTGACCTCTGTAACATTTTTCAATTCGACATATCCTTTGTTTCCATCAACAACGAGCTTGTCTCCATCTTTGACGAGTGAGATATCCACTCCGTCGACCATCGGAACAGAGGAGATCACCGCACCAGTGGTAACGATTGTTTCAGCATTTCTATTAACGAGAGCGGCAGGTGCATGACCCTGCACCATCAGATCATACACGACATATGATCCAACGGTAGATCCTTTTCCGTTGGGAAACAAAAACACCTTTCCATCGATGGTTCCATCGCGAACATTGAATTTTCCAGTTTTTCCATCTACTCCTCCAAGGAAACTAAATGGCTCCTTGTATGTTATGGCCCCTCCTTCCGCATATCCAGGGGAAATTGCCCTACCTTTCATGATCATTCTACCACCTTCAGCAGATCGGACAGTTCTGAAAACACCACTTTTTGAGAGCATAATGTTGGAAGATAATTTCCTGCTTTGGCAGAATTAGTGCCGGTTCTCTTGAATGTTGACTCGATGGGGGCCACAACCATGCAAGTGTCGGCAAGCACCGGTCCGAATTTCTCCATGATTTTAACATCTTCTGGACACTGCTCCCTGACGCTCTCTGAGGTACAGAACCAGATCTCAACATCTTTTCTCTTCTTTTCCTTTCCTTTCAACAAAGTAGCGATATCATGCATTTCCTTTGGAGTTAAGTGCGGACAACCAATTGCAATGAGTTCGACATCGTCTGCAGTGTTCAATTTCTCAAATGCCTCTTTTCTTTCCTTTTTACCAATCGTGATGTGTTCGAGGTCGGAAACGTCAAAATTACCCGCCTCAGGCGTACAATCTTCTGCATGCCATAATGCAACAGCACCAGCAGCGGCCATGGCCGCGGATAAGGTCTTGGCATCTTCTACAGTAGGATTGATACCCCTGAAATACGGAACACCCTTCCCTATCTTCATTCCGAATGCCTGTCCCAGAAGAGAATAATCAAACACAGAATCCTCAATATCCTCTACATCTATGACAACGGTCGGCATTCTATTCTCATCAAGATGGAGCCCGTAATTGGCAGTTTTTCCTAGGATGGCGGCGGCCAATGCACCAGGCCCACCTTCCCTGTTAGTGCGGGCACCGATGTAGGAGTTCACGAAAGAAAGGGCAGAGGATTCAGCCCAAGCAACATGATCCCCAAGTGCTGGAACATTATCTCCCAGATATGGGGTGCAAGAACATGTCTTTTTGATACCCATTTTCCCATAAAGATCGATGATCTGTAGCTGTTTCTCTGCAAATTCAGGAGAAATGTGCATTTCCTTCCAGCGAGTACGGTCCATCCCAACAGGATTAAGTGTTGATGGAACGGCGACGGTCGCACCCCCGGCGACCATATCGGACAGATATTTCAAACCGCCTTCACCGATGGTCTTGTATGATGCTCCCGAAAGATGTGCCGATGTTATATCGACGAGACTGTCCGCACCATAGATCTTACCTAATGCGGTCACCAGCTCCATGGCCTTCTGAGCACCGGCACCTTGTTCTCCATCAAGGATCGCCTGCTCATCCCTTGTTAGATACATAAGGTATGGATTACCGATTATGATATATGGGTTATCTTTCGGTTGTTACGTAAAAAGCAAGTTCGGATTTGCATTTCCCCAATCCGGAACGATGCAATATACAAACCAGAAATCAAGGTGTTTACGGGGCATTTGCCCCGATAGTGTTTTCAGACCTTTCTCCTCATCAAAACACCGATACCGGGTGTTGATCCGACGATGAGGATCGCAAGGATGACATATATCAATCCCAGTTCGAAGGATGATGATGGTGATGAAGATCCCTGTTTCACCCATTTGTCATCGATCTTCTTAAAGGTCGATCCAGCCAGATTTTGGGCGGTCGGTTCGATCACGGTCTGACCATCAGTGTCATAGAACACGATGTTGAACGCATTCTCTCCGATGGATTTTACGGTCCCGGGGATGAATATGGTTTCGAGAGTAGAACAGTCATAGAACGCATGATCTCCGATCGTTGTAACGGATGCTGGTATGTTATAGGAGGTTGCGGTCATGCCTGCGGGATACGAGATCAAAATGGTCTTGTCTTTGTTGAAAAGAACGCCGTCGGCAGAACTGTATTTCGTGTTCGCTGCGTTGACATCGATCGAAGAAAGCGAGGAACATCCATTGAACACCTGGTTTCCGATCGTTGTGACGGATGCAGGGATGGTGATTGAGACGATCTTGGAACAATCGGTGAATGCGAAATCTCCGATAGAGATCACACCGTCAGAGATTGTCACGTCGTTCACGACCGCTTTGCTGAATTGCCAGGGCGTATATGCATAATATGATGGGTCGGAACTTGTTGCTCCATATGCATACCAATCACCAGATCCTGCTGTGAACGTGAACTTCTCGAAGTTGACACATCCGGAGAATGCAGGGGATCCGTTGTCCACAACGCAATCAAGGCTCACTGGAACGGTGAGTTCTTTCAGGCCGGTACAGTCCTTGAACGCAGAGGCACCGAGGACAGTGACGGTGTCCGGGATGATCAAGGACGTAAGAGCAGTACAGCTCTCGAACGCAGAAGTTCCGATCGATACGACGGAATCGGGAATCGTGATGGTAGAAAGATCGGTACAGTTATAGAACGCAAAGTCACCGATGGATTTCACACCGTCGGAGATCGTGATCTCTTTCAAGGATGCCCTACAGAACTGCCAGGGTGTGTATGCATAATATGATGGGTCGGAACTTGTTGCTCCGTATGCATACCAATCACCGGATCCTGCAGTGAAGGTGAATTTCTCGAAGTTGACACAGCCTGCGAATACTGAGTATTCATTGTCAACGACACAATCCAGACTTACTGGAACAGTAAGTTCTTTCAGGCCGGTGCAACCGAAGAACGCAGAGGCACCGAGGGATTCGACAGAGTCAGGAATAGTGAGATATGTGAGAGATCTGCAATTAGCGAACGCTTCGGCACCGATCGTTTCCAACAAAACTCCGAATTTCACGGAAGAAAGGGCAAAACAGCAATCGAACGCCTTTTCGTCTATCTCTATGACGGAATTGGGGATTTCGATGGAAGTAAGTGCTTCGCAATGCTGGAACGCTTCTCCCCCGATAGAGGTTAGGTTCTTACTCAGGGTCACAGATTCCATAGATTTACAATTCCAGAAGGCCGAACTTCCAATGTATTCGACAGAATCTGGAATAACGATGGATTTTAAAGAGGTACAGCCGCTGAAAACGTCGTCTTCTATCGATTTGAGAGATTTGCCAAGATCCACTGAAATGAGAGAAGTACAGTTGTAGAATGCCGACTCTCCGATCGTAGTGAGGTTATCTGGAAGATTTATCGAAAGGAGTGACTCGCAATAATAGAATGCGTATGCGCCTATTGAATCAAGGCCCTTGCCTATTTTCAGGGTCTCGAGAGAAGAACACTTCTCGAATGCCCTTTCTCTGATCTCGGTGACAGAATCGCTTAAGATCACGGATTTTAGCACATTACAGTTGGAGAGGTCGCCGACAAAGGTCACACCATCAAAAAGGATCACCGTCAGGTCAGCTTGGGTGATCTTCCAGGGGGATCCGCCAGACACACTCCAACCCCCATCCCCTTTGGTAAGGGTGAGCTTATTGATCATGGTACAACCGTCAAAGATAGCCTTGTTGGCTCCTGAACAGTCCAGACTTGCCGGAATTGTGAGTTCTTTCAGACCAGTACAGCCTTTAAACGCCCAACCTCCGACGGATTTGACCGAATCTGGAATAGTAAGGTTATCAAGAGAACTGCAATTTGCAAACGCTTCGGCACCGATCGTTTCCAAATTGCTGCCGAACGTCACGGAGGAAAGCAATACGCAACTTTCGAAGGCATTATCCCCAATTTCCGAGACATTGGGGATCTTGATTGAAGTAAGAGCTTTACAATTCCAGAAAGCCAAACTTCCGATGTATTCGACGGAATCGAGAATAAAAATGGAGTTTAGAGAGGTACAGCCATAAAACACCTTGTCTTCGATCGATTTGAGAGTGGTACAAAGATCAACATTGGTAAGGGAAGAACAGTTCACGAATGCACCCTCTCCAATTGTAGTGACAGAACCAAGACTCAACGAAACAAGGGAACTGCAACCTGAGAATGCATATTCACCTATCGATGTTAGACCAGTGCCTTCGATCTTCAAGGTATCGAGGCTATCGCACCCCTCGAATGCACTTTCTCCGATAGAAGCAACTGTGCCACATATGGTAAGAGACCTGAGTGCCTTACAGTTCTCAAATACAGAATCTCCTATGTATGACACACCATCGGAGATCGTGACCGTCAGATCGGCTTTGGTGATCGTCCATGGTGCATCAATACACGAATTCCACTCTCCGGTTCCTTTGGTAAGAATGATCTCGCTGATACTGACGCAACCTTCAAAGATGGGTTTATTGCTGGTTCCGGAAAAGTTCAGACTTATTGGGATAGTAAGTTTATTCAAAGCTTTACAATCTTTGAATGCACTATCCCCAACAAAACTTATCGTATCCGGAAGGGTCAGAGTGGTAAGTCCGGTACAGCCTTGGAAGGCACCCTTTCCTATGGATAAATATGAATCCGGAATGACGATTATATCTATCTTGGCACACTCGCTGAACGCATATGCTCCGATCTTTTCAAGTTTGTTGCCAAAGTCCACAGTACCAAGGTTGGAACATTTACTGAACGCATAGG
>CAVHHN010000089.1:0-8671 GCA_963635855.1 Faecalibacterium sp. CAG:74 | reverse complement strand
CCAAAGCAGGAACTTCTTATGAAATTCCTGATAACGTCAAGACCATCGCATCCTCTGCGTTCAATGGTTGCACTCCTCTCACCTCCATAACCATCCCTGATTCCGTCACAACCATCGAAGCTGATGCTTTCGACGCAATCTTCTATGACCCAGAGGCTGAAACGGAACTCGACCAAACCGTTGAAAACCTGGCCGGTTCCACTTTTAACAAAGTTGACGGCAAATGGGTCAAACAGGCATCCACTCCATCTGAAGATCCTTCAAAGGATCCTGCCAAATGTGGAGATAATACCACATTCGAATTTGATACCGTCACTGGAACACTTACGATATGCGGTTCCGGAGCTATGTATGACTACGTTGATGGTACTACGCCTTGGGATTCTTATAAGGGAGCAATCAGATCCGTCATCATCACTGATTCAGTCACATCAATTGGTGCTTTTGCATTCAGTGATTGTACATCATTGATGACCGTGACCATTCCCGATTCAATCACCTCGATCGGAGTATCTGCATTCAGGAACTGTTCCGGTCTGAAAGAACTGACCGTTCCTGCTAGTC
Organism: Faecalibacterium sp. CAG:74; assembly: GCA_963635855.1. Taxonomy (GTDB): domain Archaea; phylum Thermoplasmatota; class Thermoplasmata; order Methanomassiliicoccales; family Methanomethylophilaceae; genus Methanomethylophilus. Next base: position 8,107 of record CAVHHN010000089.1, on the reverse strand, counting down.
TTGACACTGTCTGTTCCAATGAACACCCGATCTTTGAGGGTTGTGTCAATATCGAAAAGTCCACATTTACTGCAGGAGACGGAACCTGGTACAACTACGATACTGGCAGTTCCCAATCCGTTTCTTCGAGGAACAATTCGAAGATACTCAATGACAATGTCATCAAGCAATCATACGAACTTCCCAATTACAGATACACACCCTGGCAATTAAGCAGGGCTACCTTGACCTCTGTGGTCATATCCGACGGAGTCACCTCGATCGGAGATTCTGCGTTCAAAGGTTGCACCTCCCTCACATCAATAACCATTCCAGATTCCGTCGGGTCCATCGGAGGAAGTGTGTTCAGCGGATGTGATTCTCTCACAATGTTCAATGTGAGTAAAGATAGTTCGAAGTATTGCATTTTAGATGGTGTGCTATATAATAAGGAAATGACGGAGTTGATACAGTATCCTGCAGGAAACATCAACACCTCATTTGAGATACCTGATGGTATAAAATCGATCGCAGACTCTGCGTTCAAGGATTGTACACACTTAACATCCCTAACCCTCCCTAATTCTGTTACCTCAATTGCAGACTCTGCGTTCTCCGGTAAATTCTACGACTCTGACGGTGCATCTGAGATATCACATTCTGTTGCAGATATAGCAGGATCGACATTCGAGAAGATCGATGGCAACTGGGTCAAACAGAGTTCCGCTCCGCTTCCCACACCTTCACCATCACCCTCCGATACCAATTCCTGTAATGGATCGATGATGATTTATCTCTTCATTGCAATAGTAGTTGTCCTCGCCATATTTGCTGTTGCAGTGGTTGTGAAGAAGAAACATGTTTGAACTCTCATTGCCGGGGATTAAACCCCTGGCACTATAACTTAGGATACTCCGAAAATACTGCCTGAGGCATTGATTAGTTCTTATTTAAACGATATCAATAGTTTTCTCTCACTTGGTTCCAGGAGCACTAACGGCGGTCGACGTGACTCTTTGTGATCGACAACAGTTCGGTCAACAATATCTCCGCCACGAGCAGGAAGACACGTGTCCGCGGGAACATGGATCTCGGTCTGATGTATGTCTTCGACATTTCCTCGGGAGGACAGGTGTGTTTCACCATATATCCCGGCAACCCCCCAGATTCTTGGAGTTACCACGATTCATCGTGGAGAATGACCTCTGCAATGCCCACGTTATGGGTGGCATGCCCATCCAAGGGGGCATCTGGTGAACTTCGTGTCCACATTCTTCTCGTTGAGGTTCATGAGGATCTTCTAGGATAATGGGCTGCTGGAGAAGTGTATATGTAGGAAAGTATGAACGCCCTGAGGTGTTCCCCTAACTTCAGGAACGATAAGGGAGAGTATATGCTCCGGACCCAAACCGATAAGAAAAAGGAGGTTCCGAGGGCCCTCGGCCCCATGTTGAAGTTGCCACTCAAAAGGGGCCTCGAGAGACTCCGCAAGAACTCTCAGTGACATTCGATAGTCTATGCTTTTGGGAAACTGTTGCAATTTATTTTTCGGATTGTATACAAATATTCTGTTTTATGTCTTTATTTTGTCTACAATATGTATATATTCTGTCAATTAAACATCGATTTAATTTACGAAGGTGAAATCATTTATAAGAAAACAGTAATTTTGATCATTACTGTGCTAATCAGCGTGTCCGCATTTGTTATATTAGCCAATACGGAAACAAATGATTCTTCTGCACAGACTATTATAACTGGTCAATGCGGGCCGAATGCTACATACAGCATATATCCTAATGGTTTGCTACGGATCACTGGATCCGGCGAGATGTACCAGTATGATACAACCCCCGCACCGTGGTATGATTACCGTGACGATATCACCAGTGTTTTCATATGCGTAGATATCACCAAACTCGGCGAATCGGCTTTTAAAGATTTTTCGCACCTCACGGAGCTCACCATACCGATAAATCTCAACAGTGTGGTCTCTGATAAACACCCTGCATTCGCAGGCTGTTGTTCTATCGAAAAGATCAATTTAATTAGCGGGAACGGATCGAACGGTGGGCATGGATACAACTATGCTGCTTACGAAGGAACTAATTCCTGGTACCAGAACACGCCCTGGTATCAAAGCAGAGATGTTCTCAAAGGGATCTTCTTCGAAAATGGCGTTAAATGGGTAGGATCCGATGCTTTCCGTGAACTGAACATAACCTCGATAGTGCTCCCTGATTCTGTGGTTCACCTTGGAAACCACTGTTTCTACAACTGCACGAAACTGACCGATCTGACTATTCCAGTAAGTTTGAATCCTTATGGCAGTGATGATACCTACCCAGCATTTCATGGCTGTATGGTCGTTCAGAAAGTAACATTCACCAATGGAAATGGAGTTCCGTTTGATTATAGTTGGAAGAGTGGCGATTATAAACTGGCTCCTTGGAATATGAATTCTGAAATTGCAAAGACCCTAATTATCGCCGATAACGTTACAAAACTGGGGGAGAGCATGCTATGGAATTGTGTCATCAAAGAACTTACAGTCCCCATAAGTTTTGATATATTGAGTGCTAATATATATCCCCAATCTGATATTTCACAACTCGAGAAGATCAATTTCACCCCTGGTACTGGAAAAGGAGTTGATTATATTGCCTACAATGAGTCTGGTTCTTGGTATGAGGTCACTCCCTGGTTTCAGGGCAAGGACACCCTCAAAGAGATCACTTTCGCTGAGGGGATCAAACACATCGGTTCAGATGCTTTCCGTCAATTAAATATAACTTCTCTGGTAATTCCAAACAGTGTGGAATCCATCGGTCAGCACGCATTCTACAATTTGAAATCTCTTTCTTCTCTGACCATCCCGGCCACTCTCGATAGTGTCAGTTCAAACAAATATCCTGCGTTCAATGGTTGTGTCAACATTGAAAAGATGACGTTTACCGGAACCGGAGACTGGTTTGAATACAGTTATACCGACTCCGATTCTTCATATTATGGATATACTCCCTGGCAATTCAGCAAGACCTCCCTAAAATCTGTTGAAATATCCAAGGGTGTGACATCTGTCGGAAATTTTGCGTTCAAAGGCTGTACCTCCCTCACATCCATCACCATCCCCAGGTCCGTCACAAGCATCGGAAAGGATGTGTTCGGTGTAACCTTCTACGACGCCGATGGTGAAACCGAACTCGATCAAACTGTTGAAAACTTTACCGATTCCATATTCAATTTCGTTGACGGTAAATGGGTGAAACAGGGCCCCTCCAAGAAATCCGGTAAATGCGGAGAAAATCTCACTTATGATCTATATCTCTCCACAGGAACTCTCACTATCAACGGCTTCGGACAGATGGCGTCATATTCCAGTGGCGATGCACCTTGGTTCCTTCAAAGAAATATCATCAGATCCCTCAGTATCAGCGACGATGTGACCTCTATCTGTGCATCCGCATTCGAAGGTTGCACATCACTCGCATCTGTCTCTCTCCCCAATTCTATCCTTTTCATTGGAGATTCTGCGTTCAAAGGATGTTCCTCACTATCCTCTTTAAACATTCCTCTTTCTGTCACCTCGCTTGGAGAATGTGCATTCATGCACTGCACTTCCCTGGAAAGTATTGTTCTTCCTCCGGCCTTGGCCTCTATTGGAAACCACGCATTCATGCACTGCACTTCCCTGACCTCTATCAGTGTCCCAGATCATGTAAGGGAGATTGGATATTGTGTGTTCTGCAACTGTACTTCCCTCACGTCTGTGACCCTATCTGAGCCCCTCGTATCTATCGGAGATTTTGCATTCAGCAATTGTACTTCCTTAACTTCTCTCGAACTCCCTGGTTCGCTCACATCCATCGGGGATTCTTCATTCCATGGTTGCAACACCTTATCCTCTATCTCTTTCTCAGATTCTATTGAGTCCATCGGAAGCTTTGCGTTCGAAGGTTGCACATCCCTTTCTTATCTAACTTTGGGTAGTTCGATTACAACCATCGGCGATAATGCATTCGACGGTAAATTCTTTGATTCTGATGGAGAAAAGGAACTTGAACAAACCGTTGAAAACCTGGCCCGTTTCACTTTCAACAAAGTTGGTGATAGATGGATCAAGCAGAATCTATCCGGTGAATGTGGAGACGGACTGACTTACGTATTGGATTTCTCAACAGGGCTTCTTACTATCAGTGGTTCCGGATTCATGAGGTCATATTCCAGCGGTGAAGCCTCTTGGTTCTCCTACAAAGATTATATCAAAACTATTGAAACAACTGATTCTATAAAATCTATCGGAAGCTTTGCCTTCGAAGGCATTACTTCCATCGAGTCCATCACCATCCCAGATTCTGTTACCACTATTGGAGTGTATGCATTCGAAGGTTGCACCTCTCTCACAACTGTTAATTTTGGCAGTTCTGTAAACTCAATTGGAAAGGCTGCGTTCAGCGGTTGTACTTCCCTTGCCACCATAACCATCCCCGATTCTATCACATATCTCGGTTATTCAGTGTTCGACGGAACATTCTACGACACCGATGGTAAGACTGAACTCGAACAAACTGTTCAAAACCTGGTAGGTTTAACATTCAACAATGTTGATGGCAAGTGGATCAAACAGAATGAACTAGGCAAATGCGGAGAAAATGCCACTTATGAATTGGATTTCTCCAAAGGAACACTTATCATCAGTGGTTCCGGACAGATGAAATCCTATTCCAGCGGTGAAGCACCTTGGTTCTCCGACAAAGATATTATCACCTCAATCGTTATCAGCGATAAGGTCACATCTATCGGCGACTATGCGTTCTATGGTTGTAATTCCATAACATCTATAACAATTCCCGATTCCGTCACATCTTTCGGATCATCCTCATTCTTTGGTTGTTCCTCTCTAACCGCTATCTCCATCCCCGATTCAGTTACAATCCTCAACACATATGTATTTCAGGGTTGTGCTTCCTTAACCTCCATTACCATCCCAGAGTCTGTCACATCCATCAGATCTCACGCATTCCAGGGGTGCTCTTCTCTTACTTCCATAACCATTCCCGATTCCGTCACCTCACTTGGGGAACAGGTATTCTACGGTTGTACTGCCCTATCTTCTGTGACCCTTCCTAATTTCATTAAATCTCTGGAGAACTATGACTTCTGCGGATGCATTTCTCTTACCACGGTATACTTACCCAGTTCTATCCAGTTCATCAGGAATTCTGCATTCGCAGGATGTACTTCCCTCGCCTCCATTACCATCCCAGAGTCTGTCACATTCATTGGGGCATCTGCATTCAAAGGTTGCACCTCTCTTGCTACTGTTAATTTTGGCAGTTCTGTAAACTCCCTTGGAAAGGATGCGTTCAACGATTGTACTTCCCTCGCCTCCATTACCTTCCCTGAATCAGTCACATCCCTCGGAGAGAATGTGTTCGAGGGAACTTTCTATGATGCCGATGGTGAAAAGGAACTCGAACAAACCGTTGAAAACATGGCCGGTTTCGGCTTCAAAAAAGATGGTGGTAAATGGATCAGGCAGAATCTATCCGGTGAATGCGGAGAAAATATCACATATGAATTGGATAAACCTGCTGGTATCCTCACCATCAACGGTTCTGGACAGATGAAGTCTTATTCCAGAGATGATGCGCCTTGGTCTACTTATAAAGATATCATCCAATCTATCGTCATGACCGGTTCGGTCACATCGATCGGTGACTTCGCGTTCTACGGTTGCACTTCCTTAACCTCAATCACAATTCCCGATTCCGTTATATCTTTCGGAACATCTGCATTTTTTGGGTGTTCTTCTCTTACCTCAATCACAATTCCCGATTCCGTCACAATTCTCAAAACATATGTGTTTCAGGATTGTACTGCCCTCGCCTCCATCACAATTCCCGATTCCGTTGAAACGATCGGTGCATCCGCATTCGCAGATTGTTCTAAACTTACTACTGTCAACCTCGGCAGATCAGTCAACTCCCTTGATAAGACCGCATTCAATGGTTGCACATCACTTGCTTCGTATGTAGTATCCGATGAGAACGGCACCTACGCATCGACCGAAGGCGTTCTTTTCAGCAAAAACATGTTAACTCTGATTTCATACCCTATAAGTAAAGTATGTGACTCATATGAAATCCCCGGATCGGTCAGATTTATCGGAGAACACGCATTCAACGACTGCACCCACATAACTTCGGTGATCCTTCCCGATTCCGTCGAAACCATCGGAGCATCCGCATTCAGAGATTGTACTTCTCTAACCTCTGTCAGCATTGGCAAATCTGTCAGTTCTATTAAAGACTCTGCGTTCAGTGGTTGCACATCCCTTACAGCCATATCCCTCCCAGATTCTGTCAAATCTCTCGGAGCTTATGTATTCAGGGACTGTAGTTCTTTGACCTCGGCCGAGCTATCTAATTCGCTCACGTCCCTTGGGACAGGTACATTCTACAACTGCTCCGGACTCACCTCTATGATCATACCAGAGCATACTACATCAATTGGGAGTTATGCATTCTATAATTGTACATCTCTTGATACGGTATTCTTGCCATATTTCGTCAATTCGATCGGTTCTTCCGCGTTCAGGGGTTGTACTTCCTTCACATTCCTCACCATTCCTGATTCTGTAACCACCATTGGAGTGTCTGCATTCGAAGATTGTGCCTCTCTCACCACCATTACTTTTGGTAGTTCTGTCAACACAATCGGAACAGCTGCGTTCAGGGGTTGTACCGCCCTCACCGCCATCATCCTCCCAGATTCAGTCACATACTTCGGAAAGAATGTGTTCGAGGGAACTTTCTATGACACTAATGGAGATAAGGAACTTGAACAAACCGTTGAAAACATGGCCGGTTTCGGTTTCAAAAAAGTTGGTGATAGATGGATCATGCAGAATCTATCCGGAGAATGTGGAGAAAATGTCAAATATGAACTGGATCTCTCCGAGGGAACCCTCACCATCAGCGGTTCTGGAGAGATGAATAATTATGATCCAACTTATTCCTCCTGGTCCCATGGCTCACCATGGTTTTCTTTTAAAGATGATATTAAAATTGTTGTCATAGAAACCTCTGTTACCTCCATAGGAGATAACGCATTTTATCGCTGTACCTCGATAACTACTGCGACCATATCTTCTTCCGTTACATCCATCGGAACAGCCGCATTCATGGGGTGTTCTTCTCTCACATCTCTAACCATACCTGGTTCAGTCACATCCCTCGGAACTGCTGCATTCATGGGGTGTTCTTCTCTCACATCTCTAACCATACCTGGTTCAGTCACATCCATCGGAGCATCTGCATTCTTTGGCTGTTCTTCTCTCACATCTCTAACCATACCTGGTTCAATCACATACCTCGGGGAGAATGTGTTCGATGTAATATTCCATGACACCGATGGAGTAAAGGAACTCGAACAAACCGTTGAAAACCTGGCCGGTTCCACCTTCAACAACACGGATGGAAAATGGATCAAACAAGCCCTTACACTCTCGGAAGATCCCAACAAGTTATCCGGTGAATGTGGTGATGGTGTCACTTGCGAACTGGACCTCGTAAACAGAACACTTACCATCAACGGTTCCGGAGATATGGAATCTTATTCCAGCGGTGGTGCGCCTTGGTTCCTCTTCAAGGATTCCATCACATCAATCGTCATCGGCGACGATGTCACCTCGATCGGAGACTTTGCGTTCGAAGGTTGTACCTTCCTTACTACCATTAACTTCGGCAGATCTGTCGGTTCATTCGGAACGCATACGTTCAAAGATTGTCCATCACTTGCTTCATTCGAAGTTTCCGATTGGAACAAGTGGTACAGTTCAGCAGATGGTGTTCTTTTAAACAATGATAAGACCACTTTGATACAATACCCATTAGCCAAAGCGGACCCATCATATGAGATCCCAGCCTCCGTTATGTATATCACCTCATGTGCGTTCAAAGGTTGCACTTTCCTCGAATCCATAACCATACCAGATTCCGTCACATCCATAGGATATCTTGCGTTTGACGTAACTTTCTATGATGCAGATGGTAAGATCGAACTCGAACCAACCGTTGAAAACCTGGCCGGTTCCACTTTCAACAACACAGATGGAAAATGGATC
>CAVHHN010000088.1:0-8691 GCA_963635855.1 Faecalibacterium sp. CAG:74 | reverse complement strand
GATCGCAATGAGATGATATTTGATGCCGTTATCATCAGTGACGTATTTGGGAATGGTCAGTTCGGAAGGTATCCCACTTGTAATTTCTATTATTTCGGCAGTATTCTTTTCTTCGTCTCCTCTGTCAGTGAGAGAATATTTGATCCCATCAAGAGTGATCGTGTTGGAATCTTCCGCGGAAACCGAGGAACCAAAGGAATCGGTTGCTATCGTAGATAAACAGGCCACGGATACTAAGGATAGTGTCATGGCAACAACAATCATCGATATTGTGGATTTACTAAAAATAATTACACCTCCGTAAACTAATTCCTAGTTTGTTAAGACAGGATATATACCTAATGTAGACAAATGGTATACACTCAAATAATTGATTGGCGTTTCAATCCAATGTAAAATATGTTAAGGGATGTGAAATCAATTATTGATAAAATTCATCCTTGAAATGGTCGAACTCTGGAAGAATATCATATTCCTCGATCAAATGCCTGATCTTTTCTTCGTCATACGTAATACCTTCCCTTTTCAAAATCGCATTTCCGAAAGAAATCTGGCTCAAGGAGTGCATCAACTGTTTGAGGGAAATCTTCAACATCATGTCCGACTCATATTTCCATTCCCATTCAACGATCTTTTTCGTGACCATTATGAGGTCAAGTCCGATCGTCATAGAATCGATCTCTGTCGATTTATCATGATACTTGTATGTCCAACCGATGCACACACACCCACCTGGATCTGACCCGTCCGGCCCGAATTTCCTTTTGATCGAAATAGTAATATCCTCCAGACCAAGTTCCTGATTCATCTCGGGTACAGATAAAACAGAAAACTTCCAAAAATATGGAATATAGACATAAGCGGAATAATGACCAAAAAAGCCATTCCGTTCTTGATAAGAAAAGTCCGAAAATAACTCCTCGTTGTTATTCAAGGTATATCTGACGAATTCAATCTGAGAGTAGACGTTCGGGTCGATGGTCGATTTCCTCAAAGGTGTATACTCATATTTATGGGACTTTTTTGGATCGATATAAAACCGTTTACACATTTCTTTAGTCATTCAAATGCCAGAGTGCGAATGACCCTATTATTCTTAACTCTTGTGAATTTATACAGTCCTGTCATTATGAATTTCATAACATCCATCAAAAATACTGTTCTAGATCTGCAATATTAGGAGATAAATCCAATTGCTTTTATCATTGCATTAACAATTCCTATCTGGTCAAAATGGTGAAAATCACCACATTAAGTATCGGGTCCCATGGCGCGTTCGTCATGGTGCCGATCGTCGAATCCCTTCGGAAAGACGGTGCGAATATCGATCTATACTGCGAAGATTCGTCGACACTTGATGAAGATATCGCATTGATCCCGAAATTCTTTGAAAGGGTTAGTAATTCAGATATCCTATTCATCAACGTGCACGGTGATGTGACATATTTTCGCCATTTCGATAAACTAAAAAAGATCCTTGATTCATCAAATGTTTCTGTACTTTTATACGGTTGTGATGAAGACATTCTTACCGAATACCGCAGATATTTCCGTGGAAGTGACGAAGAATATTCCATGCTCCTAACTTTGAAATCCATCGGAGGTGATGAAAACCAACGTTCAGCGCTTCTCTGGTGCCTTAATAGATTCGACGGAACAAGGTATGTTATCCCAGAACCGAACAGGCCGATGACGCAAGGTGTATATACCCCTGAAAAAGGGGTATTTTCACTTGACATAGGAATAGAAAATGCATTAAAAACCGGTAAACCAGTTATTGCCATATTTTTCGTCAATGTTTTTTATACAAGGCATAACCTGGAATCAATAGATGCACTATATCGCGCAGTGAAATCTGTCGGCGCAGAACCATTACCAATATTCTACTGCAGCTATGAAGATACGAGGACAGGTTCCATCGGGATACGTAGGATCATCGACGAATATCTTATCAGAAACGGCAGGTCCGTGATCGATGTTGTACTCAACACCAATGGCTTTTCAATGACACTTTTGGCCGACCCTGGATGTGGAGAACAGAGGTCCAAGGACAATTTCCTAGCAAGATTGGGCGTGCCTGTGATACAAGCGATCGCCATGACAGGTTCAAGGAAAACCTGGGAAGAGAATCCCTTCGGATTGTCCCCGGCTGAAATAGCATACTCAGTGGTCAGCCCAGAATTTGATGGACAGATCGATGCACCACCGTTCAGTGGTACTGAAAAAACAGAAACTGGAGATTATGTGCAGATCCCCCTGGAAGAAAGGTGCCAAGCTCTGGCGGAGATGGCCTATCGGTGGGCCTGTCTAAGGCACAGACCTACCTCCATGAAAAAGATCGCTGTTCTGGTCTACATGTATCCCCCGAGACAGGACCTTGCCTGCGGAGGATATGGTTTGGACACTCCGCAAAGTGTGACCGAACTTCTCTTTCGTCTCAAAGAAGAAGGCTACACACTAGATTGGCTACCCACCGACGGCAAAGAACTTATGAACCGTCTTCTTGAAGGGGTGACCAATGATGACAATTGGATCTCGGATTCACAGATCAGGAAAAGGTCAGTCGCCACAATAACTGAGAAACAGTATTCCGAATGGTACAATCAATTATCAGAGAAAGTTCGTTCAACCATGGTCCGTGGTTGGGGTGAACCTCCGGGGGACCTACATATGCTCGGAAAAGAACAACTTATTCCCGGCATCATGAATGGAAACATCTTCATTGGATTCCAACCGGACCGCGGAAAAGCGGGACCTGGGTCATATCATGACCCGTGGCTGGCTCCACCCCACCAATATCTCGGATTCTACCGGTGGCTGAAAGATATATGGGGCGCTGATGCGATTATTCATGTCGGAACCCATGGGACCTTGGAATGGTTGCCTGGTAAAAGCGTAGCATTGTCCGGAGATTGCTTTCCAGACCTGATATTGAACAGAATGCCCAACATTAATCCCTACATCATAGACAACCCTGGCGAAGGAATGCAATCCAAAAGACGTCAGTATGCGGTTACAACCACCCATATGATACCTGCGATGGGTCGTGCGGGAGGATATGGAGAGATAGATACATTGGTATCACTTATACAGAGATTTATACGCACCAAGGATTCGAAAAACGATACGAAACTGGATTTTGAACTTGAAAAGATCCTCGAGGTGTGTAAAAATATCAATATTTTATCCGACCTGGGTCTTTCTGAAAACTGCTCCATTAAAGAAATGGAAGAAAATGTCGATCGCCTGTATGACTACCTACTTGAAATAAAGGAGGCCATGATCAAGGACGGCCTTCACATACTAGGGGGGGTCCCCGAAGGAAAAAGGTTGACGGAAATGATCTATTCTCTGATCAGGTATCGGAATGGAGACATTCCCTCTCTGAGGGGAGCCATCGCGCACTCGATGGAACTGGACCTAAATGAACTTCTGAGAACTCCCTCGGGCACCCAATCTGATGGGAGAATTAACGGAGAACTCATTGATATTGTAGATGCTGGCACATTCGAAATAATTGATTATGCCATCGACCATGGATTCAATAACGAAATGGTCCAAAAAGAGGCAAAGGAAAAATTCCCAAATGCAAAAAACGATATGATCCAGGTATTGGATTTCATGTGCGGACCCCTTATTGATGCAGTAAAGAAGATGCCAGAGGAGATAGGTAATATCATTTCCGCATTGAACGGATGTTACATCGAACCGGGACCGTCAGGATGCCCTGGGCGTGGTAGAGCGCAGATCCTTCCCACTGGCAGGAACTTTTACTCAATAGATCCCGACGGGATCCCATGGCAATCAAGTTGGAAGATCGGATCGGAAATGGCCGAGAGGATGGTAGAACGCTATGTCCTGGACAATGGTGTGTATCCGAACTCGGTCGGCGTGGTCCTTTGGGCCACAGACACGATGAAGACAGGCGGTGATGATGTTGCATACATCCTCAAGCTGATGGGGCTTAGGCCTGTCTGGTCCACCTTAGATGATAGGGTCCAGGAACTTGAGGTGATCCCGTTATCCGAACTGAAAAGACCCAGGATAGATGTGACGATGCGTATCAGCGGACTTTTCAGAGATACCTTCCCCAATATATCGAACATATTAGATGAGGGGGTGCGGATCGTCACAGAACTAGACGAAGATGATGAGGTCAATTACCTGGCCGCTAACATCCGCCGGGAGACCGTCGAAGCTTTAGCGAACGGAGTTCCGGTTGACCAGGCGAGACGGGATGCCAGCATACGTATATTCGGTGATGCCCCCGGACAATATGGTAACGGTGTATCCGACGTGATATTCACAGGGGAATGGAAAACTGTGGATGACCTTGCAGAGGTGTTCGTCGATCACGGTTGCTATGTGTATGGGAAGGGATTATGTGGAGAAGCTAGACAAGACCTCTTCCGGCGCAGACTCTCTGTTATGAACGTCACCGTGAAAAACCATAACACCCGCGCGGTCGATATGATGGATATGGACGACGATCTTGATAGCCTCGGAGGATTTACCGCCGCAGTCACGTCGCTCAGCGGACAGAGACCAACCACATATATGGGGGATTCATCAGATACTTCTAACCTAAAACTCAGAACAGACGCCGAAGAGTGCAGATTCATTTTCCGTAGCAAGATCGACAATCCAAAATGGTTGGAAGGGTTGAAAAAACATGGATTCGCAGGTGCCAAAGAATTGTCAAAATTATTCGATTACACGATGGGTTGGTCGGCAACATCCAACATAGTCGAGAACTGGATGTACGATGACCTAGCGGATAGATTCATCCTTGATGAGGATACCAAAGAATGGATCAAAGATGATAACCCCTATGCTATGATGGCCATGCTCGCCCGCCTGCAAGAAGCAGAAGACAGGGGATTCTGGAACCCCACAGATGAAGTGCGGGAAAAGCTGAAAGATATCTATCTCGATTTCGAAGAGCGGATAGAAGAGATCACCGACCGCTGAACCATTCCAAGACTTCAGTAGGTCCGACCAGTATCACATTATCTGTCTTTGCTTTTTTGACAAGTTTCTCCTCGAACCCAGAAATGGAGAACATTATCAGGATCTTTTCAGGAACGTTGTGGATCTGCTCTGCCCTTGAGTGTAGTGCTTTAAGAGCACCAGAATCTATTTTCCCCGCCCTGAATTTGCAATCTGCGACCAAGGTATGTTCCGCACCATTGATAACAGCTGTCGCGACCAAAGTGGTCTTCTGCGTGTCCTCTTCCTTCTCCCACCACCTTCCGACACAGGTGCAATCGAAATGAGTGCGGAGATATTCACTACAAAGGTCCCTGAACCTCAGCTCAAGGAACATGTCCACGTGGTTGGAAATGTCATTAAATGAAGGTTTGTCAGCAAATTCCACCTTCGGATTCCTGTAAATAACAAGGAAATAAAACGCAAGGATTGGGATCCTGATGATATAGAACGGTTTTCTCGGTGAATCACCCATCGGGGTAATCGGCACGATGAATCCTTCTTGAATGAGTTTCTTCAGATAGACATCGCACAGTTGCCTGGAGATGCCCTCCATATTGGCAACATCGATAGGTCTACCAGTGAAGTTGGCGATGTCATAGAGTATAGCACTACAGATCGGATAGGGAACAGAACTTCTTCTTAAGAGGATCTCACATTCGGCGGACAATCTTGGGTAACTTCCGAGAAATGCCCGTTCTATCGAGGATTCGAAGTCATTTTTGTTCAATATCAAGTGGTAAAGCGGGACGTTTCCAGCCACCATATAAGTTTTCAATCTATCGGCAGGGGTCATTTTTGGATGGAACTGCGCATAATCAGAGAAATTCATTTCACCAAGATGGATCTGATCACGGAACGGGATCCCGAACTTATCTGGATCGCAATCTCCAATCAAGATCGAGTACGGGTTATCAGTGATGAATTCGACAATAGCCCCGATCAAGTCCTCAGAGAGATATTGAACTTTATCAAAAACGACCAGTGGCCCACGGTCATCTGAGTGGGCGCATACAACACCCAAAAGCTCAGAAACAGTACGTTCATATTCACAAGGTCTACCTATAAGATTTGAAACTGCTGAACGGACAGATTCGACTGCTTTCACAGGCGTACAATCGTCAAAGGAAATGTAAACCGTCCTGACACTCTCACAAAATTTTTTGACAAGAGCTGTGGCTCCCATACGAGACTCAGCTACAACGAAACAGGGTTTTCCAGAAGAGAGAATTTCGTCAATTCTTTTCAATTCTTTCTTTCTTCCAACGAATGCGGCCATAATATATACTAAACTAATGAAAAATATATTAAGATTAGTACTTATTTTCCAAAATTAAGACTTTTAAAATGTCAAATTTTTATTTCCACATCATTGGCCTTTGACATCTGAGCTCTATCCGCAAACCAAATTCAGTGTATCAAAGCAATTCAGAAACCTGATCCAAAGTTTCTATGTTAACTACCACTCCTGAAAGATATTCCGGAACAGAACTTGAATATCCAAGTACATCAACCACGTATTCGAGGACATAATTGTGTGTGGTGGCAACAATCGTTTCTGCACCTCTCTTACTAGTTACCTCAAGGATCTCTGTAAAAAAGGATTTCATTGCAGGAGCTAGCTCCGGATACATCCCAAGACCAGGTTCTGCAAGTTGGGTCATTTCGAGGATGTCTGTAGAAACACCATTCCCTGAACGGATCCCCGCTGCGGTGGAAACAGCCCTTGGAGAGGGACTTGTCAAAAAAAGATCAACCGGATAACGGATCATGCTACCAGCGGATATTGCATCCTGATATCCTTTAGGAGTGAGGTCCGCAGAAAATCCGGGACCTGCTTTCTCGGCATGACGGACGAATGCTATAGAGTGTGGGCACAACTGTAATGGCCACTCACTCGCAGAATAGATACGTTTCATGATAACAATATCACCGAGAGGATAGAATATTATTCGCCAGTTCCGATATTGGAACAATATTCTGTTCACCCGAATCCATGTCCCTGAGTGTAACAGAGCCTGATTCTAATTCTTTGGCACCGACAATGACTGCATACCTAGCACATTCGATAGAAGCTGATTTCATGGCCTTTCCAAGTTTTCTGCCCATGATATCTATATCTGCTGAAACTCCGACCTCACGAAGTTTGGTCACTATGGAAAAAGAATCCTTTCTGACATCATCGGAGACCGCGACAACATAAGCATCGATACCTTTTCTCTGATAAACGATTCCTTCTTTCTCCATTGCAAGCAGGATCCTGTCAAATCCAATGGCGAAACCAGTGGAGAATACCTTCTCCCCTCCGAAAAGTTCGGAAAGAGTATACGAACCTCCACCGCAGATCTGCTTTTCGGCACCGAGAACGGGCGCTTCCGCCTCGAACACCATTCCAGTATAGTAATCAAGCCCACGTACTACGCCGAGATCTATCTCAACATCTTTGACGCCCATCAGATCCAAATATCCGACCACTTGGGACAAATAATTTCCAGCATCACCTGGGACCAGGGATAATACCTCAGTACCACCTACGGTCTCGGTCAGTTTGAACAGTTCTTCGATGTCCTTATCGGCAACACCCATCTCCGCAAGAAGTGGACGGGCCTCTTCATAGAGCTTCTTATCGAGTTTCTGAAGTACTTCGGCGGTCCTTTCCTTGGGTACTCCGATATCTGCGATCTTCTGCCTGAGCACACCGATGTGTCCGATGCGCATCTTGTAATTCTTAAGACCCAGACTCTTGATCATGAACGATGCGGTTGCAATAGCTTCAGCATCGGTCTCAGGTGTGGCAGAACCGATGATCTCTGCTCCGAACTGGTAGAATTCTCTGTATCTACCCGCCTGTGGCCTCTCGTACCTGAAACAAGGTCCGAAGTAGAACAGTTTGATAGGTTTGGGGTCGTTGCTCATCCCGTTGACGAATGCCCTTACGACTGCGGCGGTCATCTCAGGACGCAGTGCGATATCCCTGTCACCTTTGTCCTTAAACGCATAGAGTTCCTTCAGAACGTTGGGTCCGGACCGGAGAATGAATAATTCTGCCTCCTCGAAAATAGGTGTCTGGATCTCCCTGTAGCCGAATCTACGGGCCACATCGCGTAACGTTCCTTCATAATTTCTTCTTTTCTCGAGTTCATCTGGAAGGAAATCTCTGGTGCCGCGCGGACATTGAACCATGATTACAACGAAAACAGCCACCATTATTAATACTACGTTCAAAAGCACTTATTCAGAGAACGATCTAGAGAATGTTGCCAGCCAGAATTGATATGACTTCACAAAGTATATGGGCCCTGTCGTGATCCAAAACATTCTTTGATTTTTCTCTTGGGACCACAATAATGATTTCCTTCAAAGTTCGATGGGCCACATTGAGATCATACTGTCACTTCCGATCACTTTCAATTTGATTGAATTCGAATCAGTGAACGTAGCTACAGTTTGCCAAGCATATTTCTTCTGTTGTTATCTAGCCTGGATCACATTTGAGAACATGTGCCTTGTTGATCATAGGCGGGTCTCTTCGAGAAGTACCTTGGCGGTCTTTGCTTTGAATGCGATACCGTACAGTAAGGTCTTTCCTTTCAGGCCTCTGCAATAATCTTTCTTGTGGATCTGTTCCAAGGCTTCATGTGCCAGATGATCTACGATAGCTTCACTGTCTTCGGAATTTGCCTTCTTGATCTCCACTACAAT
>CAVHHN010000087.1:0-8892 GCA_963635855.1 Faecalibacterium sp. CAG:74 | reverse complement strand
CGAACTTTTCCAGACGTTTATGATCGTTGGTGGAATGCCAGAAGTTGTCGATACGTTCCTCAAAACAAAGGATTTCAGACCTGCCGAGGCGATCCTTTCGATTACTAGAGAGATATGCACAAGAGACATCAACAGATACAATTCCAACAAGGAAGCGGCAAAAACAAGAGAATGCTTTGAAAGCATACCCAACCAACTTTCTGAATCCAACAAAAAATTCATGTATTCGAGGATCAACGGCGAAGGAACAAGAATGACTTCCCAAAGGTATATGGAGAATTTGTTGTGGATCAAAGACGCAGGTTATGGCAATTTCTGCTATGCTGTTTCACAGCCGACACTTCCGCTCAAAAAACAGATCAAACATGATAATTTCAAGATATATCTTTCAGACACCGGTATGCTTTTGGATTCATATGGGGATAAGGCAAAAGCAGCCATTTACAAAGGAGATACGTCTTACAACATGGGCGCTGTTGTGGAAAATGCCATCGCAGAAGCCCTTATGAAAAATGATATCACTCCGACGTTCTACCGCAAAGATAAAGGTGACGCACGGATGGAGATCGACTTTGTCCTCGAATTTTGGGAGGGTATTGCCGCAATTGAAGTTAAATCTGGAAAACATAAGTCTGCCAATTCCATCCATAAGATCAAAGACTATTTTCCGATCTCTAGACGGATCATGTTCGAAACAGGGAATATATTCATCGATTCTGATGGTATCGAACATTATCCCCTCTTTGCAGCGACTTTCATCAAAGAGATGAATCCGCGGCCGGAAGATATGAATTTCAGTTATGATTGAAGAACGGAACATGCCTGTCCAAGCAGACCCAGGCAGGCAGAAATTGTTTATTCTTTAAGACCAAGTTGGTTCAGTAACCTTGGGATCCCAGCCTCGAAATTGACACCGAATCTGACATCGGTCTTTGCGTTATAGGTCCTTTCAATACTCCTCTGGGTGAAATCGACAGCGATCTCGATGGCCCGATCTATCGGAACGTTGTTCATCACACATGCTGTGACAACAGAACTGAACACATCCCCGGTTCCATGATAATACCCAGGGATCTTCTTTGCGAATGCATAAGATACTTTTCCCGTGTCTGCATCGAACGAAGCCGCACCAAGGTTATCTGTGTCGAAGAACACACCTGTTAGAACAATATGCTTTGGGCCAAGTTCAGAAAGCTCCCGAAGAAGACCCTCGATGTACTCCTTGGTGTAAGGTCCATCCACATACTCCTTGCCAAGCATCAATGTGGCCTCGGTGATGTTAGGTAGGATAAGATCGGCCTTCGAACATAATTTCCTCATTCCTTGGGGGAAGTTTTCTGGGAATATGGAATATAATTTTCCATTATCGGCCATGACCGGGTCCACGAAGATCTTGGCATTCTTTCCAACTTCATCGATGATCTGGGAAATAATATCGATCTGTTCGAATGAACCCAAAAATCCGGTGTATATTCCTTCAAACTGAAGACCTAGTGTCTTCCAGTGATTGAGGATGGGAATCATATCCTCCGTGAGATCACGGTAGGTGAATCCTGTGAATCCGCCGGTATGTGTGGAAAGGACCGCAGTTGGAAGGCTCGGAACTTCGAGTCCCGTGGCAGATATGATAGGGAGGGCCACTGTGAGAGAACATTTTCCAACACAGGAGATGTCGTGTATCGCGAGAACACGTTTTTGAGGCTCAGATTTCATAATGGTTGAATCTTTCAGAAATAGATATAAGTTCCCTGAAAAATCAAGAGATGATTTTGAACAATTCTGCGAGGATCGAATTCGCATCACCTATAATGACCTCATCTGCAACACGATTTATCGGTGCATCTGGGTCTTTGTTTATTGCTATGATCTTTTTCGAGGATGACATACCTGCGATATGCTGCAATGTTCCGGATATCCCAAATGCCAGATAGATGTCCGGTGACACGGTCCTGCCGGTTTGCCCCACCTGGTGAGACGATGTCATCCAACCCTTTTCCACAAGTTTTCTTGAACATGCCACAGAAGCACCGAGTTTGGTTGCGATCTTCTCTGCAATTGGAATGGAAGATCTTAATACGCCTGCACCCAAAGAGATTATGAGACGAGCCTTGGAAATATCCTCAACAGGACCAGAAACCGATTCGGAAGAAAGGATCTCTTTCAATGTAGTACAGGAATTTTGCCAGTAGATCACGGTACCATGAGCATCTAAAATAGGTTCAGGTAGGGGAAATGTCCCTGGGCGGACGGTCGCCATCTGAGGGAAGGTGGAACATCTTATCGTTGCAAGGAGATTGCCTCCGAATGCGGGACGGGTCATGAACAGGGTACGGTCCTCCAAAGAAAGATCTGTACAATCTGCTGTCAATCCTGTCTGCAATTTAGTGGCGACGCGGGGAGCGAGTTCTTTTCCCCTGGGAGTAGCACCTATAAGAACAATAGCTGGTTCGGTGCGGACCGCGATCTGAGCAATGTTGTCAGCATATGCCTCTGGATGAAAATCACTCAGCCACCGGTCATGAACCTCATAAAGTGTTTCCACGCCCAAAGAAAATATCTCGGTGTACAATGGTTTAAGTTCCAAATGCCCGAAAACAACACCCCAGATCCGTGACCTCCCAGCATCCATTGAACGTATCTTTCCGAGGATCTCTTTGGTACAGTTGCTTATTTGCACTTTACCATGATCATTTTCAATTTCGATCCAGACCAAAAATCCATCAGAACGGTCGATGTTCAATTTGTATTTTTCCAACATTCCCGGAGGAAGGCCACCTTTATCCCCGGTTG
Organism: Faecalibacterium sp. CAG:74; assembly: GCA_963635855.1. GTDB lineage: Archaea > Thermoplasmatota > Thermoplasmata > Methanomassiliicoccales > Methanomethylophilaceae > Methanomethylophilus. The sequence continues at coordinate 6,102 of CAVHHN010000087.1, read as the reverse complement.
AGCAAGAACCGGACGAACAGGATTCACAACCCATCGAACAACCCCCTAATGTGTTCGGCCGCTTTCACCGAATCGGAACCGTCGAGCCTTGTTCCGGACCTTGTAACCGAAATCGTCTCGGAACGAACTATGGTCGTGGGTGAGCCTTTGGTCCCAACTGAGTAGTTACCAAGACCCAAAGCGACCCTATCAAGTCTGATAATCTCTTTCTGAGACATTTCAAGATATCTCTTGATAGAAGGCAGTCTGCGATTGAGATCACCTTCAGAGACGGAGATTACAGATCCTGCCGGGGCCCTGCAAGTGCGAACCTCATCCACATAATCCTGCACGACAATGAATCCTTTTCCCTAAAGAGTAATAGAGGTTACATAACAGAACTGCTCGCAACACAGCATCTCAGCAACCTCTATGGGGGTCTGACCCGTGCTTCCGTCCATGCTTTCTTTACCGAACAGTAAAAGATCGAAGTCCGGCACACATTTTTTTACAAATGCAGAGAGGGTGCGAGCGGTCGCATAGACATCTGCTCCGGCAAAGGCCCGATCGGTAAGAAGGTAGGCTTCATCGGCACCAAGCTCAAGACATCTGCGGAGTGCGGATTCCGCCTGGGCCGGACCCATAGTAACAACACAGATCGTGTCATTTTCAGTTTTTATCCTCAATGCAAGTTCGAGAGCATGTTCTGAATATGGATCAAGAACCGAAGGAACGCCTTCGCGAAGAAGATTTCCCTTTTCATCAACACTGATAAGGTCTGTGTCCGGAACCTGTTTTACAAATACTATATAATGCATGTTCGGTCCTCGCCTATTCTTATTTATTGGTGATTTTCAGATCATATTGAAAAGATGTTGCCGAAATTGAATTTTCCTTCCGGGTCGAGGATCTTCTTTACCGCTTTCATCTCCTCAACTCCTTTCTTTCCGTACATCATTTCAACATACTGAGTCTTGATTTTTCCGATCCCATGTTCGGCACTCGGTGACCCACCGAGATCGATCGCCATCTGAGCAAGTTCGAGATATGCTTTTTTGGCTTTGTTGAAATCTTCCATGTCCTTCAATATTATTTCTACATGGGGGTGACCATTACCGATATGCCCGAATATCACATATTCAAGTCCATATCTTGTGATAACCTCGTCGTAATTCTTCATCATCTCGTCCAAGCGGTCCAAAGGAACCGACATATCAGTACCCATCTTATTGATCTTCGGTGCTGAGGTACCTTTCAATCTTGCCACATATTCGAAAATGGTCTGAGGGACCGAATGTCTGAACGCAAAGAACCTTTCCCTGTCTTTCAATTCGTATCCGCACCAACTATCTTCTAACGATCCGCCGTGTTTCCGGATCACCGGTTCGAGCAAGGAATATACATGAGCCAGATCGTCGTTCATCGGAAGATCGAAGAACAATGCAGACCCCGCATTAGTCGGGATATCAGGCATTCCAGTGAATCTTGGATCGTCGATACGGGACCTGCGTATCAGATCGAGCGACCCCGAATCAAAGAACTCAAGGAACTCGGGAACCACACCGGTGGTAGTGAAATCCCTGGATAATGCATATGCATCCCCATCGTTCGGCATGAATAGGATATTACTGATGAGGGGATGGGACTTTACCAGATAGAGATCTGCTTCGATGATCACGCCAAGAATACCCTCACTCCCAATAAAAAGGTCGACAGCATCCATATTCTCCTTACTGAAAAGACCTGCAGCATTCTTGACGGAGGTGTTAAAATCGTAACTCGGCAAAACCACGGTACGAACACCATCCGAGAACGGTATTTTCAAGATATGGCCATCGGCAATGATATCTCCGCGTTTGATGTCAAGAACACTACCGTCTGACAGGATGACCCTCAACCTTCTGACCCAATTCCGCGTAGGTCCGTACTTGAATGTTCTGGGGCCGGAGGCATTGGATGCGATATTACCTCCCAGCGACCCATTCAATTCGGTCGGGTCCACGGGATAGAAATAACCATCTGGGTCTTCGGATATCTGCACTACGGCACCATCTGATAAAGAGGGGACCGAAAGATACTCTTTACGTCTCAAGAATTCGTTCAATCTACGGACCGTGACAAATGGTTGAACCCTCACATAAAAACCACGGTCATCCTTTCCCACCCCAAGGATCTTGTCAAAACGTTCCAAAGAGAGTACTGTACCACCATAAGGCACCGACCCACCACACATCCCAGTACGCATACCGGAGATCGTGATATTCGATTCGGTTTTTACAAGAATACATACATCTTCCTCGGTCTCTGGAATAACTACCTTGTCCGCATGACCGCGGACCTTGCATTCGTCGATGGTATACGGCGAATCTTCAGGAAGATCGCTGATTATCTGCATAGGAGTCATTAAGTCTGGGGATCATGGCAGCGACCACGGATTGCTCTGTAAGGGTCTTCCGATCGATCAACCCTTTGCTCAAGTAACCGATCGCACCCTGCCCCTTTCCGATATCTTTCTGAGCAAAAGCCATTCTCATTGCATCACTGACCGTATGCCCATCACGGACGATCTTGGCCACCTGGGGAGGATACATGAAACCAGATCCACAACCAACTGTTATACGTCCATCCCTGTCAAGGATCGCACAATATTGGAAATCATAAAGACCGTCGGTACACTCAAAAACACCTGCTTCGATCCCCACCGATAGATCATGGTCCCCGATGGCCGCTTTAGCACGGTTGACCGCACCCTCGCGGGTCTGTTCTCCCAGAGGCTGTTCAGGAACCCCACTGGGAACGTCCACGCCGGTGACCTTCACTTTGCCATAGACCCGTTCCATAACTGTACGAACGGCCTCGATCTTCACATGGTTTGCAGACCCTACCACAATATCAATAACATCTGCAGAACCGTCGCGCCCATATTTTCCTTCGAGAATGAGGTGTGCGCTCACTTTGTTCCCGTCGGAAGCCATGACCAAAGGTACCACAGAAATGATCAGTGGACGAACACCCCTTGATTCCCTTTCAGCATTCACTTTGTATCCGTTGGATTCCGTCTCTTTCGAAACCACGAGCACATCCACGTTATCCATGATCTCAGGATCTCCGTAGATATCGTCGAGTTCGAAGATACTGAACGGTTTCCCGTAATGGACCAACTCCTCTTCGAGTGCCTTCTTCCTAAGATTATAAGGGAGAAAATCGGCACGTGCCTCGGAAGCCATCTTATCGGAGGTCAGCCCCACGCATACTTCCGACCCCAATTCGAATGCACGGTCGAAAAGTGCCCTGTGGCCGTCGTGTATCACATCGAAGGTGCCTGCGACCGCGGTCTTCATAGACCGAACCCCACGATGACCCCGATGGTCAAAGCCCACAGGACAGCCACGACGATAAGATACTTTTTCAGACTCTTCTTGGCCTGTTCTCCGTCGGTCTTTTTGCATTCGTCGGAGCAATAAAGGCCCTCTCCGACGAAAGCATTGCCGCATTTACGACAATGATGATGTTGGGGTATCTTCAAAGTGTATTCTTTCTGTGCTTCTTCACGGGTGTCATAAGGCATTCAGTTCCCTCCAGAAGCATATCTCCGGTCCAATTCGTTCTGTACCAGGATCATACAGTGGTCGGCATGAAGGCTGACCGGACCAACACTGATCTTCGAAGGAGAATGTGAAAGCAGGACCTCTTCTTCCTCAGGAGTGAGGTCATAATTATCTCCGAGAACAAAGATAGGATTCTCCGGAAATTCGAAATCCCTGCAATCGACGCCATCCTCCTTTAAGTAAACGAAATTCCCCATTCCGGACAATTTTTCAATAACATCTTTGAAAGACATTCTGGAGATAAAAACTCCCGGTGAGGAGCTCAATTCCATTCCTGGAGGTAGCTTTTTGAGCAATGCGTTACGTATGAGCGATGCGGTACTACGTTCATCAGGATTGAGGTATTTCACGGTCTGACCGGAGATCCTGACGGTCTTAGGGGCATCCTCCCCGCCTTCGAGGACGAGATAGATCTCCGCATCTTTACGGAGATTGTGACTCATCACAAACGCGGAATTGACACAACGCACCAAAATGTCCAACCTTCCGGCACCACCGGCAAGATCATCAAGTTTGAATGCACCGTCGGTAGATGCGTTATGCCCGGTGATGACAAAATATCTCATTCTTCGCCACCGTTCTCGATCTGCTTGAGAGTTTCTTCGTCGATGTCGCCGAACTGTTTCTGCATCTTCTTACGCATCTTACGGTCCTTGGAAACGGAAGATACCATCCTCTTACTGTTGTTGTATTGTCTGAGAAGGTCTTTGATGTCGCTGTTCTTGACACCAGCGCCCTTGGCGATCCTCTCGATGCGCTTACCTTTGATGAGGTTGGGGTTCTCCTTTTCCTCGTTGGTCATGGACTGCATGATGACCCTGTATTGGTCCAACCTTGACTGGGAAGCATCGAAATCGATCTTGTCTTCCATTTTGCTGAATCCAGGTAACAATCCGACGAGCTTTTTCAGGGCCCCCATTTTCTTCACTGCGGTCATCTGGGCATACATATCGTTGAGGGTGAAACGACCAGACATAAGGTTCTTGCTAAGTTCCTCGAGATCGGTCTCTTCATTGGCCATTTCATCTTTGGCAATCTCAACTAGACTTGCAAGATCACCCATTCCGAGCAAACGGGAAATGAAACGGTCCGCATCAAATGATTCGAGATCACGGATGTGCTCTCCAACACCAAGGAAGACGATCCTTGCATCGGTGGTCGCAACAGCGGACAATGCACCTCCCCCTTTGGCAGTACCGTCCATCTTTGTTAGAATGACACCGGTGACATCGACGGCCTTGTTGAAAGCCTCAGCCTGGGGGCCGGCCTGTTGACCGACCTGGGAATCAAGAACGAGCACCCTTTCGTCAGGATGTGCAACAGCGGCAATATCCTCGATCTCTTTAATAAGATCGTCTTCCAAAGCATGCCTACCGGAGGTATCGATGATCTTGATCTTCTTATCGGAAAACTTCGCCAGACCGTCACGAACGATTTTTACAGCATCGGACTGACCGCGCTCACCATAAACTTCGGCACCCACCTTCTCACCGAGCTGAGTGAGCTGATCCAATGCGGCAGGACGGTAAACATCAGCACCGATGAGTCCGACAGAAAATCCCTTTTTAATGAAATAATTGGCCAATTTTCCTGCAGTTGTGGTCTTACCTTGACCATACAGACCGACAAGCATGATCGTCTGAGGTTTGAGTGCGATGGGTTCGCCGTTCTTGAGAAGGTTCACCAATTCCTCATAGATGATACGGGTGACATGCTGTTTGGCAGATTTGCCCGCCGGTGGCTTCTCCTCCAAAGCTCTGGTCTTGACATTGTTCGTCAGCTTGAGAACAAGCTGAACATTTACATCCGCCTGAAGGAGAGCACGCTGAAGCTCTTTGGACACGTCTTTGATGAGGGCTTCATCGATAGTGCTTGAACTGTTGATTCTATCGAGTACCCCCCTGATGGATTTTCCCAATCCGTCTAGGACCATTTAATCGAACGGCTATTGTTTTTATTGTATATAATATAAAGAAGGTCACAAGACACAAAACCGAGAAGAATCGACCAAATCTCGCACTTTAACAAAATTGGAGGACAGACCAGCCGTACCAGAAGGGATGGGATGCACTTGTAACAGACTGCTCTGTCCTACAAGACACTATCAGCCATCAGGGTATTAATAGTTTCAGCAAAACTCCTTAAATATTCAAAATTGAAAGTATTTTTTGGAGGTTTTCTATAAAAATCGAAAATTACACGAAAATATCCGAGACTGAAGAGATAATTCGTTTAAGGGCTTAAATTTATGAAGGTGTTACAACGGATCCCAATTTGGTATACGATTCTTTTATAGTCGGTGAGACAATACACAAAGCATGTCAGGAGAGGGTAAGCGGTTGGAAGTACCAATAGGGATCGACGACTTCCAAACAATTCGTCAGATGAGTTTATATTTCGTAGATAAGAGTGAACTTATTTCAGACCTCCTTGTAAATCCGACCGGAGTGTATCTTTTCACAAGACCCAGACGTTTCGGTAAATCCCTCAATCTCTCCATGCTTGATGCATTCTT
>CAVHHN010000086.1:0-8921 GCA_963635855.1 Faecalibacterium sp. CAG:74 | reverse complement strand
GAAATGTGCTCTGCTTACTGTGGTAGCGTTCAACGTTTCGAATTCGATCAGATCGAAATTAGGTTGGTGTTGACAGCATGATTTCAATGGAACACATTCGACAGCATCTGGTTGGATGTATGACCATGAGCTTAGTTTCACCCAATATAATAATTTAAAATATTGGTTGAATCATATATCCATCAATGACACCTGTAGAGTCACGCCCTCGTATGGGAGGCCCTATACCAAAATTCAATAACTACCATATCTGGAAAGCGTTGTACTGCCTTAATCAGGATTCTCCGATCGGACGTAAAAAACTCGCATCATTGCTCAACATCGGTGAAGGTAGCACCAGGACCATACTTTCGATTCTCTTGGAAAACGAAGATATTGTCATCAGAAAATCCGGAGTCTCGCTGACCCAGGAAGGAAAAAGAACCTGGTACAAAGTAGCTATGAACATTGCTCCGATCGATGTGGAATCACTGACGATCGGCAAAGTTAACTGTGCAGTACAGGTGCCTGGGGCAGCCAACAAAATATCTTTTGGGTGTGAAGAAAGAGATGCTGCCATCAAAGCAGGTGCCACCGGAGCCACTACACTACTATACATCAACGGGGTGTTGATGTTCCCCGGAAACGAGTATCCCCTCGATGCCAAATCAGAGAAGATAATCAAGAGCACCTTCGAACTCAGTGAAGGTGATGTTGTCATTATCGGCACCGCTGACACTATCGAAGCTGCAGAAGAAGGTGCAGTATCAGCAGGCCTGGAACTTCTCGATGATATCCACCAGACCGCACCAGAACAGATCTCAATGTCGGATATAGGTTCACCTAAGGAGTTGCTAGCAATTTCCTTTATGATCCATGATCTGGTCGGCGGGCTGCCAGTATGCGCTAAAGGAAAGAACGATCTCGGCATACGCATTGAGAACGGTGCGGTCATAGACAATGCATACACTGGTGCTGTACTCGAAGAGGTTCTGAAGGTCGGAACCACGATCAGACGCGTCGCCACATCAGGGCCCTACAAAGGGATCAGAGTCATCGTAACGCCCCTCGAGGTCAACAACAAAATTGTGGCAGCGATTGGTGTCGTAGATGTCAGATCCATGGCTGGGATCACTAATTTAATTCGTTTAAACGAAGAAGATTGACCTGAAGTTGATATCGTGGACAACCCTCAACTGCCCCTGGAGATCATCCAGAAGATGAAAGGAGTTAGATATGCATTCTATCTCAACTCTGATACTTTGGAAAAAATGAGGGCGGAAGAGGCTACTGTCACTGCTGCAGGTGGAAAGATTGCCGCATTGAACTCAGGATTCAATGAGGCACTTCGTAGGGAACATGTCATTGCGATTATCAAAGACCCTAGATTCAGGCCACCACCAGAGCCTACTGTGGTGCTTCAATCAGAAGATGGAAAGATTCTCGGAGAAGAAGTCTTTCCGACAAACAAAAAAGATTATGAAGGCAGAACAGACATAGTCTGGCTCTTTGAATCGTTTGTTCTTTTCCCTGAAGTTATGGGTAAAGGAAAGGAGCGCTTCGTCATGCCACCGGTCAGTTTCCCGGAACTTAACGAGAGCAATGGGTGCAAAGATGTTCTTTCATGTAGCCCAGCACCTACCACTGATAAGATCATGCGTGAAGCGAATGGATATGCAGATGATTCAAGATTCGCATCTGTTCTTGTCGCATTCAATGACTGCCCGATCAAGAATTGAAAATATTACCAGGTACTGTTTTAATAGCACCTGGTGTAAAAGCCCGGAATTCCGGGCAAATTGTTTCAGATGTAAGGGATTTTTCCTTCGGTCAACAACCCCATTCCAAGCCAGAAGTTGAAAATGAAGTTGAATAGAGCCACGACTCCAAGTGCTGTTGTGAGTCCATCAGTGCTTGAACCGTTAGTGGTAGCAATAGATATTGCACCAACCAATAAGAAGATCAACGCAGTGGTGATAAGCAAAAGCACCATCAGTTTCTGTAACTTAAGGATGAATGCCCAGAATACGAAGAACAGGAATATGATTCCAAATACGATCGCACCCCAAGCTCCAAGATCGCCGAGTCCACTGAACGTGACTGCGATTCCGACAAGAGACAGAACAGTCATTCCAAAAGTGCTGTTAGCAGCATACGCAGCGATTCCAGTTAGGATGATCATAACACCCAGGAGAGCTGCAACGTTTCCAGTTGCATATTTGGACACACCACCATCCAAAATCAAGCTACCAAGTGCCAAAGGCAATGAGACAGCAGCCACAAGCAATAATCCCAGACCCGTTGCATCAATATGTTGAATTTCAGTCAAATGTTTTCCTCCTTGAGATAGTATCTCAATCTTGTATTCGGATTGAGACTATATAATGATTAATCCAACAATGATTTAACAGTACTTAATTTTTTGACGAAGATTTGAACTGCTGGCTATAAGTTAAAACATATTGATAGTCGTTGGATGATTCGGAAAAAAAATTAAATAAAGGTCTTAAAACAAGGCAATAATATCAGTAATTTAGAGTTAATATAGCCTACCGTTTGAATAAAACCTTTCGAAATAAAACGATGTTAGTGGTAAAAATCTGTACGTTCCATGCCGTGGGACATAAAGCAAAATCAAAAAGGAAAAAACCCAAAATGGGTGTAAAAGGTTTGTAGGAGACCGACAGGATCTTCATCCACCACCAGAGGGGGTCATGTCAGAAATATCTACATCCCTCTCCATGGCGTGGATGGCTTCAAGGGTGCTTGCACCCTTGAAGGTTTTGTTTGATTCCTTGTCTTTGAAAGATACCGCCTTGTATTCCGATGCATCAGCAGGGGAAAGCTTATCGGCAACGTAGTACAGGTTGGTCCGATCGAGTTTTACCCAGACCTTTCCGTCCTGTTCCTTGATGTCGACGACCTTGCCCACCGTGTTGGTGGGAAGGTATTTGACGATATCTCCGGCCTCCATTACGCGATCAGCCCTTGATGACTGCGGTCCTCTCTCCGGCAGGGACGAACTCCCTGAGTCCTCCGCGTCCGAACTCTTTGGTAACGTTGGCGAAGTCGAAGACGAGGTCTTTGTCGGAGAAGGCGACCTTGATGAACGGACTGGCGACGAATGCGTCTCCGCGAGCAAGGTGAGCTGCCTTGGGGATACCTGCGTATCCGGAAAGGTGTCCGACGTTCATTGCGTAGTTGGGGTAGTTAGGTCCACGAAGCTCCATGGGCAGACCCTCATCGGACCTGATGGAGTAGGAGTTGGCGGAACCACACTGGTCCTGCAGGTCGAATCCGTAGAATCCGAGCCTTCCGGTCCTCTCCTTGTGCTGGAGCATGGACTGATACCAGGCGTTCAGACCGTTGTCAGCAACACCGGTGGCCATTGCGGTCACGATTCCGGTGGATGCTGCAGTGACGGTAGACCTCTGGGATCCTCCGAAGTGGGTCTCCATGACTGCGGGGTACCTCTCGTACATCTCGAGAGCGTAGGATGAAAGCTCGTCTGCGAGTTTCATCTGTTTGTTGTAGTCATCGGGCTTGACACCACAGAAACCACCGTAGCGGTCTTTGACGACATCGATACCGTGGTAGACGTAATCCTCGAGGATGTTATCGGTGTATGCTGCGGAAGCGTACTGGGTGAATCCCACACCACCGGACATGTAACCACCGAGGTAGACCTGATCGTAGATACCAGCTGCGAGAGCGACGGTCTCGAGAGCTGCACGTCCAGGATCGTCGGGATAGACACGGTCGGACTGGACCATATCGTCAAGGAATCCGAAGGTGATTCCTCCGGGCTCGTTGGGTCCCCTGACACGCCTTGCGGGCATCATGGATCCCATGGTGATGGACTGGTGCTTTGCAGAATATGCGAAGTCAGCGATGGCTGCCTCTCCTGCTGCGAGTTTGTAGGAGGAGATGAATGCCATGGAGATCTGCATTGCAGCGTGCCTGGAGACAGTAGCTCCATCCATGAGCCTTCCGACCATGGTAGGTACACGGACAGCCTGCATGAGGGTGTTGCCGATGGACTTCTTGAGCTGTTCAGCCTGATCCTTGGGGAAGTTCTTGTTGATGTCGATGACGAACCTCTTGTCGATCTCATCGATGAGTTCGCTGTTTCCGGAGAACACTTTGACATAAGAGTCTGCAACGAGTGCAGGGTTACACTCTGCCATGTGTTCCTGAACGACTGCTCCTCCAGGCATGGTGTGGTTGACGGTCTCAAGGTATGCAGAGATGGTCTCAGGAGTAACTTCCTTTCCAAGCCTCTTTTCGATGGTCTGGTGAGGAGAGTCGAGTCCGACAAGGACGGTCCTCCTGATATCATCCCAAGCCTGCTGGATAGCAGGGTTGTTGATGCAGTGAAGGTCATCGGGCTCTACAAAGATGTCAGTGTGGGACAGCTGGTAGGGCATCCAGGACCTCTGTCCGAGAGGCACTCCGATGTCTTCGTTCATCATGGGGAAGCCACGTTTCTTGGCGATCTCCATTGCTTCTTTCTGGAATTCCACTTTGCTCTTGGACTGTTTCCATCCGCCGTAGCAGTAGTACTTGGTCTCCATGCTGGTGGGTTCTTCCTTGAATTTCTTTTTGCATGCTTCAAGGAAAAGTTTATCGTCTTTACCTGCCATTTTCACTCACCTTTTACATCGAAGGGCCTGTATCCACCGAGGGTCCTGAGTTTGTGAACCCTGATGTAGAAGTCAGTGACTTCTTTGTCGTCCCTCATGTCGACACCGTCTGCCCTGAAGATGGTGGTCCTCTTCTTAAGGTCAGACATGGAAGCGGGCTTTCCGACATAGATCTTCTTGTCGAGAGGCAACGCAACCTGGTCTTTCACATACATAACTTCTTTCTTGCTGGGGTCCCAGAGGTACCTCTGCCATGCATCGAACATAAGTCCGTTCTCATCGAGACGGCAAGAGTGTCCGTGAACGGTTGCACCCCTGATTCCGGTGAGTGCGGGATCGAAGGTCTCATTGTCGATAAGCTCTTTTGCGATCTTTTCAAGGTTCCTCTCACGGACCTCGATGATCTGCCTACCGGAAAGGGTACCGGTATCGATTCCTCTGTACCTGGACATGTACATCCATGCCCTCTGGTAGGGAGAAATGGGTGCGAAGTAGACAGAGTCAGTGAACTGAATGTACCTGACACGGTCACCTGCTTTTGCACCCTCGATGGGGACGACAAGCTGCCTGATAGGACATTTGGGCTCGTTATCCTCACTTAGCGGAGGGTGGAGGCTCTTGTAGGCCTCTCCAGGGGCCCTGTGTCCCATGAGCCTAACTACATCGTCCATAGGGACGTCACGAAGCTGCTTGAGCTTTACCTTGGGATCCAGATATTTACGCCTGTTTTTGGCAGGGGTAGTGGTTCCCGGAAAGAACTGTCTTTTGTATTTTGCCATAATTAAGCACTCCTATAGTCGTGAAGGGATGGTCTGTATTTTGAATACCTGTTGATGTCGACAGTATAACCATCTGGGATGGTTTCGTCGAAGGCATCTTTGATCTTTGCCACAGTTGCGTTAATTTCCTCTTCGTCAATGAAAGGAAGTTCGATGTAAAAAGCACCGACAAGGCAGTGCAATTCAACATCACGTCCGTTCACATTGATGATCTTGCGCTCTGTATGATTGTTGAGGTTCCCTTTGGCAGGGCCATTACTGATGGTCCTCGGAAGGTTCTCACCACACATGTTGATCTGACGGATATCCCCGATCTTATCGAGACTGCACAGGATCTTTTCAGTGGTTTCTGCACTGAGGAGCCTGTGGGTCATGACGCGGACCTCAGGAAGAGGGATGTTAGCATATTCGACTGTTGGTGAAGGCATTTACAGACCTCTATCTCCTCAGATCTTGTTCTTAATCTTCTTAGCCTCTGCTCCAACGAACTGGAGGGGTGTGTTGAATTCTTCCATTCCTCCGAAGATCTTCTCAAAGACTCCGGAAGTCCTCTCTGCGGAGAAGAACTGAGTTCCTCCGTCGAGACAGTTACCAGCAGTGACTGCGGGGATAAGAGTTCCCTTTGCATGCCTGGTAACGACGTGGTTTCCGTGGAACAGACCAGGTCCTCCTCCACCATAGATAGAGTGAGAGAAGAAGGACATACCGACACCGACACCTTCTGCACGTCCATAGTCGACACCAGGAAGGCCCGACTCGTGCTCAAGGAGGTCGTTGTAGTAAAGTACGGTCGAAGGAACACCCTGTGCGGCCCTTGCAGCACCGACGTTGACCATAACAGCGGCAACCTCTCCGGCTGCAGCGTATGCGTTCCAGAGGGGGAGATCGTCGGTAGTGTATACCTTATATCCGGAAGGAAGGGTCTCTTTTACGCGGATAACTCCATCCTCGATTGCCCTCTCCATGAGGGATTCGACGACAGTTCCGACGGTACCGGTCTTTCCGTTCTTCTTAACGATAGAGTAAACGATGTTGTTGGCGTTGAGTCCCTGGTATGCGAAGGACAGAAGGTGCTGTCTCTCGAAGGGTCCGACAGCGTCACCCATTTCGTAGGCAGCGCAGGTCTCGAAAAGTGCGGAAAGAGCAACACCCTGCATGGCGTTCCTCTTGACGAGGGCTACGACATGGTTGGACATGATGTTCCTGAGTGCGAATCCTGCACCTTCATTCATCTGGGGAACTTCAAGGATAGTCTTGATGTTAGATCCGACAAAGTTGACGGTCTGAGGGTACTTACCCCATACAGCGGCCTTGACCATGTTGGCCTTGTACATAGGCACTTTGTACCTGTCAATGATAACTTCGGTGACTGCTGCAGCAACGGTGGTGAATCCAGTAGTGTACTCGACACCAGCGTTGATCCTGGCCTCGGGAACGATGACAACGATCATCTTTCCGCCATCGATAACGTTAACGACAGTGTCGTCACCATCTACAACCTGGACTGTAGCTTTGATGTCTTTGGCGATCTTCTCTGCGTCTTTGACGAGAGATGCATCGATCTCTTTACCTTTGATGACGTTTCCTGCGATAGCTCCGGTTTTGAGAGCTTTCTCGATTCCGTCAAGGCTAATTCCGATGGTCCTCTTGGTGAGCGAAGCAACCTTTTGAATTGCTTTGTTCCTCAGAGGGCTAATGGCTTCCAGCGGCACATCTTTTACGATGCGTTTGCCGTAGTCATCATACAAGTCAATTTTGTCCTCGTATTTTGGCATTATATACCTCCTTTATTCATTCACGCTGAAAAAATGAATCAACAGCGCTCCTCTTGCAAACGGCAACATGGCTCAAAATAATATAAAACCATTGGGTTTTAAGTAAATTCAATCAAAAAACTGCTTTTGGATACATTGTGTCTGCTGGAGAAAAAAATGAATTTTCCAAATTTCCAAATTTAGGTTTTATTTAATTATTTTTATGAGTAACACTATTTCACGATATAACACATAAAAAAAGTGTTTTAAGAGGTTTTATTTGATGCAAAATGCCTATTCCGACTCAATCACGCTTGGCTTTTGCCATGATTCCGTCCGCATAACGGTTCAAATGCTCTGTATACGCAGACATACGATCATAGGGGATGCCAACAACCATCTCATCAGCCTTGATGGTCGTCCTTTTCCTGCATCCGAAACATCCGATAGAGATATTCGGCCTTCCAGAAACGATCGGAATAGCTTCGACATCCTCACAACAACATTGGAACGGTGCGGTGGAGAACTCTGCACGCCCCCCGCCAGAAGCGGTCTCCAACGGCACAACCCAATAAATTCTCTCAGGAATGTCAGCAACTATTACAACGTCCGGTATGAAATCGGCATCTTTCAGGGGGCAGACAACCTCTCCTTTGGTCTTGAACGGCACGAGAACACGTTTGTCGATCATTTCTTTGGCAGCCTCTGGGGAATCGTGGGCACCGATGTTGAAATGTGCAACACCCGTTGCAACATTCGATGGAGTATCACACATTCCCAGGACACAAGCCCCCACATGGCAGGATTCCTGTTCCGTGGTCAGTGCAAGACATTCGCCTTCGCCCGCTTTGAAAACAGCCTGACAGTGTGAAATGGGGGCATCGACAAATTTGCAACAAGTGGGAAATTCCTCATTCTCTCTGATCAGTCTACATGCGACAGGTTCATGACGTAGTTTGAGCACGTTCTTTAGAGTATCTGCGTATTGCTTATTCGATTCTAATGTAGGGGCCATAGGCCCGATATCGGATCAAAGACATTTAATCCATTCCGCGGACGAACATCGAATTCGAAGCATATCTTGGAAAAACAATGTCTTTTGGTGATGAAATACTGAATTGGCCCTCACTATGTGTTTTAAAATTTCTTCTTCTTAATGAAATCTAAAGCAGCTAACAAGGCAATGGTGACAATGATCGCAGCAAGGAGATACATTGTCTCCGGCCCCTCTTCATAACTACCTGCGGGGGAGGGGGATGGAGATGGAAGCAAAGCCGAACTCTGTTTTACCCATTTATCCTCAATTTTATTGAATGTGAATCCAGCAAGATCGGTTGTTTGTTCAAGTACGGTCTCACCGTCGGTATCGTAAAACATTGTGTTGAAAGCACCCTCACCAATAGAGCTCAATGAGATTGGGAGAGTGATGGAGGTGAGGGCAGTACTTCCTTGGAACGCATAGGCCGCGATCGATGTTACTCCATCAGGTATCTCGAATGAGACGATGGAATTTCCTGCAGGATACCGGACCAACTCTGTCTTGTCATTGTTATATAGCACGCCGTCTAAAATACAATACTTCGAACTTTCCTCACTCACTTTGAACGTAGTGAGAGAATCACATCCGTCGAACATGTTTCCGATGGACTCGACGGAATCGGGAAGATTGACGGAAGTGAGGGAAGTACAGTCCTTGAATGCCGATTTTCCGATAGAAGCAACGGTATCTGGGATGACTATAGCGGTTAGTGAGGTACAATCCTTGA
>CAVHHN010000085.1:0-9014 GCA_963635855.1 Faecalibacterium sp. CAG:74 | reverse complement strand
CCGGAGTATCCGATCCTTTCGTACCCTTCCTTAATGCATTGGAAACAGGAAATGTTACCAAAGTGAAGAATTCCTTGGATCACTTCCTTCAGAACTATTCTTCATTGTTATTGTGTGATGAAGGGCGTTATCATATCTTTCTTGCAACTATCATTTTCAGCAGGGAAGGCAGATATGAAATTTCCATTGACCGCGAATCGGGTGATAGAAGACTCGACATTCTCATGAAAAGCAAATTCCCCAGGTATCCGAACATCGTGGTGGAGATCAAGAAGGCAAACTCCGAAGACAGCGAAGCTGTCGTAGATAGTCTGGCACATGAAGCATTGGACCAAATCCACAGGAAAGATTATTGCAGAGGTCTGAAAGGAAAGACCTTGCTGTACGGAATCGCATTCAAAGCAAAAACAGCCACTGTTCTTCTTGAAGAAACACCCTTTACTGAGTTATGACCTAAGACATAGAAATAGATCAAATAACTAATTTCGATGAGCGTCTAAAACTCATCATAGTCAAAGTTGGAAGTTCTATCAATGGAACTACTGCGAGTATCACCAGAATCATTGGGGAATCGCTAAAAGTCGCTGAAGCTATTGCGAGAGCAAGAGGGGAATTTCTTGCTACAGTAGTAAAAATCAAAGATGTGGTCTCTTGATATGTTAATCCGACTCTAATCCCAACGTTCGAGGAAAGAACATAATTAACAATGAAAAACAGCAATAATGGGATAAAAATAGCTATAAGAATCAAGAGATTATCAATTATGTATCCGCTATTCGATGAAAACATAAAGAAAATGACGAAACATAGGGGGAGAATTTGTAGATTGTCATTTTTCGTTTCCATCCATGAATAGGTCTTTTCACATATCTGGAATTCACTGATCAAGAATTTAAAGATCGCTAAAACAATAGCAGGAATAAAAATAACAATGAATGCATCCTTCAGGATGTTGAAAAAGTCTATTTCTGTAGATATTCCAAAAAATAAAAAGAGATATACTGGCATTAGAACGATCTGAAGTACTAAGTTGATTGGAAGTATCGAACTACCAAGTGCTGTATCTCCTCCAGAAAGTTTTGTAAAGGTCAAGTACCAATCTGTACAGGGGGTTACTAGCAATAAAAGCAAACCAATGCGGACATCCAACATGTTGTTAAAAAATAAAATACCCAGCAAGTAAGCAAATACTGGCGTCCATATAAAATTAAGAATTATGGCACTACTGGAAAAACGTGAATTATAAAATGATCTTTTGAGGGATTTGAGATCCACAGTTAGAAAAACAAGGAAAAGAAGGGCCATTAAGAACGGTTCGATAAATAAACTGCAATTATCGAAAATATTGGAAATGGAACCCAATAACAATCCAAGAAATGCAGATGATAGCAACAAGCATAGATGGATCCGTACGATATGGATAGGCTGGAAAGAACTCGAGGACATATCATTTTACAGAAAGGGCATCTGCTATCAAAGGCCCGATCCTTTCCTTAATCTCAGCGGTACATGGCCAAGAATCATCCATATAGGAGATCAGCTGATAGATGTCTGCATCAGGATTGGTGAGAGCGAGATAAACCCGGCTCATGAGCATTGATACCATAAATGGAAAGTCATCACAGATCTGTGGGCGGTTTTTCCAGATAGAACAACGATTGTCCTTACTCAAAAAACGACATGGGGCACCCTCAGATTTATTAAAAAGCAATCTACCGTCTGACGTTTGATAGACATATTCGGTCATAAAGGTATAAAGATCCGTTCCAGCAGCGGTAGATATACGATCGACCTCTTGTGGAAGAATGATGATGTTCGGCTGATGACAACATTTTCCACATTGGTGGCATGAAAGTTCCTTCCGAAGTTTTTCACAGATGCCATATGCTGCATCGAGGTCCTTTTTCATTTGCGGAGAAATTGACGCAAGACCTTCAAGATCATATTTTGACCGATACATCACCATCGTATCGCCTTATTCGACCAATTGGATGAAACCTAACATAAAAGCGATGACGGAAATAAGGATCGATGCCCCCGAGAGGATCAAAAGATTCCTTTGGGACTCTGCATGACGGCGAACAAAACCCATTGAATACCCCCCAAGGATCAGGCCGAAAGCTCCAAAAACAACGGCACCGACTGAAACCTTGGCAAAATAACAAACAAAACCCAATATAGATATTACAAACGTTATTACAACAAGATTTGTAACACCGATCGGTGCCTTACGGGCCGAACTACCTGGATCGAAATCAATCATAACCCAGAGATAGAAAGCAAATATAAAATAAACAGTGCCATAAAATTACCTATTTCAACATTGATCTCAAGCATTCCCAATACCATTTCAATATTCCAGCGCAAGAGATTGGATCACAAAACTAAGGATAATCACATAGATGTTCATTGATTCCAGCTAATATTGGTTTAACAATTCATCATATTGTCAAGAATTCATAATTACGTGTAAATTGTCTGCAATACATTTACAAATGTTGAAAAAATCGTAGAAGCATTTGAGATTCCAACGAAAATCGAGTTTAAGGGCCTGTCTATGAATAAGGTATTGTCGATTCTAACACTCACGGTCATTTGTATTTCGATGTATCTTATTTGGGACAGTACGGATAACGTCAGTGCAGAAGACAGTTATTCCGGTTCTTGCGGACCGGAGGTCAGATATGATTTCGATCCGAATTCGGGCACCCTTACAATCAGCGGGACAGGTCGTATGTATGACTACTTATCTGGAGAGGGTCCATGGGATTCGTTCAAAGAATCTGTGAAATCCCTGATCATTGAAAAGAATGTCACCACGATCGGAGGTGGGGCCTTTGGATTTTTCACTTCACTTGAGTCAGTGACCATTGCAGATTCAGTGACGTATATCGGTATCTCTGCGTTCTATCGGTGTACCGCACTCACCTCTGTGACCATACCAGATAGCGTCACCACAATTCGTTTTTTTGCGTTCACCTATTGTTACTCTCTCAACAATATAACTATTGGGAAATCGGTCTCGTCTATCGAATTCAACGTCTTTGATAACTGTACATCCTTAAAATCGATCGAGGTCAGTCCAGAAAATACCAATTATTGTTCAGTCGGGGGCGTGTTGTTCAACTATAATAAGGACAGGTTGATCCAATACACACTAGGTAGTCCCAACATATCATATGATGTGCCAAACACTGTCACTATGATAGAAAATAAAGCGTTCTTCAATAGTTCTTTCCTCACTTCTGTGACCATACCAGAAACGGTAAAAATCATTAGCAACCAAGCGTTCAATAGCTGCCCAGCACTTACTACGATCACCGTTGCGGAGAATAATCCGAATTACTCTTCCGAAGGGGGAGTTTTGTTCAATAAGGAAAAGAACGCCTTGCTCCAATACCCTTCAGGTAAGAAAGACACTTCGTATAATATTCCGGATACAGTCGATAAAGTGGATAATCTAGCGATCTATCGTTGCGAATATCTAACTTCTGTGAACATCCCACAATCTGTGTCATCGATCGGTAACCTTAACTTCTGGTCATGCTCCGCACTAAATTCGATCATTGTAAATGAATCAAACAACCAGTTCGTATCCGAAGATGGTGTTCTTTTCGATCATGAAATGAACAAGCTTATCAAATACCCAGAAGGTAAAAAAGATGAGTCATACACGATTCCTTTGTCGACCAGTTCTATTGAAGAATGGGCCTTCTACAATTGTATGAAACTCAGATCGATCTCTATCACTTCAGTCGAATCGATAACAAAGAATGCATTTAGGGACTGCCCTGTCCTCGAATCCGTGAAACTCAGTAGTTCTGTGACATCGATCGGGAACAATGCATTCGGTTGTTGCACTGAACTCAAGTCAGTGATCATTCCAGACTCAGTATCGTCTATCGGTGAATCCGCGTTTAATGGATGTTCAAAACTAAATGAACTCACGGTACCTGCGAACATTGATTGCGTCGGTAGTAACAAATCCCCTATATTCGCTGGCTGTGAGAATATCAATAAAATAACATTCACAGGTACGGGACAATGGTATGAATATGGTACAACAAGTGATCAATCCTCATATTATGAGTATACTCCGTGGCAGCTAAGTAAATCGGTACTGACATCAATAACTCTATCTGACAAGTTGGAGTCCATAGGGGACTATGCATTCAAAGGATGTGATAATGTCACTTCTCTGACCGTTCCCGATTCAATTTCATCGATCGGTAAAGGGGCGTTTGAAAGTTGCACAAAGCTCAATAAACTATCAATTCCAGCAGGCCTAAATTGTGTAGGAGATAATGAAACGCCCGTCTTTTCTGGGTGCGAAAATGTTGGTGAGGTCACATTCACAGGAAAGGGTCAATGGTTTGATTACAGTTCCACTAAGGGTGATTCACCCTATTATGGATATACTCCGTGGCAGCTTAGTAGATCTGTCCTGAGTTCTATTTCAATATCAAATGATATTACCACCATAGATGATTGGGCATTCCAGGGTTGTTGCAAACTCACCTCATTGACCCTCCCGGAACAGCTAAAGTCAATAGGTGAGGGCACGTTCTACAACTGTTCTGCGCTCAGCTCGATGAAAATACCTAGTCTGGTTTCGTCCATCGGAACGAATGCTTTTGATGGATGTACATCACTTGGATCATTCGAAGTTTCAAGTACAAATGATCACTATGTAGTGGAAAGTGGGGTACTGTTCCAAAACAAAATGAGTGTTTTGATCAAATACCCAGAAGGTAAAAAAGATGAAACCTCCTACAAGATTCCCACCACGGTCGAACGTATAGGTGAACATGCATTCTTCAACTGCAAATCACTCACCACGATAATCATACAAGAAAAAGTCCAAACGATCGATGGATCTGCATTCGAAGGATGTACCGAGCTTACTGAACTTACAGTATCCGCCAATATCGATTGTGTCGGTTCTATAGATTCGCCGATATTTGCCGGGTGCTTGAATATCCACAAGGTTATTTTCGTAGGAACAGGGGAATGGTATAATTACACCTCATCCAACTACATGTTCACCCCATGGCAACTCAGTAAAGAGGCTTTGGATACTGTAATAATTTCATCTGGGACAACATCAATTGGATATCGGGCATTCAACAATTGTACAGAACTCACTGAAATTGATATTCCAGACTCAGTGAAAAAGATCGAGGATTATGCGTTTGAAAACTGCTCATCCCTAGAATCGTTATCATTTGGTGATTCTCTAGAAATGATTGGGACCGGAGCTTTCAGCAACTGCGATAAAGTCGAATCCTTAACAATTCCAAGCAAAGTCAAAAAAATCGGAGACCTGGCTTTCCGTGATTGTCAGGCACTTACAGAATTGAATCTCAATGATTCCTTAAACACTATTGGAGATGAAGCATTCGAGAGTTGTGTCAGCCTCAACACAGTTATAGTTCCTGATTCTGTAACATATCTTGGAAAATCTGCCTTCAAAAACTGTAATGAGGTTGTGGAACTTTCTATACCTGCCAGTCTTAACTGTGTCATGTCCAATGATTCTCCCGCCTTCGGTGGATGCAACAAGATCGGAAAGATCACTTTCACTGCGGGATCTGGAACCTGGTATCAATACGGATCTTCCAGTTCTCAGGATTCCTACTATCAGTACACTCCGTGGCAACTCTGCAGATTTACACTTTCATCGGTCACTATTTCGGACGGTGTGGAGTCAATAGGCGTAAATGCGTTCAAAGACTGTGTATTCACATCGATTATCATTCCCGACACAGTCAACACCATCGAAGCATCATCATTCGAGAATTGTACAAAACTATCCACTTTAAAATTGAGTGAGTCACTTGGTACAATTGCAAGGTCAGCATTCAAAGAATGTACTGCCCTAGAGAATGTGTCCTTCTTTAACCACCTAAATTCAATCGGAGATTCTGCATTCCAAGGGTGTATCAAAATTGCATCACTTATACTCCCAGACTCTATCGAAACTCTCGGTGACCATGCGTTCAAAGACTGCAAAGGCCTAAAATCACTTTCTGTCCCAGCGAATCTCAATTGTGTAGGAAATAATGAGGCCCCCATTTTTTCAGGTTGCTCCAATATTGAAAAAATAACCTTTACTGGAACAGAAAACTGGTACAAATATGGCCCTACCGAATCCCAAGACTCATTTTATGGGTATGCTCCGTGGCAACTCTGCAGATCGACCCTAAGTGTCGTTGTCATATCTGAAGGTGTTACATCGATCGGTGACGAAGCATTCAGAGGCTGCTCTAAAATCACTGATATTGCAATCCCAAGTACCATTGGGTTGATCGGAAAACATGTTTTCTGGGATTGTACCCATCTTACTGATATTCATGTCGATCCGAACAATCTTAATTTCAAATCTGTAAGTGGGGTGCTATTAGATACTAAAACGAATACATTGATCCAATACCCAGAGGGTAAAAAAGATAGCTCGTATTCTATCCCGGAATCTGCCCAATATATAGGCGAATATGCATTCCGCAACTGTATAGCACTATCCAAAGTGATCATTAACGATTCCATCAAATCTATTGGTAACTCTGCATTTGAAAATTGTACGGGCCTGACTGAGCTTACGATTCCTATCGGTCTCGATTGTGTCGGATCAGTAGGTGCACCGATATTCTCCAATTGTGAAAATATAACAAAAATTACCTTCACGGGAAGTGGAGAATGGCATACATATGATACAGATGAATTCAGATACACCCCCTGGCAACTAACAAAGGTCAGCTTGACCTTGATCCTTTCTGATGAAGTGAACTCCGTGGGAGATGGTGTATTTTACAAATGTACATCTCTCCACTCAATAGCCTTCGGCAAATTGATTTCATCCATTGGGACCTCTGCATTCGAAGAATGTGCTTCTCTCACTGATCTGTATCTCCCTGAATTCCTCTGTACTATCAAAGATCGTGCATTCTATGGCTGTGACAAGCTTCAAACTGTGAAATTAGGAGAAAAAATCACAGAAATTGGTGAAAGCTCATTTGCTGATTGTACATCTATCCAAACCCTCACCATACCTGATTCTGTCAGATCGATCGGGGCCTCCGCATTTTCAAACTGCAAAGGTTTGAAGCAACTCACTGTGCCAGTAACCCTTGATAGTGTCTCTTCGTTGGAATCACCTGCATTCGCAGGTTGTACCAACATTGAAAAAGTTACTTTCAATGGATCTGGCAAATGGTATCTTTACGATTCCTCAAAATTCTTTTTGACACCCTGGCAAATCAGTAGAGGTTCCCTAACCACAATTGTAATCTCTGACGGAGTTACCACGATAGGTGACTCAGCATTCAATGACTGTAACAAGCTTTCATCCGTAAAATTAAGTGAAGGGTTATTGTCCATTGGCAATAGTACGTTCGCTAACTGTGGTTCTCTAAAGTCTGTGAACTTATGTGACGCCTTGACCACA
The DNA here is from genome assembly GCA_963635855.1 of Faecalibacterium sp. CAG:74. Lineage (GTDB taxonomy): Archaea > Thermoplasmatota > Thermoplasmata > Methanomassiliicoccales > Methanomethylophilaceae > Methanomethylophilus. Next base: position 1,570 of record CAVHHN010000085.1, on the reverse strand, counting down.
ATTGGAAAAGATGCATTCAAGGGTTGTACAGCCCTCAACTTATCTGTAATCCCAGCTTCGGTCTTAAAAATCGGAACTTCAGCTTTTGAAAATTGTTCATCGATAAATTCTCTAACACTATCAAATCCCTCTTTATCGATTGGTGATTCGGCATTCAAAAATTGCACGGACCTAAGGAATCTAACTATCCCAGTCGAACTTGAATGTGTAGGATCTGATCGCTCACCGATCTTCTCGGGATGCATTAACATCAAAAATATCACATTCACAGGTTCTGGCGACTGGCACGATTATACGCCGAATTATGAATACACGCCATGGCATCTAACTACGGTTGCACTGAGTGTTGTTCTATCGGACGAAGTGACTTTCGTCGGAAATAAAGTATTCCTCAACTGTACTACCCTTACATCAGTGAAACTCGGGATATCTGTCACTAGCATTGAAGAACAGGCATTTGATGGGTGTAGTGCTCTAGCTGAGATCACTGTTGCTGAAGGTAATGAAAAATTCTCTTCGGAGAACGGAATACTTTTCAATCTTGATAAGACCACATTGATATTGTTCCCTGAAGGCTATGGGGTCACTTCATACATCATCCCTGATTCCGTCACAATGATTGAAAGATATGCATTCAAGGATTGCATTTACCTAGTTTCGATCACTATCCCAAGCTCGGTCACCTCGATCGGAAAATCTGCGTTCATAAACTGCCATGGTCTGCGTGTGCTTACGGTTCCTGCGGGAATCGATTGCGTGGGGAACAATGAATCACCAATATTTTCAGGCTGTTCCAATATCGAGAATATAACATTCATAGGGACCGGAGACTGGTACCCATACGATACTTCTAGTTCAAAAGACCATTATTATGGGTACACCCCCTGGCAACTAAGCAGATCGGTACTGAGTACTATCTCTATTTCAGATAGTATAACCTCTATCGGAAATTCGGCATTCCAGGATTGTTCTGAAGTCGTTGTGGTTTCTCTCGGAGGGTCGCTCCTGTCGATCGGCGATCGTGCATTCAATGGCTGTAATTCACTTTTAAGTCTGTTTATACCAAATTCGGTAACATTGATCGGTGAACAAGTGTTCAAAGGATGCAACTCCCTCACCTCGATCGATGTCGATGAGAATAATACTAAATATAGTTCGATCGACGGAGTGTTGTTCAATAAAGACAAGAATGTTTTGATCGCATATCCCGCAAGTAGGCCAAATACACAATACAAGATCCCAGAACAAGTGACACACATCTGTGACCGTGCATTCTTTGAATGTTCTAACCTGACCCAGGTTACCATCCCAAGCTCGGTCACATTGATCGGAGAGTCTGCATTTAACGGTACATTTTATGATACAGACGGTGAAACCATTCTCCAACCTACGGCTGATAACCTTGCTGGATCTACCTTTATGAAGCTGGGCGACAAATGGGTAAAACAAAATTCCCCGATACCAGATATTGATCCTGAAGAAAGATCGAAAATGCAGGATATCCTTGCAATCATCCTCGTAGAAATTGTAGTGATGGCATCAATTATAGTTTATGCAAGAATATTCGTTG
>CAVHHN010000084.1:0-9119 GCA_963635855.1 Faecalibacterium sp. CAG:74 | reverse complement strand
TATGACACAGATACTAAAACCGAATTAGAGTCAACAGCAACAAATCTTTGTGGATTAGCATTCAAGAATACCAATGGTAAATGGATCAAACAGGATTCCGACAACTATATATCGCCGTCACCACCCTCTTCTGATAATTCTGGTAGTGGGTCGGAGAGAATTTATCTTTTTGTTGCATTTATTTTTATTATATCCGTTTTACTCGCACTTGCTTTTTACAAGAAAAGAGCCGCCGGTAATACTTTATTCGAATCTTAATCCACGTGTCAATTACTGAATTCGATTAAGATTGTCTATTTTTTGTATAACAATTAATTCTCATAATGTAAACAATTCCTCAACCTTGTCTATCAATTGTCTACATTAAGTATATATCGTAATAGGGTAAACATCGAAATTAGTTAATGGGGATGAAACTATCTTTAAGAAATCTGTAGTATTTATCATCACAGTGTTGGTAAGCGTATCACTGTACGTTATTATTGCCAATGCTGAATCCGCTGATGCAGATGTACCCAATCCTTCAGGTAAATGTGGAGATGATTTGGGGTATGAATTCGATGCCACCTCTGGAACACTTACATTCACTGGTTCCGGACAGATGTATCAGTATTCGATGGGTGTAGCACCTTGGTACCAATATAAAAATTCTATTCGCACGATCTGTATCGGTGATTCTATCACTTATATCGGATATTCTGCGTTTTTCGGATGTGCCTCCGTTACATCTGTGACCTTCCCCAGTTCCTTAACCTCCATAGGTAATTATGCATTCTACGGTTGCACATCACTTACTTATGTGTCATTCCCCAGTTCCTTAACCTCCATAGGTAATTATGCATTCTACGGTTGCACATCCCTTGCCTCTGCATCTTTTTCTAATTCTTTATCTTCAATAGGCAATTACGCATTCTACAATTGTACCGCTCTTACATCTGTAACCCTTTCAACTCCTTTAACATCCATTGGTAATTTTGCGTTTTACAACTGTTCTTCCATTACTTCCCTGACCATACCGGATTCCATCACCTTCATCGGAACCTCTGCGTTCTACAACTGCAGAAGCTTGCAATTCCTCTCAATACCTGCTAGTTTTGATTGTGTAAGTTCCAAAGAAAATCCGATCTTCACCGGGTGTGACAAGATCGAAAAGGTCATTTTCACCGGATCGGGGGAATGGTATCCGTTATATTCTTTCTATGAATATGCTCCCTGGCAACTTAGTAAATCCACTTTGACCACGGTCATAGTGTCTAGTGGCGTGACCTCTGTCGGAAATTATGTGTTCTCGGACTGCACTTCTCTCTCCTCCGTGACCCTTTCTGATTCGATCAAGTATATTAGGGGAGATTCATTCTATAACTGCGTAAAGCTTACTTCACTGAGCATCCCCAAATCTGTTAAAGAGATCGAGGATTGCGCACTCCTTGGTTGTACTTCCCTTGAATCGATCGATGTTAGCGAGGATTGTGCATATTATAGCTCGACAGGTGGTGTCCTTCTCAATAAGGCCCAGACCATTTTGCTCTTGTATCCTCAATGTAAATCCGATGCTTCTTTCGAGATACCGAATACTGTTACTACAATCGAGACTTCAGCGTTTAAATATTGTACTTTTTTGAATTCTGTTACACTTCCCGACAGTCTCAAAAAAATCAAGTGGGGGGCCTTCGAAGGTTGTAATTCACTTGTTTCTATAACCCTTCCAAAAAATGTAGAACTGCTCGAGAATAAGGCTTTCTACGGTTGTTCTTCCCTCACCTCCGTTACCTTTGGCAGGTCCTTGTCAACAATCGGACCCTTTGCGTTCTGCGGTTGTTCTTCCCTCACATCTATTACATTTGGCAAATCCGTTGCAACCATAGGCTCTTGGGCATTCCAAGGATGTTCTTCTCTAACTTCTCTGATCTTTCCTGAGTCTCTTACATCAATAAGTGAAGTCGCGTTCAGTGGCTGTTCTTCACTCGACACCCTGATCTTTTCAAAGTCTATTGGAATGATCGGTCCATCTGTTTTTGATGATAAATTCTATGATAGGTACGGTATAACCGAACTAGAGCCGAGCGCATATAATCTGGCGGGGTTCACGTACCACAAACTGGGTGACAAATGGATCAAAGAGGATCAAGACATCTGTGGTAGCAGTATCGATTATGAATTCAATGCCACTACGGGAATACTCTCAATAAGCGGATCAGGGCCGATGTTCAATTACTCCAATGGTACCGCACCTTGGTATCCGTACAAAAATATCATTAAAACCATCATCGTCGGGGACTCGATTACCTCGATCGGGAACTATGCATTCTCCGACTGTATCGATCTTACCTCATTGACCCTTTCAGAAACCATTACGGCCATTGGAGAATCTGCATTCAATAATTGTACATCTTTGAAGTCCATAGAGCTCCCTGGTTCTATCAGAACAATCGGGGTTTCTGCGTTCAGGGGTTGCACATCATTTACCTCCATCACCCTCCCCGATTCGGTCAGAACCCTTGGGTCCTCTTTGTTCAAAGGTTGTACCAACCTCACTTCAGTGACCATGTCTCCCTCCGTCACATCCATCGGTGAGAATGCGTTCTGCGACTGTGGATCACTTACTTCCATCATCATACCAGATACTGTCACCTCCATCGGTGAGAATGCGTTCGAAGGCTGTACCCACCTTGCATCTATAGATGTCGGTGAAAACAATTCTTATTTCAGTTCGACCGATGGCGTGCTCTTCAACAAGAGTAGGACCACGTTGATACAGTATCCCGTAGGTAAAACCGATACCTCCTATGAGATCCCGAACACCGTAACATCCATTGGAGCATCTGCATTCAACGGTTGCACAGGCCTAACATCAATTATTCTCCCCGCGTCAGTCACTACGATCGGCAGTTTTGCGTTCTATGATTGCCCAAATCTACTTTCGGTCAGCTTCCCCGATTCGATCACCGCGATAGGAAAGTCAGCATTCAGCGGATCTTTCTACGACACCGACGGTGTAACCAAACTTGGATCGACCGCCGCCGATCTGATCGGATCCACTTTCAAGAACAATGGTGAAAAATGGATCAAACAGTCTTCTTCGGAAGATGATTCCACGATCTCCGGTATGTGTGGAAAAAATGTCAAATACACATTCGATGCCATCACTGGAAAACTCATCATCAGCGGTTCCGGACCAATGGATGATTACACCACTAGGGATAAACCGTTCTGGGACTCATACAAAGACCAGATCCAATCGGTCTCCATAGGGGGAGATGTCACATCCATCGGAGATTATGCATTCAGTTCATGTTCTTCCCTTAAGTCTGTGACCCTTTCCAATAAGGTCTCTTCCATCGGAACATACACATTCGACAAGTGTATCTCCCTTTCATCCATCACGATCACTGGGTCTGTGACATCGATCGGAGATTATGCGTTCTATGGTTGTTCATCTCTCACATCTATTTTCCTCCTGGATTCCGTCACATATCTCGGTGAATCCACATTCAGAGAATGTTCCAAGTTGACGTCAGTCACTCTTTCTAGTTCTGTAACAGAACTCAAAAGTTCTGTGTTCTTAGATTGTGAATCTCTTACCTCTGTTGTTATTCCGAACTCCGTTACCTCGATCAGAGAGTACGCATTCGTTGGTTGTAAATCACTTGCCTCTATCACCTTCCCACAATTGATAATCAAACTTGGGAAGAATGTGTTCAATGGAACTTTCTATGATACAGACGGTGAGACCGAATTCAAACAAGCCGTTGATCTGGCAGGATTCACTTTTAAGAATGTTGAGGGCAAATGGATCAAACAATCATCTTCTTATTCAGGTGGTACTCACAATATGTACTCTGGCTATTGTGGAAAAAATGCCAGATACGTGTTCGACGTCGATTCTGGAACTCTCACTATAAGGGGATCTGGGGCAATGTTTGACTATGCCGATTGTACAACGCCTTGGTATTTGTTTAAAAAATCGATCACATCGGTCGTTATTGAAGAACCTGTCACCTCGATTGGAGATTATGCGTTCTTTGCTTGTTCTAAGGTTCTAACTATAACCATTCCCTATTCGATCACATCAATTGGAGACTTTGCATTCAATTCCTGCTCCTCACTTACCACTATATCTATTCCCATATCGGTCACCTCTATCGGAAAATCAGTTTTTAACGGAACTTTCTATGATCTAAAAGGTACAACCATCCTCCCACAAAACGCTCTGTATCTTTCTGGATACACATACATTAATACCGATGGTAAATGGATCAAACAACCACCTACGCCCACGGAACAGAAATACGAAAAAAGATTTGGTTTGTGCGGAAATGACGTTATATACAAATTCGATGCCACCAACGGAAGACTAACCATTTCTGGTTCTGGGCCAATGTATGATTACCACGAGGGCACCACACCTTGGTATTCATTCAGAGATTCTATCAAATCTGCCGTCATCGAAGATTCTGTCACCTCGATCGGAGATTTTGCATTCTATGGCTGTTCCATAACTTTCGTAATCATCCCTGATTCGGTTACTTCTTTGGGGGAATCTGCGTTCAGTCACAGCACCTTGGAATTCGTGACCATTCCTGAGTCTGTTACCTTTATTGGACAATCTGTTTTCTTTGAATGCACCTCTTTGATCTATGTTGTCATCAAGGATTCACTCACCTTTATCAATAACTTCGCATTCAAAGATTGTACCTCCCTGAGGTCTCTGATAATCCCCAGTTCTGTCACCTCTATCGGTATTTCTTCGTTCAGAGGTTGTACTTCTCTTATTTCTCTGACTATCCCCAGTTCTGTCACTTCGATTGGAGATTTCGCATTCAAAGACTGTGCTTCAATAGCCACATTGTCTATACCAAAATCTGTCATTTCCATTGGTGAAAATGTGTTCTATGGAACATTTTATGAAGCTGATCGTGAAACAGAACTTGCTCCAACTGTTGAAAATTTGACGGGTTTCACCTTCAATAACGTCGATGGAAAATGGATCAAACAAGCATCCTCCTCCGAGGGGGATTCATCAGATTCCTCTGAAAATAAAATCACATATGCATTCGACCCTGCAACAGGGACTCTCACAATATATGGGTCTGGGCCAATGGATAATTACTTGAATGGAACCTCGCTTTGGGATTCTAATAAAGGGTCCATCACTTCGGTCATCATAGGAGATTCTGTCACCTCGATCGGTACTTATGCATTCAATGGTTGTACATCCCTTACTTCTGTGACCATTGGCAAGTCCGTCACATCCATCGGAGATTCTGCGTTCAGGGATTGTATTTTACTTTCTTCCCTCACGATCCCCGAGTCCGTCACATCCATCGGAGCTTCCGCATTCTATGGTTGCGCTCATCTCGGATCGATCACCATCCCCGATACGATCCTCACCCTCAGATCCTTCATTTTCTGTGATTGTACTTCTCTCACATCTATCTCCATCCCTGATTCTGTAGAAACCATCGGATCTTCAGCATTTAGCGGATGCACTGCCCTCTCCTCTATCATCATCCCTGATTCTGTAGAAACCATCGGATCCTCAGCATTTAGTGGATGCACTGCCCTCTCCTCTATCACCATTTCTGATTCTGTTTTATCAATCGGATATTCTGCGTTCTACAACTGCACCTCTCTCACATCTATCTCCATCCCCAATTCTGTCAAAACCATTGGGAGTTATGCATTCAGTGATTGTACCTCTCTTACTACAATCTCTATCTCAGATTCCGTCAAAACTATCGGAGAGAGTGCATTTGAATGCTGCACCTCTCTCGCCTCCGTGACCCTTTCCAATTCGATTACATGCATCAGTGACTCAGTTTTCAGCGATTGTACCTCTCTCGCATCCATCACCCTCCCCGACTCGCTCATAACCATCAGGGGATCAGCGTTCTACAACTGCACCTCTCTCACATCTATAACTATTCCAGATTCAGTAACATCGATCTGGTATTCTGCTTTCAATAGCTGTTCTGACCTTACTTCCATTAACCTTTCCGAATCCGTCAGATACCTTGGGGCCCTTGTGTTCAAGGGCTGTAATTCTCTCGCATCGATCGAGGTGAGTGAGAAGAATATGAACTACTGTTCTGTAGATGGCGTCTTATTCAGCAAGGATAGGACCACATTGATATTGTATCCAATGGGTAAAACCGACTCTTCCTTCAAGGTCCCAGCATCAGTGACAACGATCGAAGACAACGCGTTTTATGGGATCTTCTATGAAACCGACGGTATAACCGAACTTGAACCGACCGCTGTAAATCTGGCTGGTTCCACCTTTAGTAACGTTGATGGTAATTGGATCAAACAAGCACCCTCTCCATCCGATGAGGATTCTCCCATGTATTTTGGACAATGTGGAGATAACATCACATACGAATTCGACTCCGCAACGGGAACACTTGAAATAAACGGTTTTGGATCAATGTATGATTATTCGACCGATACTCTGCCTTGGAAACTCTACAAAGATTCTATCAAATCGGTCATAATCGGGTACTCCATCACGACCATCGGGGACTATGCATTCATCGACTGTACGAACCTAAACTCTGTCACTGTTCCAGATTCTGTAACCAAGATCGGTAAATTTGCATTCACATACTGCAAATCAATTACTTCATTCAATATCCCTGGTTCCGTCACTTCCATCGGGGACTATGCATTCAAGGGTTGTATCTCCTTAACTTCCATCATCATGCCTGATTCGGTCACATATCTTGGAGAAGCTTCGTTCCAACACTGTTATTCTCTCAAGTCCGCGATAATCTCCGATTCACTCACAATTCTTAGAAGTTCTACCTTTGGGGGATGTACTTCTCTCTCCACTATCCGGATCCCTGATTCGGTCACGACCATCTATTATGCTGCGTTCGGTGGCTGTACCTCCCTCACTAGTGTGGTCTTCTCTGATTCGGTCACTTCTATTGAATATTCGGCATTCTATGAGTGTACCTCTCTGATCTTTGTGGTCTTCCCTAATTCGGTAACCACGATCGGAAACTTTGCGTTCTACGGTTGTTATTCTCTAACCACCATCACCCTCTCCAATTCATTATCCTCTATCGGAGAGAATGCATTCTACGGAAAATTCTATGATGCAGATGGCGAAACCACATTTGCAGTTACAGCCACAAATCTCGCGGGTTCCACGTTCAATTATGTTGACGGCAAATGGATCAAACAGGGATCCACACCCACGGAAGATCCTAACAAGGTGTCCGGTGAATGTGGTAATGGTGTAACTTACGAATTGGAGCTCTCCTCTGGAACTCTAACTATCAGTGGTTCTGGAGAGATGGTATCTTATTCCAGTGGTGAAGCACCTTGGTATTCCTACAGAGATTCCATTGAATCCATTGAAATAGCTGATACCATCACATCCATCGGTGACTATGCGTTCGAAGGCATCACTTCCATTGAGTCCATCATTATCCCCGATTCACTCGAATCCCTCGGCGCATCCGCATTCGCTGGTTGCACCAAACTCTCCACGGTCACGCTCGGCAGATCTGTCAACACCCTCGGAGAGGGTGTGTTCAAAGGTTGTACATCCCTTGCTTTGTATGTGGTATCCGAGAACAACTGCACCTACGCATCGATTGAGGGTGTTCTTTTCAGCAAAGACAAGATCCTCTTGATCCAATACCCTGTGGCCAAAGTAGGAACTTCCTACGAAATACCTGCATCTGTCAAGACCATTGCATCCTCTGCGTTCAAAGGTTGCACTTCCCTCACAACTATAACCATCCCTGGATCCGTCACAACTATCGAAGATGGTGCGTTCGACATGGTATTCTATGATCCAGAGGGTGAAAATGAACTCGAATCAACCGTTGAAAACCTGGCCGGTTCCACTTTTAACAAAGTTGACGGCAAATGGATCAAACAGAAACCCACTCCCTCGGAAGATCCCAACAAGGTGTCCGGTGAATGTGGAGATAAAGTCACATATGAGTTGGATAAAACTTCAGGAATCCTGACTATCAATGGTTCTGGAAAGTTGGAGTCTTATTCCAGCGGTGAAGCACCTTGGTACTCCTACAAAGATTCCATCAGTTCGATCGTTATCGGTGATAATATCACATCTATCGGTAACTTTGCCTTCGAAGGTATCACTACAATAGAATCTATCATCATCCCCGATTCCGTCGAGTCCATCGGTGCATCCGCATTCGCAGATTGTACCAAACTCGCCACGGTTAACCTCGGTAAGTCGGTCAACTCCCTCGGAGAGGGTGTGTTCAATGGTTGCACATCACTTGCATTGTATGTGGTATCCGAGAACAACGGCACCTATGCATCGATCGAGGGTGTTCTTTTCAGCAGTGACAAGTCCACTCTGATCCAATACCCTGTGGCCAAAGCAGACGCATCATACGAAATACCTGCAGCTGTCACGACCATTGCATCCTATGCGTTCAAAGGTTGCACTTCTCTCACATCCATAACCATCCCCGATTCAGTAGAAACCCTTGAAGCTGGTGCTTTCGATATGGTTTTCTATGACCCAGAGGGTGAAAAAGAACTCGAACCAAGCGTTGAAAACCTGGTCGGTTCCACTTTTAACAAAGTTGACGGCAAATGGGTCAAACAGGCATCCGCCCCTACAGAAGATCCCAACAAGGAATCCGGTGAATGTGGTGATAGTGTCACTTACGAATTGGATCTTTCCACAGGAACCCTCACCATCAACGGTTCTGGAATGATGGGATCATATTCCAGTGGCCAAGCACCTTGGTATGCCCACAAAGACTCTATCAGATCCATTGAAATAGCTGACACGGTCACATCGATCGGTGACTTTGCATTCGAAGGTATTACCTCCATCGAATCCACCACCATTCCCGATTTGGTTGAGTCCATCGGAGCATCCGCATTCGCAGGTTGCTCTAAACTCACTGCTGTCAATTTTGGTAACTCTGTCAGCTCCATCAATGAATCTGCGTTCAAGGATTGCACCTCACTTACTTCGTACTTAGTCTCCGAGAACAACGGCATCTATGCATCGATAGACGGTGTTCTTTTCAGTAAAGACAAGCTTATCCTGATCCAATACCCAGTGGCCAAAGCAGGAACTTCTTATGAAATTCCTGATAACGTCAAGACCATCGCAT
>CAVHHN010000083.1:0-9157 GCA_963635855.1 Faecalibacterium sp. CAG:74 | reverse complement strand
ATAAGACGTTTTTGAGACCTTTATATGGTTTAGAAAGAAGTGCCCATTGAAACCATATCTCAATAACTTGGTCTCAAGGTCAGCCCTTACATTTTTAGATTAGATTTTTTGATCTTCTAGGAGGGGTTCTGAACAGTTACTAATCAGGAAAAGGTTAGACAACAGCAGAAGAAATGTGCTCAGCTCCTGTGGCAGCGTCCAACATTTCGAATTCGATTAGATCGAAATTAGGTTGGTGTTGACAGCATGATTTCAATGGAACCTTTACGTTTTTTTTGTGTTGCCCACCTTAGTTAGATACGAAGATCTGTAAGAAGCATATTGTCGATCCGAGATTTTTTGTTTATCTAACAACAATTAACGTTGTTATTAATTAGATTATTAAGTTGTTTTGTAAACATGATTTTAATCATAATTTTGATAAAAATGAAGAAAATATTAGTTATAATAGATAGAAATTGTCTATCTTTATATAGTTGTTTAATCTAACGCTGTTTTGATGTAAATATGGTAGTTGAGCAGATAACTTACAAAAACATATCTCCGGGCTCTCGTAAGCTGATTATGTTCGGCTTATGTCTCGGTATGCTCGGCGCATGTTTCGACGGAACCATCGTCGGAACCTGTGGGCCTAAAATTGCAAGCGATCTCAATAACAATGGGATGTACACTTGGATGATCACGGCATATTTGTTGTGCGAATGTGTGATGATTCCAATTGCAGGCAAATTATCAGACCTATATGGAAGGAAACCATTGTTCCTTCTCGGAATAGGTCTTTTTGCCGTCGGTTCCATTCTTGCAGGTCTTTCTGTAGATATGAACATGATGTGCATATGTCGTGGAATTCAGGGATTTGGTGGAGGAATAATCATTCCTGTGGCCACTGCTTCTATTGCAGATCTGTATTCTCCAACCGTCAGGGCGAAGATGCAGGGTATGCTCGGTGCGATTTTCGGTATCGGTACCGGTATCGGACCTATTGTGGGCGGATGGTTGACCGAGAACGCCAGCTGGCACTGGTGTTTCTACATTAATGTCCCTCTGGCACTGATCTCGATCATCTGTACTGTCAAGAAATTCCCCGCTCCTGAGCTGGCTTCGAAACCTATAATCGATTTCAAAGGGATCATCGTTCTCGCAGCTCTTCTGATGGATTTCGTTCTTATCTTCGAGTGTGGAGGAAACGAGTTCCAGTGGACAGAACCGATCGCCATTGCGATGTACATTATTCTTATTGTTCTTATCTTCGCATTCATTCGCATAGAGAAGTTTGCTCCAGAACCGGTCCTGTCTCCAAAGCTTTTGAAGAACAAGACCATCGTGGCCGGTTGTATCTACATGATGCTCTTCGGTATCGGTATGATGGGGGCAATGACCTTTGCGAGCTATTTCGGAATCTTCATCCTCTTCAAGATGAATACTCTTACGGCAAGTTACTACACCTTGTTCATGGTCGTCGGAATGCTGATAACCTCTATGATCTCCGGTACCTTGTGTGAAAAGGTGGGATACAGGCCCTGGCTCATAGTTGGTCCGGTCTTGGCATTCGTAGGCCTTTACATATTGTCCACAATGTCGATCAATGGAATAGAGCCGAATTCGGGCTATCCTTATTATTCAGTATTGGGGGCACCTATCGATATCTATTGTATCGGAACGTTTGTTCTTGGTGTCGGTCTCGGGTGTATGATGACTCCTATCATGGCGGCTGTTCAGAACTCTTCAAAGACCGTGGATATGGGTATGAACACTGGTGCAGTGAACCTGTTCAGATCCATCGGTACCTGTATCGGTACGGCCTTGTTCACGATGTTGATCAATGCCAAGTACAACGGACTGGTTGACGGAATCGCTGGCGTTTCTGAGAAAGCGACCGAATTCTATACTTCATTCATAACGTATATGAGTTCGGGACATCCCGACATTGCCAACAAGATCGTGAATGCGTTCATGGATTCGGTCGAGTTCGGTTTCCTCGCTGGTGGTGTGATCCTCCTATTAGCTGCTGTGGTCGGTATCTTTATCAAATCGAAGAGTGCAGCAGAAGCTGAAGCGGATGCTGAGTCAGAATTCAAAACAAACGCAGAGTAAACAATTTCAGACGGCGGGCGACCGTCGTCTTTTTATTCAATATCAAATGCCTGGGTCATTCAACAATCGATCAAAATTTATGTTTGATCATATCTAAACGACGTTGTTTGGTGGATTAGATCTGTTTTTATGATCTGTGTTGAAATTTGCTTCCCAAGGTTGTGTATGATCGCACTAGATTGCCTGATTGACATAGCTGTCCGATTTTTTCTTGTATAAAAAGATTTTTAGAAGTCTACATATAGTCTACTTATTGTCTACTATTTGTATACAAGCGCGCAATTGACCATTGTCAATCCTCAATACACTGGGTGATTGTGGCGTAGAAATGCTCTATGGAGAGATGATATCATTCGCAACATTACCTCTGATAGTTCGTTAAAGCTTGGGACGTTTTTGATGATCCTTGCGCTTATCGCATCCGCTATGGTGGTATTATTCGTACTTCATGCAGAAACTGATGTGTCTTCGGCACAGGTCATCGATTCTGGTCAATGCGGACCGGACGCCACATACAACATCTATTCGGATGGTACATTGGAGATCGCCGGTTCCGGTGAAATGTACCAGTACGATGCTGTTCGTGCACCTTGGTATGAGTATCGCGAGGATATCACTAAAATCGTCATTGGGGACAACATCACCAAACTCGGTGCATGGGCCTTCACCAAATGCAAACAGGTGGCCGAACTCACCATTCCTATCACACTTAACAGTGTGGTTTCGGATATGTATGCTGCCTTTGCAGGCATCGATCGTATCGAAAAGATCAACTTCACTATTGGTGATGGAGGATATGGGTACAATTATGCCGCTTATGATGGGACCGATTCTTGGTACCAGAACACCCCTTGGTATCAAAGTAGAGACACACTCAAAGAGATCAATTTTGCAGATGGTGTCAAAGGAATCGGATCCGATGCATTCCGTGAACTGAACATAACCTCGCTCGTGCTCCCTGATTCTGTGGTTCATCTTGGAAACCACAGTTTCCTCAACTGCACAAAACTGACCGATCTGACCATTCCTGTGAGTCTGAATTCGTATGGCAGTGACGAAAGATACCCAGCATTCAATGGCTGTATGGCAGTTCAGAAGGTAACTTTCACCAATGGAAATGGTGTTCCGTTCGATTACTATGATTCGTGGAGTCATAATCCTAAGAATGAAAAACTCGCCCCTTGGAATATGAATTCGGATATTGCAAAGACGATCATCATTGCCGACAATGTCACGAAACTGGGGCAGGAAATGTTCCATAAGTGTAATATCCAAGAACTTACCATTCCGATGACCATCGATCTTGACGCTTATAGCGCATTCGTCGTTTCATATGACAATCTTGAATATGTGACGATAACCAAAGGTACCAATGGTGTGGGTTGCGACTATGATGTGTACGCCCCACTTATTACTATTCCTTGGAATAAAGCACCCAATCTTAAAACAGTCACAGTTGGGGAAGGTGTATCTCACATCGGAACCAGAACGTTTAACAAGTGTACTGCGGAAACTCTCATTCTTCCAAATTCATTAACTTCTTTTGGAAAATACGCATTCGAGATCTGCTCGTTCAGGTATATCACCATGCCAATTAGTCTCAATGCGGTATGGCTTGATGGTAGTCCTGCTTTCCATGATCTGTCAGGAGTAGTGAAGTTCTATTTCACCCCTGGTTCCGGATATGGATATGATTATGCTGCCTACAAAGGAAGCAACTGTTGGTATCAGTTGACTCCTTGGTATGCGTGTAAAGACTCCCTCAGGGAGATCAACTTTTCAGAAGGGATCACCCACATCGGTTCGGATGCTTTCCGTGAATTGTTCATATTGTCTATGGAACTTCCGAACAGTGTACAATCCCTTGGTTGTCACGCATTTTACCGCATAGATGCCCTATCTTCTCTCACCCTTCCGATCACTCTCGACAGTGTCGGTTCAAAAGAATATCCCGCATTCGATCAGATATATTACCTTACAAAAGTGAGATTTTCTGTCGGAACCGATGGGGTAGGGTATGATTATACTGATAGTATACCGTTCTGGAACTATCCCTATCACATGGGATTTACAATGATCTTTGACAAAGGGATCAAGTACATCGGAACCAACACTGCCTGTGCGTATCTTTTTGCGGATGCAAACGGTCAACAGATGGAACCAACTGCAGCTAATCTGGGTGGGCACGTGTTTGAGGGCCAAGGCTCAGCGTGGCTAAATCTGGTCGGTGATTCGCCTTATCTATCTTCGGAGACCCACAGTACAAGTTGCATTCCTGATGTTGATTGCATAAATGTAGACTCTTCGGTGAAGATCGATTCGATAGTCAAGTTCGATCCGAAACAGAAATTGGAATCGTTTGTCGAATGAAATGGAGGACTTTGTGAAAGAGTGTGTTGAAGACTGATTTGAAAGGTGGTTTAGAGAAGTTCGTGAGATCTGATGACGCATAATATTCTAAGGTTATGCGGGGATGTGGTGGATCGATATTGGTAGGTGTAGCTGTCGCTCTATCGATATTATATATAAAATTTTTTGAAAGTATACAAATAGTTTACTTTTTGTATATAGTTTGTATACTACTAACTATAGGGCCGGGCGTTTGATGGTTCAAACCCCCGGATGGCCCATGGTGGTAGAATCTCCTCAACATAGAGATGATATCATGTACCGTAACGCTACTTCGAACAGTTCTCTGAAGTTTGGAATGCTTTTGGTGATTTTTGCGCTCATTGCATCCGCTGCGACAGTATTGTTTGTACTTCATGAGGAAACAGATGCCTCTTCTGCACAGGTCATAGATTCTGGATCCTGTGGGCCGAATGCTACATACACCATTTACGTGGGGGACTCTGGTAGTGTTTTGGAGATCACCGGATCTGGTGAAATGAACCAGTATAATTCAACCCCTGCACCGTGGTATGATTACCGTGATGATATCACTAAAATTGTCATAATGAATGGCATCAGCAAACTTGGAGCCGGGGCGTTCCTTGATTGTAAAAATCTCACGGAACTCTATATACCTATTACATTGAATGCAGTGGTATCTGATAAGAGTCCTGCCTTTGCAGGTTGTTGTTCTCTCGAAAGGGTCAATTTCACATGTGGGGACGGAGGGTACGGGTACAATTATGCCGCTTATGAAGTGTCGGATTCCTGGTATCAGCACACTCCCTGGTATCAGAGCAGAGATACCCTTAAGGGAATTTATCTCATACACGGGATCAAAGGGATAGGATCCGACGCATTCCGTGAACTGAACATAACTTCGATCGAACTCCCCGAGTCTATGGTCCACCTTGGAAATCATTGCTTCCTCAACTGCACAAAACTGACCGATCTGACCATCCCTGTTAGCCTGAACTCTTATGGGAGTGATGAAAAATACCCAGCATTCCGGGGTTGTATGGCCCTTCAAAAGGTAACTTTCACCAGGGGAAATGGCGTTCCGTTTGATTATCATAACTGGGCTAAAAGTGCTCTGAACACTAATCTGGCTCCTTGGAATATGAATTCAGATATTGCAAAGACGATTGTTATTGTCGACAACGTTACGGATCTGGGACACGAAATGTTCCATGGATGTAATATTAAAGAACTCACAATTCCGAACTCTATCGATTTTACCGACAGTGCGTTCCCCGAATCAATCAATAATATTGAAAAATTGACATTGACCAAAGGTACTGGAATGTACCGCGGTTATGATAGTAAATTCGCTTCATGCTGTCCTTGGAACAATGCATCGAATCTTAAGTCCGTTATTGTCGAAGAGGGTGTTACTTGTATAGGGTGCGATATGTTCTATTATTGTAACATCGGCGATCTTGTTCTTCCGAATACTCTTACTTCTTTAGAATCATATGCGATCAACCACTGTACGATCAAAAATCTGACTATTCCGATAAGTATCAATGCGGTAATGTTTGACAATTTTTGTGCATTTGATGAATTGTCTGGATTAGAGAGGGTCGATTTCCTTCCCGGTTCCGGATATGGATTCGATTATGCGGCATATTGGGCAAGTGATTGCTGGTATGAGATGACACCATGGTATCAATGTAAAGATACCCTTAAAGAGATCAATTTCACTGAGGGGATCACTCATATCGGTTCTGATGCTTTCCGCGAATTACACGTGAAATCCCTGGTGATCCCCAACAGTGTGGAATCACTGGGTTGCCATGCATTCTATAACATGACGGAATTGACTTCACTGACCCTTCCGATCACCCTTGACACTGTCGGTTCGACCAAATATCCCGCATTCGATCAGGTCTACAATATATCAAGCTTGACTTTCACTGCTGGGGCCAATGGTATCGGACACGATTACATCGACTGTACTCCGTGCTGGAATGTTCAACCCCGTGGATGCACAATGATCTTTGAATAGGGGATCACACACATCGGAACCAACACGATCTCTGGATATAATTTCTCAGATCTGGAAGGTAAACGTTTGGAACCCACTGATGAGACCATGATCGGGCATATGTTCAAGGGAGCCGATAAACGGTTGTTCTTGGTTGACTATCTCTATTGTTGATCGGAGGATCTCATCACCAATTCCATTTCAGTGGTCGATAGTACACGAATCCGATACATATAAGGAAGATCCGGAACGGTAAACTGTCGTGAAACAGGGGCGGTATCATTTACAATAAAATCATATCTAACAGTTCGTTGAAGTTTGGAACACATTTGATGATCTTTGCTCTCATCGCATCCGCTATGGTAGTGCTATTTGTACTTCATGCAGAAACAGATAGCTCTTCTGCACAGGTCCTAGATTCTGGTCAATGCGGGCCAAGTGCCACATACACCATTTACGCGGGGGATTCTGGTAGCGTTCTGGAGATCACTGGGTCCGGTGAAATGAACCAGTACGATTCAACCCCTGCACCGTGGTATGATCACCGCGATGAAATCACTCAAATTGTCATAACGAATGACATCAGCAAACTCGGGGCCGGGGCATTCCTTGATTGTAAAAATCTCACGGAACTCTACATACCAATCACATTGAACGCTGTGGTCTCTGATAAGAGTCCTGCCTTTGCAGGTTGTTGTTCCCTCGAAAGGGTCAATTTCACTTGCGGGAACGGAGGATATGGGTACAATTATGCAGCTTACGAAGGAACTAACTCTTGGTACCAGAACACTCCCTGGTATCAGAGCAAAGATGTTCTTAAGGGAATTTATCTCATACATGGGATCAAAGGGATAGGATCCGATGCATTCCGTGAACTGAATATCACCTCGATCGAACTCCCTGAAACTGTGGTCCACCTCGGAAACCACTGTTTCTTCAATTGCACAAAACTGACCGATCTGACCCTTCCTGTAAGTCTGAATTCCTTTGGTAGTGACGAAAGATACCCAGCATTTAATGGCTGTATGGCCGTTCAGAAGGTAACTTTCACCAAGGGAAACGGAGTTCCATATGATTACAACAAGGGATGGAACGATGATGCAGATCTAGCTCCCTGGAATATGAATTCCGATATTGCAAAAACGATCATTATCTCTGATGACGTCACATGGTTGGGGACCTGTATGTTCTATCCTTGCAACATCAAAGAACTCACCATTCCATCAAATATCCATTTTAGGCATAGCAATGCGTTCTCGGATGACAAAGGATATCCTAACCTTGAAAAAGTAACATTGACCAAAGGTAATGGGGAGATTCGCGATAACTGTACTTATTATGCTGATGCTATTTCTAATCGTTGTCCTTGGAATCATGCACCGAATCTTAAGACCATCATTGTGGGAGAAGGCGTCACCTATATTGGAAATTACTTATTCTACAAATGTGAAATAGAGGATCTTGTTCTTCCGAATTCACTCACCTCTTTCGGAGAAAGTCCGTTCTACGAATGTACGATCAAAAATCTGACCATTCCGATAAGCCTTAATGCAACTTGGCTTGACGAACACCCTGCATTTTACGACGTGTACGGAATAAAGAAGATCAATTTCACACTCGGTTCTGGATGCGGATTCAATTATGCCGCTTATGAGGATATGAACTGCTGGTATCAACACACCCCTTGGTATCAGTGCAGGGACACCCTCAAAGAGATCAATTTCGCTGAGGGGATCAAAAGTATCGGTTCGGATACTTTCCGCGAATTACACGTGACATCTTTGGTCATACCAAACAGTGTGGAATCTCTTGGTAATCATGCATTTTTCAATATGAAAGAACTGTCTTCATTGACAATTCCGATCACCCTTGACTGTGTTGGTTCGACCAAATATCCTGCATTCGATCAAGACTATAACATTGTGGAATTGAGGTATACAGCTGGAACTAACGGTATAGGGCATGATTATTCTGATACTGTTCCATTCTGGAATTATTCATTCAACAATGGTTTCACAGTCCGTTTTGACATCGGAATCGACTACATCGGAACCAATACCTTATCTGCATACATTTTCGCAGATGCGGACGGTCAACGCTGGGAACCTACTGCGGCTTATCTAAGTGGGCATATCTTTCAGGGATCAGGCTCACAATGGCTGTATCTGATCTGTGATTCACAAGACCAACCTTTGGATGCTGATATAACTGGTTGCATTCCAGAATTCGATAGACAGTATTGATTTCTCAAGAAATCAGTTCAGGACTTTAATGTCTGTTGAATAAAGAAAAGACACATTCATAGCCAGGGATCAATCTCTGGCACTATTTATCTGCCGGGTAAGTGGATAAAAATTAGGCAAGGTCGATTTTTAGATTGTATACGACTATTCTACTCTTTGTCATTATTTTGTCTACAATATGTTTATATTATCATTAATCAAGTATTCAAATTAATTTACGAAGGTGAAACCATCTTTAAGAAATCAGTGATATTGATCGCTACTGTGCTGATCGGCATGTCTGCATTTGTTATGTTGTCCAATACGGAATCTGATGAATCTTCTGCACAGACAATAATATCTGGTCAATGCGGACCGGACGCTAAATATGCCCTATACTCTGGTGGTATGCTGCAGATAACCGGATACGGTGAAATGTATCAGTATGATTCCACACCCGCAC
>CAVHHN010000082.1:0-9160 GCA_963635855.1 Faecalibacterium sp. CAG:74 | reverse complement strand
AATTCCCTGGATATCCGAACATTGTAGTGGAGATCAAGAAGGCAAATTCCGAAGATAGTGAAGCTACAGTAGATCATCTGGCACATGTAGCATTGGACCAGATTCATAAGAAAGATTACTGCAGAGGCCTGAAAGGAAAGACATTACTGTACGGCATCGCGTTCAAAGCAAAGACCGCCAAGGTACTTCTCGATGAGACCTGCATATGATTAACTAGGTCACCTGTTCTCAAATGCGATCTGGGCTAGATAACAACAGAGAGATACGCTCTGCATACTATAGGTACATTCACCGATTCGAGATCAATCCGATTGAAAGTAAATCTGATGTGACAGTGTGATCTCAATGGGACCTATGTTTTGGAAAAGCCTAATATGTTAAACCTATACGGATGTGTGATAATATGGCAACAGGCTGGACATACTCAAAAGCCGGGGTTAACATTGACAAAAAATCCAGTTCTATCGGTTCACTTGTCAGTGAACTGACCTATCGTAGGAAAGGATTCGGACAAATGGTCCAAAAATCTGGTCTTTTTGCAAGCCTCATAGACTTTGGAGACAGGTATGTGACCCTTGCCACTGACGGAGTCGGAACAAAGATCCTCATCGCAGAAGAGTTAGGCATCTGGGATACCATCGGTATCGACTGCATTGCCATGAATGTGAACGACACTATCTGCGTCAACGCAGAACCGGTATCCTTCGTGGATTACATCGCCATCGACAAACCCAACGATGAAATCACTCAAAAAGTCGGTGTCGGACTCAACAAAGGCGCTGAACTTTCAGATATGGAGATCGTCGGTGGGGAAATTGCCGTCCTTCCCGAGATCGTGAACGGACTTGATCTATCTGGAACATGCATGGGTATCGTTGATAAAGACAAGGTCATCACCGGAGAGACCTGTCAGAAAGGAGATCTGATCGTTGCTCTGCAGGCATCCGGTCTTCACTCCAACGGCCTTACTCTTGCAAGAAAGGTCGTCGAAGCCAACAATATCGGCCTGAAAGATAAGGTTCCAGGACTTCAGAGATCCATTGGGATGGAACTTCTCACACCTACGGAGATCTATGTGAAACAGGTCCTTGAGATCACTGCCAAACACAATGTGCATGGCCTTGTTGACATCACCGGCGGGGGACTTCGTAACATCCTGCGTATGAGGAAAGGTCTGAAGTACACTATCGACGACCCCATCAAACCCAACCCCATATTCGGTATCCTTCAAGAACTCGGAGGGATCGAAGCACAGGAGATCTACCAGACCTTCAACATGGGTATGGGATTCACCATCATAGCTCCCGAAGAAGACGCTGAAGATATTGCTAAGAAATATTCCAATGCCAAAGTTGTTGGGCGTGTTGAAGAAGGTAGCGGAGTTTACTTCGCGCCCGAGAATCTCTCATATGAGCACTATTGAAAGTGCTCATTTGTTGAGTTTACAATCCAATGCACCGCATACTGCTCCAAGTGCGGTGCATGTTTCTAATGAATAATTGCCGCCGGTGACCTCGAAATCGATCTCGGACATCGAATGAACCTCTTTGGGGGTTCCATGCGGCCCGATGCCGAATATCAATAAGATACTCTGTCCATCGTCGACCAACTGCGCCAATTGTGCCGTGCTCATCTGTTTTTTCGTATCAGGACGACAGGTTGTAAGCACTGCCTTCCCCAATTGTGGTGGAAATCCGCGGGCCGGAAACGGAAATGTCTGGAAACGTCCTTTGTCAGCAAGCTGGACAAAATTATCTCCATGCCCTCCGATACTGGTGGTGCCTGCGATGAAATCCGCGATCTCTTTTGGGGTGCGACAATCCTCTGGGATAGGGAAACCGAACAATGCCAAGTTCATTCCGAATGCGAGTGCCAGATCACCTGCGCGGGCGATGACCCTCCGATGCGGTTCACGGAACGTGCGGGTATCATATGCATTATAGATGCCGATGGTCATGCGACCTCTGCGTGTACTCTTTTCGTATACCATCACTTCACCTTCAAACGAGCGACGATGGCATATCTGTCACCGTCAAGGAATATCTCATAATTGTTGTAACGAGGGTCCTGCTTATACTGATCGATACGTGCCAGCACCTCGAAAAGACTGAGCTCCGTGGATTTGATATCGATCAAAACCTCATCGAAACATTCATCACTCATCAGGATCCCACAACTGGAAACAAACTGAACAAACAGGTAAAAGCATGGTGCCGCCAGCCGGGCTCGAACCAGCGACCTCGTGATCTTCAGTCACGCGCTCTCCCAACTGAGCTACGGCGGCTTAATTCCACCCTATCTACTCAACCATTATAAACTTGTGGGAAGGGATGTGATCCCTCCCCAAACTGTTTCATTCGGTGTTCTGGGTCTCTTCTGGAGGCACCTCATCGGTGTGTGCGATCGGGACCATGGATACAATGACATCGTCATCTTTGAGTTCCATGACCTTGACCCCTTGTGCATTACGTCCCGTCTTGCGGATGGAACCCGCATCGATACGAATGATCTTTCCAGACTTGGCGATCAGCATCAGGTCATCATCGTTACTGATCCTGCGGACGCTGACGACGTCACCGTTCCTGCGGGTGGTCTTGATGGTGATGACCCCTCTGCTTCCTCTGTGGGTCTTCCTATACTCATCGACAGTAGATGTCTTTCCGAATCCATTCTCGGTGACCGTGAGCAGAAGATCGGACGACTTGACAACGGCCATGGAAACGACCTTGTCATGACGGAGAATTGACATTCCCCTCACACCCATGGTGTCCCTACCGGTCGGACGGACCTCGGATTCGTCGAACCTGCAAGCGGAACCTCCTGCGGTGGCAAGGATGATTTCATCGGTACCGTCGGTCATCGAGGTCTCGATGAGCCTATCGTCTTTGTCGAGTTTAATGGCCTTGATACCTTTGTTGCGGATATTTCCGTATTGACTCATCACGGTCTTCTTGAGAAGTCCGTTCTCGGTGCAGAACACCAGGTAGCGGTCGTCGGGGAATCCGTCGGTCGGGATGATGTTGGTGATCGACTCCTCAGGCTGCAGGTCCGAAAGCATATTGATGATCGGTTTACCTTTGGACTGCCTGCTTCCCTCGGGAATGTTGTATCCTTTGAGCCTCAGGATACGCCCGGTGTTGGTGATGAACAGAAGGAAGGTGTGGGAGGATGCAACGAGCATGTACTTCATGACATCTCCTTCCTTTGTCTGCATTCCGGTAAGACCGACACCACCACGGGTCTGCTGACGGTAGGTCCTCAGCGGGATCCTCTTGACATAGTTGTCTTCGGAGAGGGTGTAGACCATATCCTCCTTGGGGATCAGGTCCTCTGCGTCGACATCAAGAGCGACGTTGTTGATCTCGGTACGACGGGCATCGCCGTAGGTCTCTCCCATCTGTTTGAGTTCGTCTTTGATGATCGCATCGATCCTGGACGGAGTGGCAAGAATGTCCTTGAGATCGTTCATCTTGATGATAAGAGCATCATACTCCTCACGGATGGTGGTGATCTCGAGTCCGGTCAATCTCTGCAACCTCATGTCGAGGATGGCCTGTGCCTGGATCTGATCGATGGACAATAAATTCTGAAGTCCTTCGTTGGCCTCGGCACCGGTCTTGGATGCACGGATCAATTCAATGGTCTGGTCGAGCATATTGAGAGCTTTGATCAGACCATCTAGGATGTGGAATCTCTTCTCAGCCTCGTTGAGTTCGAACTTGACCCTGCGGGTCACAACGCTTCTGCGGTGACCGATGTAGTGTTCAATGAGCTGTTTGAGTCCAAGAAGCGTAGGTTTGTTGTTGACGAGTGCCAGATTGATGATACCATAGGTGATCTCCATCTGGGTCCTCTTCATCAAATTCTCCAGGACCACATCAGGAATGGCATCTTTGTGGAGTTCGATAACAATACGCATACCCTTCCTGTCGGACTCATCACGCAGATCGGTGATGCCAGTGATCTCTTTATCTTTTACAAGTTCGGCAATGGCTTTGACCAGTTCCGCCTTGTTGACCTGGTAGGGGATCTCGTCCACGATGATGGAGGTCTTTCCGTTCTTGTGTTCTTCAAAATGGGATTTGGAACGTACTTTGATCCTTCCGCGACCGGTACTGTAGGCCTCTACAATACCTGCCTTTCCGTTGATGATACCTCCAGTGGGGAAGTCGGGCCCAGGAACGAATTCCATCAGTTTGGTTATGTCCACATCTGGGTTATCGATGGTGTAGATGATGGCATCACAGACCTCACGAAGGTTGTGTGGAGGCATTTTTGTGGCCATACCGACAGCGATACCGTCCGAACCGTTCACGAGCAAGTTGGGGAACTTGGAAGGTAGGACAGATGGTTCTTTCAACGATCCATCGAAGTTGTCCACGAAATCCACAGTGTCGCGGTCCAGATCCAAAAGAAGATCGGACGCCATCTTGGAAAGCCTGGCCTCGGTGTAACGCATAGCTGCTGGTGGATCGCCATCAACAGAACCGAAGTTACCCTGACCGTCCACGAGGGGATACCTTAGAGAGAAAGGCTGACCCATCCTCACCATTGCATCGTATGCGGCAGTGTCACCGTGAGGGTGATATTTACCGAGCACTTCTCCGACCACGGTTGCGGATTTCTTGTGGGGACGGTTATATGCAAGACCCAGTTCATGCATCGCAAACATGATCTTCCTGTGAACTGGTTTCAATCCGTCACGAACATCGGGCAATGCCCTACTGACGATGACAGACATCGCGTAGTCGATGTAGGAGCGTTTCATCTCTCCTTCGACACTCTGTACCAGAATCCTTTCTTCGCCTTCCATGATATCACACATCCAAGTTTACGACCTCGTTCGCATGCTCGATGATGAATTCCCTTCTAGGCTCAACATTGTCGCCCATGAGGGTCGAGAACAACTGATCGGCAATGATAGCGTCGGTGATCTGGATTCTTTTCATCATACGGTTTTCAGGATCCATAGTGGTCTCCCAGAGCTGTTGGGGATTCATTTCTCCCAATCCCTTGTACCTGCTGACGTTCGCACCAGGCATCTCAGCAAGGTACTTCTGCATCTCTTCATCGTTGTATGCATACTTCTGGGTCTTTCCTTTGTACACCCTATAGAGCGGTGGCATGGCAAGATAGACGTATCCTTGTTCGACAAGAGGTTTCATCTGACGATAGAAAAGGGTCAGAAGCAAAGTGGCGATGTGCGCACCATCGACATCGGCATCGGTCATGATGACGACCTTGTGGTAACGGATCTTTGAAGTATCGAAATCCTTTCCGATCCCGCCTCCGATGGCAATGGTCAGATTCTTGATCTCCTCGTGGTCGAGAAGCTTGTCCGGACGGGTCTTTTCGACGTTGAGGATCTTTCCTCTGATGGGAAGAATGGCCTGGAAGGCACGGTCACGACCCATCTTAGCACTTCCGCCTGCAGATTCTCCCTCGACGATGAAGATCTCACATTTGGTAGGATCTTTTTCGGAACAGTCCGCAAGTTTTCCGGGAAGACTGGTAGATTCCAAAAGGGACTTCCTTCTAGTGGCATCCCTCGCTTTCCTGGCGGCCATACGGCCCTCATAGGCACTGATGGCCTTTTTGATGATGAGGTGGGCCACTGATGGATTCTCGTCCAAATACTGCTTCAGATACTCGGAGACGACCGCGGAAACAGCATTCTGAGCGACACTGCTCCCAAGCTTATCTTTGGTCTGACTTTCGAACTGAGGATCGGGCATGCGGATGCTGATGATCGCAGTAAGTCCCTCACGCGTATCGGTTCCCTCGAGGACGATATCCTTGAGAAGGTTGTTCTCCTTCCCGTAATCGTTGAAGGTCTTGGTAAGCGCGGTCCTGAAACCAGTAAGATGGGTACCTCCACCGGGAGTGGAGACTGTGTTCACGAAAGAATCAACAGCCTCGGTATAACCATCGGTGTACTGCATCGCAACATCGACGTCCACAGAAACCGGTACGCCCTTGATGTCGGTGAAGGTTTTCATTCCCTTTATCACGATGGGATTTTCGTGGATGGGTTTCTTGGTCCTGTTGAGGAAGCGAACGAACTCACTAACTCCCCCGTCATAGTGATAGACCTCCTTCTTCCCGATACGTGCATCTTCAAAGATGATGGTCACTTTGGTGTTGAGGAAGGCCTGGTTTCTGAACCTGTTCTGAAGGGTATCGAAATCGAATACGACCGTCTCGAACATCGTCTTATCAGGCAAGAAGGATATCGTGGTACCGGTCTCGTTAGTATCCCCGATGACCTCGATCGGTCCATCAGGCACACCGTAATGGTAAGACTGCCTGTGGATCTTCCCTTCCCTCTTCACGGTTGCAACAAGCCACTCGGAGAGGGCGTTTACGACCGACACACCGACACCGTGCAGACCACCGGAGACCTTGTATGCGTTCTGATCGAACTTACCTCCGGCGTGGAGGTCCGTCAGACACATCTCCATGGCAGATTTGGTCTCACCCTTCGGGATCCCTGTGGGGATACCCCTACCGTCATCGACGACCGTGATGGAACCATCGTTGTTGACCGTGACATCGATGTGCGTGGCAAAGCCCGCCATGACCTCATCGATCGAGTTGTCAACGACCTCGTAGACAAGGTGATGGAGACCTCTCGTATCTGTACTTCCGATGTACATTCCGGGCCTTTTACGGACAGCTTCAAGTCCTTTCAGTGCCTTGATACTGTCAGCGTTGTAAACTTCGCTTTTTCTGTATTCGTCTTCGTTTCCCATAACTTCCCTTCCGAAAAATTATTCATGCAACGGAATGCACCCATACTATAATAATAAACGCACACGCGCGTGCGATTAAATGCCTGTAACTCTGATATACCGAATCCACCATGAGGTACCGATTCACAATGAGCACCATTATGGAAACTGCCGCAAGAGGCGCCTCGGACGAGAGGTTCAGGAAGATCGCAGAGAAGGAAAGGGTCACAGAACGTTTCGTGGCCGCAGGTATCGCCAACGGCCATATCTGTATGCCCTGCAACCCCGTTCACAACCCGATTCCGGCCGCCATCGGAGAGGGCCTGTCGGTAAAGATCAACGCCAATATCGGTACCTCCAGGGATATGCCCGATATCGAACCTGAACTTCGGAAGATGGATATTGCCATCAAATACGGTGCAGACGCCATCATGGACCTCAGTACAGGTGGTGACATTGATGCCATCCGTCGCACCCTCCTCAAACGCTGTGATGTCGTGATGGGGTCTGTTCCGATATACGAGACAGGGCTTACTGCAGCGAGGAAGAATGCCATCGTGGAGCTCACCGAAGATGACATCTTCAAAGGTATCGAGATGCATGCCCAAGACGGAATGGATTTCATGACCGTACATTGCGGAATAACCCGTGAAACGGTCCAATGGCTGAAAAAAGCCAATAGACTAATGGATGTCGTCTCTCGTGGGGGCTCATTCCTATCTGCATGGATCCTTCATAACGAGGAGGAAAATCCCCTTTTCAAGAACTTCGATTATCTGCTCGAACTTGCAAGAAAATATGAATTCACCCTTTCCCTCGGAGATGGATTCAGACCTGGTTGCATCAATGACGCCACCGACCAAGCACAACTCTCTGAATTGATGACCCTGGGACATTTGGTCAAAAGGTCCCGTGAAGCAGGAGTGCAAGCTATGGTCGAAGGTCCAGGACATGTAAAAATGGACCAGATCGCAACCAATATGAAGCTTCAAAAATCCCTGTGTGACGGGGCCCCGTTTTATGTTCTCGGACCACTTGTCACGGATATCGCACCAGGGTATGACCACATAACCAGTGCTATCGGAGGAGCCATAGCAGCCCAGAACGGTGCCGACTTCCTTTGTTATGTCACACCCGCTGAACATCTCTCTTTGCCAAATGAAGATGATGTTAAAGAGGGAGTTATCGCTTCGAAGATCGCAGCCCATGCCGGAGACCTCTCAAGAGGCATCGGAAAAGAACTCGACGATAGAATGGCGAAGGCCCGTAAGAAACTCGACTGGGAAGAGATGTATGCAGTCTGCCTAGATCCGGAAAAAGCCCGTGCATATCGTGCACGCGGATGCACTGAGGAAAAAGACGGATGTTCTATGTGCGGAGACCTTTGTGCGGTCAAGATCGTCAACCAGTATCTTATCAAAGACATTAGTGATCAAGACAAATTCAACTGCGAATGAGATCATCGATTGAAACCCACTTGGCAATCCTAAGCAGTGCATTGACCTCGTTAGGTAATGAAGACCTGGTCAGAGGGACCTGCTCCCCCACAAGAATTCTAAAAACATCGAGCACGACTGCCGATCCAAAATGGAGCCACTGGAGGGAATCGAACCCCCGGCCATCGGTTTACGAAACCGACGCTCTACCGCTGAGCCACAGTGGCATAGTTGTAGGTGATTGATTCACACTATAAAACATCGTCTCATCATTAACCCTACTAACTACAATTGAACCCACAACAACTGCAAATGAATCTGGATCGTTCATGTGCCAGATGTAAAAATCTTTTGAACTTGATGATTGTAGAACACCCTAGCTGAATTTTACAAGCATTTCCATTATTGCATCCATAACAGACCAATAATTCCGAATAACAGGTTCTAAATCAAATTCTCATAAGATCGGACAACAAAATCATAAGATTTAGCACCAAAAAGGTCCCATTGAAATCATACCACATCCGATCTACTTTCAACCTGATCGAATTCGAAACATTGGCTGTAGCTACAGTAAGCAGAGCATATTTCTCTCTGTTGTTATCTGACCCATATCATATTTGAGAGTGGGTTATTTTGTTGGTTATAGGTTGGTCTCTTCGAGAAGGACCGTGGCTGTTTTTGCTTTGAACGCGATACCATATAGCAAGGTCTTTCCTTTCAGGCCTCTGCAATAATCTTTTTTATGGATCTGTTCCAATGCTTGATGTGCCAGATGATCTACGATAGCATCGCTGTCGTTGGAATCGGCTTTCTTTATCTCGACCACGATGTTCGGATACCTAGGGAATTTGCTTTTCATGAGAATATCATGTCTTCCGTCACCGGATTCCCTGTCAATGGAAATTTCATATCTTCCTTCACGGCTGAATATGATGGCGGCAAGAATGGCATGATAGTTGGCTTCGTCAGCCAACAGTAACGAAGAGAATT
>CAVHHN010000081.1:0-9168 GCA_963635855.1 Faecalibacterium sp. CAG:74 | reverse complement strand
AGCTGTCGTAGACAGTCTGGCACATGAGGCATTGGAACAGATTCACAGGAAAGAATATTACAGAGGTCTGAAAGGAAAGACCTTCCTGTACGGTATCGCATTCAAAGCAAAAACAGCCACCGTTCTCCTCAAAGAAACTTGCCTATAACCAACAAGGTCACCTGCTCAAATGCGATTCGAGCTAGATATCAACAGAAAGAATTATGCTCCGCTTACTGTAGCTACAGCCAATGTTTCGAATTCGATCAGGTTGAAAGTAGATCGGATGTGGCAGTATGATTTCAATTGGGCCTCTTGTTGATTACAACTCAGCTTTTTTTTCATTGAGGAATGCCACTAGTGCAGGGTGCAACTCGATCGAATCGACGAATTCGTAAACCGACCTGTTCCTCATGTATAAGTACATCCCAATCGAACATATGATAGACCCCAATGTGTTGCAAAGCATATCCCTCACCGTGTCCCAAGGGCAGTATTGCATGTGAGTGCCAGCGACAAGATCCACCACATATTCGAAGACCTCCCATATGATCCCGAAAGTGGTCATGATCAAAACTGCAAAGATCGAGGAAAACCGTGCTGACATCCGTATCTCAGAATTGTACCTCTGTAGTGTGAACAGAGTGAGCATGACACATGCACTTACCACTATTGAAGAGTACGTGTGCGTGACATTATCATAGATCATGATGAAATCATAGGCGAAGAACATCACTCCCGTCGCATGCAAGAATATCGCAACATGAATGAGAACAATGAACCCTATCGGAAGCTTCAGAAGCCCAAAGTGATAGAACAGATATGGCACAAGGCAGAACAAAGCACAAAACAAACAGGTATTGAACTCGTATCCTGCGATGTCGTGATATGATGCAACGCACATTATCAACAATATTGCGGCCCAGAACAGACCCATTGTCAAAGCGATGTGCTCTTTATCCATCATCATACCTCCAGAAGAAGGGATTCTTTGGTCCAATTTTTGAGAAATATGCGCCCCGTGGCGGATAAGAACAGAGATAGAAATAGTGCACAGACCGATGGCACCATCAGAATGATATTGATCTCCCAACCATAGGTATTGATATCGTCATATCCGAACGGACGATCATTGTACCATAGATCGAACCCTAATGCGAACAGATATGCTGCAGAAAATGCCATCGTTATCACGATAGCGAGTGCCAACAACCACCGGAAGGACATTTTTGTCGGGGTGCATCTGTCGAGGATCAATGCGAAAAAGAAACCGATAAAGAACACAATGGTGAACATGGTGAGCAGTTCGAATATCCAAACATAGGAGATCCCACGCACAGAAGCATCTGGGGATCCGACCGTCAATGCTATCGCCGAGCTGACAAAATAGATCATGAAAAGAGCCGTCACCAGAATAGATGATCTATAGGGGATCGCGAAGCCTTTGGAATGATAAATGAAAATGACCAAGATCGAGAATGCACCGGTCGCAAGCATCATCCAATCGGATCTTAAAACAGAGACCACCATCGCCAAGGCCGCGATTATCGTGAACAGAACCGGTGAAAGACGATCCATCATCGTCCCCTATCGATACCTCAGAAATAAAGACGTCGGGACAGGATCACTGCTGTTCCAAAACCAAGTGAGTTCCAGAACGTAAGTATATCAGAGGAATGCCCAGTTTTCTTGCTCTGCGACGAAGCTCTTTGTCGTTCGTGAGAACATATGCACCTTCCCGTTGTGCAACTTCAAGGACAGAATCGTCCCCGTACGTCTCACAAGGAACGATCTCTCTACTGCGCGCAAGAGCAAGTGCGGCCTTGGCATGTCTCGAATCCAAATGTTTTAACTCACCGACAAGTGGGCCTGGGACAACGAATCTGACATCCCCTAAAAGATTGCGGACCTCGAGATCGATGTTAAGTCCGATCTCGAAGGGCATGAGTAATGCGTTTGTGTCTAAAACGACCGTCTGCATATGCAGTCACTGGTCGATGATACCGTAACCGATAAGTCTCCACTTGTTGGAGATCCTTCTGGAAATGGCAACCCTCTGTGCAGGCAGGATACAGACTGGTAACTTCAGGACCACGTCCGCATAGCCTTCACGGGCACTCTTGACGACACCGACAGTGGTGGCGGTACCAACACTCAACATGAGGGGTTCACTGCTCTTGATCTCATCCACACGAAGGTCCGCGGATGAACCGACAACACGGTCCAAAAGAACGGTCTTCATCTTGAACGAACTGACGACAGCGGGAAGTTTTCCAGGCCTACCAACGACCCTTCCGGTCAGACCGTCTGACTTGGTCACAGAGGGATCGAGTTCGGTACCGATCGCGATAAGTCCTCCGGGAAGTACCTCTTTGACATTACGGTCCCCAGCGTTAAGGGAAACGACCTTTGCGGTGATCCTTTCATAGGTCACTTTTCCAGCAACCTCGACACGCCTTCCAGGCACGACCTCGATCTCGTCACCGAGTTTCAATTTACCCTGCATAAG
This sequence comes from Faecalibacterium sp. CAG:74, assembly GCA_963635855.1. Taxonomy (GTDB): domain Archaea; phylum Thermoplasmatota; class Thermoplasmata; order Methanomassiliicoccales; family Methanomethylophilaceae; genus Methanomethylophilus. The sequence goes on along the minus strand of CAVHHN010000081.1, from coordinate 6,680 downwards.
GGATCCGCCGATAACTCCTCCCCGAAGTTTTTCAGGAGTGGTTCCGGGGGAGTTGATATCGAACGAACGGGCAACGTGCATGATGGGATCTGCGTCAGCATCCCTTTTGACATTCGCGACGATCGTGTTCTCGATAGCTTCGATCAAAAGATCGATGTTGATACCGCGGTTGGCTGATACAGGGATGATGGGGGCGTTCTCGGCAATGGTGCCTTTGACGAACTCCTTGATCTCCTTGTAATTCTGAAGTGCCTGTTCGCGGGTGACGATATCGATCTTGTTCTGAACGATGACGATCTTATCGATGCCAATGATAGAAAGGGCCATCAAGTGCTCTTTCGTCTGAGGCTGGGGGCAACGTTCGTTGGCCGCCACGAGCAAAAGCGCACCATCCATAAGTGCGGCACCGGACAGCATGGTCGCCATCAGGGTCTCGTGCCCAGGGGCGTCAACGAAGGACACGGCACGGAGGAACTCGGTCTCCGCACCGCACCTGGGACATTTCTTTGCCGTGCAGAATGCGGCGGCGCCCTCACAGTTCGGACACTTGTAGAACGCCACATCAGCGTACCCGAGTCTGATAGAGATACCTCTCTTGACCTCCTCGGAGTGACGGTCGGCCCACTCACCGGAAAGGGCCTTCGTTAAAGTGGTCTTTCCGTGGTCGACATGCCCGATCATCCCGATGTTGATCTCGGGCTGCTTCGGTACTTTCATTCCGCCTTCTCCTCGCCACCGTTGAGAAGCTCTTCGATGGGTTTGGGGCCGTACTCAGCGATGGCCATGTTGATCTGAACGATCTCGGAGGAAATTGCAGAACCGCGTGCAGCGACCCTCTTCCTCTCACCGTGGTATTTCTCGTGGAATCCGAGACCATCAGCGAGAAGGAGACTGACCCTCTTCTTTCCAGGAAGGTCCTTCCTCATGGGGGTTCCGTTCTTGTCGGATCCACCGGTGATTTTAACTTTATAACCGGGAAGTCCTACGAAAATTCCGTCAACGATCTCCCCGATGTTCTTTCCATCCAGGGAGTTCGCGTGGTGACCGGACACGGCAACGTTGTATGATTTGCCGGTCTTCACATCGTTTACAATAGCTTTGAATTCTACTGCCATTTGAACACCTGTAAAATCGGCTATTCAGAAATCATTTTTAAAGGTATCGTGAAAATGAGGCTTTGATATATAATAAAGAAGAACAAAAACAAAGCCTTGGATTTCATCAAAAAACCATGATTTCGGATATCTGGAACTGTCAAAGGAACATCGCCATATAAAGCGGAAGATACAGTATTCCGTTCGTGGTCTTCACATCACCCGAATACAAAATGATGGGTTGGCCAGTGTTCGGGAACTTCTTGTGGAATTTTTTCAAAGATGAGATAGAGTCCGAAGAGGAGGACTTTACTTCGATAGGACATATCTTGCGTCCGATCCGAACCAGAAAATCCACCTCCAGATTGTTCTCAGCATTACTGGCATCGCTGCGGTAGTAGTAGAACAGTTTGTTGCCTGAGGCACGCAACATCTGCGCCACGATGTTCTCAGTAAACATGCCTTCATTCACACCCAGCTTGTCCAAGAGGATATCACGATAGAACAGGTTGTCCATATCGTCCTTGTCCGGCATGGCATGGGTCACAAGAAGGCCGGTATCGTTCAGATAACATTTCATGACCGGACGTTCCATGTACATGGACAATCCAGCAGAAGAAGGGTCACTGGCATTGTAACAATGCGATGTGATCATCCCATCGGAAAGCCACACAAACGCGGATTCATATTCCCGCATACGGGCCCCCTCCCCCAGAGTGCTTATCCTGAACTTCTTGTTCTTTTTGCTGAGTTCCGACGGGATATCATCAAAAATTGCCTCGACCTTCTTTTCATATCCTTTGGCAAACCTGGTGATATCAGCACGGTATACTGACAGGATCTCCTTTTTGAAAATATCGACGCGGCTGAAATTCTTACTTCTGGCATATTCAGAAACGGCCTGTGGCATCCCGCCCACCAACATATACTGACGGAACAAATCCATGGCCCTGTTGTGTACTGCACCACCCACTGGCACATTGTGTTCATAACACTCTTTCAGGTATTCCATGAGATCATCAACGCCCATTGCCCAAAGAAATTCTTCAAAGTCCAAGGGGTGAAGGTACATCTGTTGTTCTTCGGACGGGATCAAAATGTTTTGGATATTGGACTGAATGGAGATCAGCGAACCGGTCTCGATATAATCGTACCTCCCATCCTCGACAAAATGTTTTATCATCTGCCTTGCAAAAGGAAACATCTGGATCTCATCGAAAATGACAAGTGACTTCCTTCTGTGAAGTGTGACCCCGTATGCTCTGGACAATTTGTTGAACAACAGATCCAGATCTCTAGCATTTTGAGTGAAGATCTCTTTTACCTGCTTTTCTGCAACGGAAAAATCGATGTATAGGTAGCTTTTGTACTCGTTTTTAGCAAATTCCGTTACGAGTGTGCTTTTCCCAACACGTCTTGCTCCATCGAGACGAAGGGCTGTAGCGCCTTTCATATCTTTCTTCCAGTCAAGAAGTTTGGAATATGCTTTCCGCCGTAGATACATGACGTTTGCCACAAGAAGATATCTTGTTAGGTATAAATAAAACTCACGGAATTGGAACTTTTATTACCCTGATTTATCACGGAATTGGAACTTTTATTACCCTGATTTATCACGGAATTGGCAAAAATTGACAGATGCTCAATTCAAAAATCGAGGAGAAATTTACTTTCTGGCACATTTAAAATGTGCCACGAGTATGAACAAAAGAAAGAATAGAGTTGGATAAAGGGTTTAAGCACGTGGCTCAAACAGGTCTGCTTCGACCATGGCACAGAGCGCATGATATATGGGGAGGTGACGCTCTTGTATCTTGAAGGTCTCGTTCTCGGGAACGATTATACAGACATCGGCAAGGGCTTTGCACTTTCCACCGGTCTTTCCGGTAAGCACTACACTCTTGATCCCTTTTGCCTTTGCAACCATGATCGCATTGACGATGTTGGCTGAATTTCCAGAAGTGGTAATGCCCAAGAACACATCACCGCGATGGCCTAAAGCATTGACAGACTGTGCAAAAGCGGCTTCCCAGTTCACATCGTTGGCGAATGCGCTGTTAGATGCATTCATGGTAGGAAGAGGTACGGCTGCAAGGCCCCCCTCAAGATTCTGAACAAGTTCCTTTCCCACATCCCCGTATGACTCTACAAGTTTCGAAACGAGCTCGGCATCGACGGCACGTTTGAACATGAACGATTTGGTCAATTCACCGGAAATGTGGTCGCTGTCGGCAGAACTTCCGCCGTTTCCTGCGATAAGCAACATGCCCTGATTCTTGTAAGATTCCAAAAGAACCCTGTATGCTGCATCGATATCATTCTTGCAGACCTCGAGTTCGGGGTATCTTACAAACAATTCTGAAAATATTTCCTGTGAGGTTTTGACCTTTTTAGTATCCATGGGATCACATCCCCCAGAAAGGTTCTGATTTACGTTTGATCGCTACTGTATCGGACAATGCGAGTTTTTCGTCACTGTTGAGATCCAATTTGGAGACGACTTTGTAACCGCTCTCGATCATATCCACGTAGAGAATGTCGTTTTCATTGATCTGCCTTCCGACAGTAACGCCATCGATGGCGACGGAAACCTCGTCTCCTTGAACGCCTTCCTTCAATACATTACCGTCATCGTCACGGACAGATTTGATGGTTCCACAATCTTTTCCGTCGACATTGATAAGATTCTCTCCGACACGGATCCGACCAGCCAATACCCTTACTCCGACGACTGCGGGCTTGTTGACCCTGAAAACATGATCGGGGAGAATGGTGATCTTGGCGGGGAATGCGAATTCTGCCCTTTTATCAGATTCGGATTGCCGGGTGGATTCGTCGAGCCACAGTTTGTAATCGTCGATGAGGGCATAGACGATGTTGTTTGTGAGCACTTTGATGTTATGGGTGGCTATTTCTGCCTCTGCATCCCTGGTGATATTGACATTGAATCCAAGGATCACATGTTGGGTATCGTTTCCATAAGAAGATTCCAGAACGTCCCTGCGGGTGATGTCTCCGATACCGTACTTCCTGATAGGGAAACCGGCAAGTTTCGCCTCGAAGGCAAGGGCCTCCAAAGATCCGATGGCGTCGGCCTTGATGGTGATACCTTTCTCGACCGTCTCGATCTTGATAGAGGTCTCTTCGGTGATCTCCTTGATAGCTGGGTCTTTTGCATTTTTAACTACAGCGATAGGTGCACCGGCGATCACACCGGTCACATCCTGACAAGCGATCTTGACACCTGCGGCAGCGTGAAGTTCCTTCACGCTGTCAAAACGATCGCGGGGGTCACGGATCTCGTCAAGTGGTTTGGGTTTCAGGATCGCCTTGACCCTGGTCACCAGTGGTGCACCATTGGTCCCGATGGCGACGGTCTGACCGGTCTTGATGGTTCCCGAATAAAGGATCATATCAAGCGTCTGTCCGAGTCCTTTGACCTCTTTGACCTCGAGGATGGTTCCTTTTCCAGGACCTTCCTCCTTCTCCAAACGGGCCTCGAGGAAGCGCTGTGCCAGACCGATCAAGATCAGCATGATGTCAGGCACACCTTCCCCGGTCTTGGCGCTGATAGGGATAAGTGCAACGGCCTTGGTGAAATCGTCGATACGGTCATAACGGTCAGCAAATACTCCGTTAGCGGACAGTTGGGACATGATGTTGTACATCTGCTCCTCGAAAGCAGCACGGGCATGGGCCTGCTGTTTCTTTTCGGAAAGAACAAACGGAATGTTCTCTTCGGAATTCCAACCGTCGATAGTGTCAACTTTGTTCAGTGCAATGACGAATGGGGTTTTGTACTGCCTGAGGATGTGAATCGACTCAATGGTCTGAGGCATAAGCCCCTCTCTGATGTCAATGATCAGAACTGCAAGATCGGCCAAAGATCCTCCTCTTGCACGAAGTGAGGTGAACGCCTGATGCCCAGGCGTATCTATGAATAAAAGCCCTGGAACGGAGAAACGTTTGCCTCCGATGATCGGCCCACACATCTCGTAAATACGTTCGATCGGCACTTCGGTAGCACCGATATGCTGTGTGATCGCGCCGGCTTCCCTGTCACCGACGGCCGTGCCCCTTATCCGATCAAGGAGCTTGGTCTTACCGTGATCGACGTGACCTAAAACACTGACTACGGGTTGCCTTATCGCCATATAACATCACACCTTAATAGTGTATATAAAAGTTTAAAAAGTTTGGTGGCCAAAAGGCCGTCAGTCTCACTCGTAGATCCATTTGTCGGAGTCTTTCGAATAACTGACGAGCTCTTCTGGTTTGAAGAAGATGCCGATCTCCCTCTCTGCAGATGCAGGTGAATCGGAACCGTGGATGATGTTGAGTCCGGTCACCATGCAGTAGTCACCACGGATGGTTCCGGGTGCAGAATCCTGGGGATTGGTCTTACCCATCATATTCCTGCAGACCTGAACTGCATTCTCACCCTCCCAGACCATTGCGAAAACGGGCCCGGAGGTGATGTAGGAAATGAGGGAAGGGAAGAAGGGCTTACCCTTGTGCTCACCGTAGTGGTTCTCAGCGACCTCCTTGGGGATGGTCATGAGCTTTGCAGCGACAAGTTTGAGTCCTTTCTTCTCAAAACGAGAAACAATCTCTCCGACGAGTCCACGCTGGACCCCGTCGGGTTTGATCATAAGGTAAGTCTTCTCCATGGCCATGGGGATCACTCCTTGTTCTCGGTCTTGGCGGCCGCCTTGAGGCGAGCTTCCTTCTCGACGTGTGCCTTCTCGGTCCAAAGAGTGGTCCTGGGGACCCTCTTCATGAGGACCATGTTCTTGTAGCACTTGTTCGCATCGAAGTAAAGAACGGTTCCGTCTTTCTTGACGTACATCTTACCGCTTCCGGGAGCGATGGAAGCTCCACAGAAGGAACATTTTTTCTCCTCAACCATCGAATTCACCTGCCCATTCCGAGCTTTCTGGCCTCTCTCGAGGTCTCTCTGAGCATAAGAACATCGCCCATCCTAACGGGGCCCATGATGTTCCTGGTAATGATCCTACCCTTGTCGCGTCCGTCAAGAACACGGACCTTAACCTGGGTTGCCTCTCCCGTCATTCCGGTACGTCCGATGATCTCGACGACCTCAGATGGGATGCTGTCAGTGTCAACCATTTGGATCCCTCAGAATCAGTTCTTAAGGTCTTTGACTGCTGCGGCGATCTCGTCGACCTGAGCCTTTCCGTTTCCGACATCAACAATGGCGATGGATGCGGTGGGCTTCTCGAGTCCGATCGACTTTCCGAGCTCTTCTTTGGAAGGAACGTAGACGTAGGGAACGTTCTTCTCATCACAGAGAGCGGGAATGTGTGCGAGGATCTCCGGGGGCTCGACGTCGGTTGCCATGATGACGAGGGCTGCCTCGCCGCGCTCGATGATCTTGGTGACCTCATTGGTTCCTTTCTTGACCTTTCCCGAATCGCGGGCGATCTCAGCAACAGAGTATGCTTTGTCAGAAAGTTCCTTAGGGGTCTCAAATTTTACAAATACTGCCATGTTCAGTTACCTCCTTCCGGTGTTCAAAACACCGTCATCATTCATCGGCTCTAATAGAGCGTAACGTGACGAATG
>CAVHHN010000080.1:0-9297 GCA_963635855.1 Faecalibacterium sp. CAG:74 | reverse complement strand
GGATGGTACGGTGCGGACGGCATATGAGAACTACGACAGACATAACCGCGAAATATTCCAAACGATGAAAAGAAACGAGGAAGAGTTGAACGAGTTATTTATTTCCATATATGGGCTGGAAGGTGAGGTGGATCCGTCCGTCCACGACAAGTTCATTTCGATTAGAACCCCCTCTAGTAAAGAAGCTGTTATTGGCCTGATTTCATATGCTGTCGGATGCATGTTCGGAAGATACTCGATTGATAAGGAAGGTCTTCTCAATGCAGGAGGTGGATGGGAAGATGTCGGGCAGTCATTCGAGGCCGATAAGGATAATATCATACCCATCTGCGAGAGCGAGTACTTCGGCGATGACATCGTAATTCGGTTCGTCGAGTTTATTAGAGTCGCTTTCGGAGAAAAATATCTGGAAGAGAATCTTAAATATATCGCGGACAACCTTGGTATCAAATATTATGGGACTGCCAGGGACGGCATAAGGAAGTATTTCCTTAACGACTTTTATAATGATCATGTGATGATGTATCAGAAGTGCCCCATCTATTGGCTATTTGATTCCGGTCCGGAGAACGGATTTAAGGCATTGATCTACATGCATCGCTATGCCCCTGACCTCATTTCGAAGATGCGTCAGGACTATCTTCTACCCATACTGTCAAGATACAGAGCACGGCTGGAATCGGCCGAAGGAACCGAGAGGATTGAGCTTCAAAAGAAGATTGAAGAGATTCAGGTGTACGATATTGCTATGGAGAAATATGCTGCCGAGAAGGTATCGATAGACCTCGACGATGGGGTCAAGGTCAACTACGCTAAATTTCAAAACATCGAGAACCCTGGTAGCAAAAAGAGGATTGATCTTCTTCATCCACTAAAGTGATACAATGTCCGATGATAAGGTTGTCAAGATGATTGCCGAACGCTTTGTAAGGATTCGGCCGGATACAGGAACCACAGACAACGTGGTATTCTGGATTGACCCTGAGGGGGAGTTCTTAGACACAGTCGACAGCTTGGAACTTCAAGACGTCACTCTGATCAAGTGGGATGGATTTAATTCGTTCAAGATTAAGGAAATGATCGAATGTGAAAATCAGGAATCGAAATATATTATTTACAGAGCTGGAAGTGTTCAGAGCGATCAATGCAACATCCTAGCGGACACAATGCATTATTCAAAGCCCATATTTTCTGCCGATAGCGCATCTTGCATCTGTCAGGAGGTAGGGCTGTCCGAAGAGTACAGGGGCCTTGTTCAGAGGCATTTGAAATTTTTCAAGGATCCAGGCAATCGTACTAAATTCCAGAAATTCCACCCATCTAATGTTGAATCTGTGAAAATGGCGATGATGGCCGTCACGGTCGGATCCCAAGACGATTCTCTTGATGGGATAGTGACTAAGATTATCAGTAATTGTTCTGGACTATCGGATGATCGGAATCCCGATGAACAGATGGAGAAATTGGACAGATATGAATTAGTGGATGATTTTTGGAAGTTCTGCGAAAAACGGTACGGTTTCTCAGATATCAGTCTGGATAAACTTGTCAGGAACTTATTCATAACTGCTGCTTTTGGTTTGACTGAAGTTTCTGAATCACCTAAACTGTGCAAATTCATTCTTCCAGACAAGAATCGGGCCTGCGTCGTTGTGGATAATATCTTGAACAATCAGAATAACGTTCTTAACTCGGAGTCGTTATGTGACTCCCTATCGGAGAAGTACGGAATCAAGAAGATCCTCGAAGCATTTGACGATCTTGAGAGTCTGATGAAATGTGACGTATTCTCATGTGTTGATGCCGTCATAGCAGAGAGGCTCATCGGACGTATTCTGAGTACGAATTCTCCGCTCGACGCTGCGGGATATGCTTGTATTGATGAGAGGCTGAAGACGCATTCGGGTCGCAGACTCAGAGCGACCTATGATTCCATAACTTCGGCATCCAGACTTATCGATTCCTGTGTGGAATACAAGAAACGGCCCAAAGCTGTTAATGCGAAGGCTATCATCGATGCATACGTATCGGATCTCTTCCACATAGACACATACTATCGTCATTTCATCGTCTCATCGGATTCCATCAATCCGGAATTCGGGATAGCTGACGATGCCATTGACGGACTCAAGCAATACGTGGAGAACACTTATTGCAATGTATTCCTCGATCCTATTGTGTCGGAGTTGTGCTCTGTTGTCACAAAATATGAAGATTTCCCTCCTCCGAGCCAGCAGAACTTCTGTAATAAATATATCGGCAGTTGCGACAAAGGATTGGACAGAAAAACCGTTGTTATTATCTCAGATGCGTTTAGGTATGAGTGTGCAGCAGAACTTTGTGAGAGGTTTAAAAGTGATCCGAAATTCAGGGTATGCGAACTGAATCATATGATCTCGACCGTTCCATCCATGACGAAATTCGGTATGGCGGCCCTCCTTCCTAACAACGGCTTGGAGATCAAACTCAACGACGATGGCAAATTCGCTGTCTTTCTCGATGGAGAATTCACCGAATCATCGGGTGCAAGAGAGACCATACTCCAGTCACACTATCCCGATTCTATCGTTCTGAAATCTGACCAGATTATCATCGGTGGAAGAGGAAAGGAATATCGTGAGATGTGTAAGGGCAAGAAACTGATTTACATCTATCACAACAGCATCGATGAGATAGGTGAATCCGCCGAGCAGAATGTGTTTGAAGCATGTCAGAAAGCCATAGATGAGATAGGAAAGACCATCAAAACGGTCACGGCATGGAACTATACGAGGTTCATAGTCACGTCGGACCATGGATTCCTCTACCATCGTAGCGAGATGAAGGAATATGCTAAGATCTCCACCATGGAGGGTTTCAATTCCGGGAGGCGTTTCGCCATCAACGACAGGGCGTTCGGTCTTGACCGTTGCGTCGAGTTCTCCCTCGAATACCTTGGTGAATGCAACAAGGGCCTGTTCGTCTCCGTTCCTGATTCCGCTTCGATATTCAGGCGCCAGGGGAAGGTGAAGTGCTTCGCGCACGAAGGGATATCTCCGCAGGAGGTTGTCATACCCGTTCTGGAGGTAAACACTATCAAAGCCGCTGTCGAAGAGAAACACGTTGGCCTTCGGCCCAGCAATAAACGCGACATCAAGCAGGTCAATCCCAAATTCGATTTCTACCAGGACCATCCGGTGAACGACGAGTTCCACAGGTGCGAGTATGAGGTGTGGCTGGAAGATAAGGACTGTCAGCCTCTCACAAAGCGTTACATTGTCATTGCAGACAGGGATGACCCTGCCGATTTGGGCATAAGCTTGAAGATGGATGTGCAATTGCAGACGGAGGATGTCACCCTGGTGATATATGAGAAAGGAGAGAAAGATGAACAGCGTTACGAAGATTTCAAAGTCAAGATTATCGGATTTTTGTGAGGTGGAATGATGTCCAACATTGATCAGATCAACAGGGGGTTTAGGCTGTTGCTCCCCGTCATCGCGGAGCCTGTCACTGATGCACTTAGAGAATACTACGGCGATAATTGGTGGAAGGATGCCGTCATTGACAGACTTAGTGATGTTCAAAGGAGGGATCTCCCGCCCTCAGGTCCTGATGATGAATTGATTAAGAAGCTCGATATCGCACGCGTCCTGATACTGTTGAAGATCCACTGGGGCACCGTATTCAAAAGCAAGATCACGTATGGGGCCCAAGGTTTCTCGTATGACTGCATCACCTGGGCCAATGAATTGACGACATTCAGGAATCAGATTGCTCATTCCGGTCAGGATGATCTCTCCGATAGGGATACGATGAGATGCCTTGATACCATGGTAAGACTGTGCGAGAGGTTCAACACGTCCGTATCGAAAGAGATCGACAAGCTGTACAGGGAGATTGACGGCACCGTTGATTCACTGAATGTTCCAATCATCACTTCCCCCAATACTGGGGATTCCGAAAAGGAGTCAGATCCGATACCAGTAATCGGTGGGATGTGTTTTGATGGCGATTCTGGGTCGTGCCACATAGATTCCATCGACCTGGTCGATGCATTCGAAGGATACATAGTCAGGAAGGATCTCACGAAACGGATTAAATCTGGTGCGAATGTCCCCATATTCGTTCTCGAATATCTACTGGGGATATTCTGTTCTTCGAATTCCGAGGCGGAGATCAATGAGGGCCTGAATACCGTCAAGGAGAAGTTATCCCGTCTATACATCAGGCCCGATGAATCGGAGTTGATTAAATCCCGTATACGCGAAGCGGGAGAGGGATATTCGATCATTGACAAGGTCTCGGTCGCCCTAGATTACAAGAGGGACATCTACATGGCGTCTTTCGTCAGCCTCGGTCTGAAGAACGTACCAATCGAGCGGGACATGGTGGTGAACAACCAACGTCTTCTTTCCGGGGGGATCTGGTGTATCATCACGTTCGACTATTCTTATATCGGCGACGAGAAGGTCCTCAATCCGTTCAAAATCACCCGGCTGAATCCGATACAGATGCCGTTCGTCGATGTGGGGGATTTCATATCTATGAGGAAGTACTTCACTAAGGATCAGTGGATCGCATTAATGCTCCGTTCCACAGGCATTGAACCCTCGAGTATGAATTACCGCACCCGCATGCTTCTCTTGGCTCGTATGATGGCCCTGGTTGAGAACAATATGAATATGTGCGAACTGGGGCCCCGTGGCACCGGCAAATCTCATCTTTTCAAGGAGGTCTCTCCAAGCAGTATCCTCGTCTCCGGAGGACAGGCATCGGTCGCTAGCCTTTTCTTCAATCTGTCCACCCACACGCCTGGACTTGTATGCAATTGGGATGTGGTGGCTTTCGACGAGGTGGCCGAGATAAAGTTCAAGGACAAGGATGCTATCACTATCATGAAGGACTATATGGCCTCTGGATCGTTCTCTAGAGGTGGAGAATTCATGGAGGGTAAAGCGTCCATGGTGTTCATCGGGAACATGAATCTCGATATCAATACGTTGCTCTTGCAGTCCAGTCTGTTCAAGTCCTTCCCAGATGGGATGAACAATGACACTGCGTTTTTGGACAGATTCCATTGCTACCTCCCTGGGTGGGAGATCGAGCCATTCTCTCCTGCGACGTTCACGGATGACTACGGGCTCATCACAGATTATTTCTCCGAAATAGCCCGTGAACTCCGCAAATACCAGTTTTCTGAGGTCATCGATAATTACTTCTCTCTGGATTCCAGTCTCAAACAGAGGGATGTCAACGCTATCCGGAAGATCTTTTCGGCGATGATGAAGCTCATTTACCCAGATGGGAAGGTGGAGAAGGAAGGTGTGAGGGAGATCCTAGAGTTTGCAATGGAAATGAGATCCCGTGTCAAGGAACAGCTGAAGCGCATTCAAAAGGATAATGAGTTCGCGGATGCGAGATTCATTTATCATGATAAGGAGAATGGAGAATCTCGCGAAGTTCTGGCCCCAGAGTGTGTCAATCTGATGATGAGACAAGGGACGGAGTAAAGCACATTACGACGTATCGGCACCCTAGCACATTGCTTTGACAGGACCCTCGATAGGGTGAGCTGTGGAATATTCGAATGTCAAATGAGCTAACATGGGCCATGATTTCTCTGCCTTATTGCCCTGTAATCATGTACGGCCTTGATGTGCCAGCGTCATTCATCATCTTCCTCTGACATCACAGGGGCACCGAGAACCACCAATGGGCTTCCAAAGTCCTGTTCCTTCTCCACACGGCATTTGATGCCATATACATGCTCGATATCGGTCTCGGTGATCACTTCCTCAGGTGTTCCGAATGCATGGATCCTGCCGGGTCTTTCCAGCATTATCACTTTGTGAGCATACTTTGCGGTCACGTTGAGGTCGTGGCAGATCGTGAGAATGGTCATATTCATCTTCTCAGCAATTCCCCTTAGAAGCTCCATCACATAGACCTGGTATTTTACGTCGAGATTCGCGGTCGGTTCATCAAGGATGAGGATCGGGGTCTCTTGTACCAATCCTCTGGCGATCAGGACCTTCTGATGCTGTCCTGAGGATAACTCGTTGAATTTCTTGTCGGCGAGATTCCTTATGTGGAGCATTTTCATCGCTTTGTATACGATTTCGAGGTCTTTCTCTCTCGAACCCCACCTGCGGTGGTTGTGCCTACCGATCATTATCGTGTCGGTGACAGAAAGAGAGAACATATCTTGAGAGGAAGCTGGAACATACCCGATAATCTTTGAGACCTCTTTGTGGTTCATTTCCTGTGTGTTCTTACCGTCTATCAGGACCTCACCCTTAAGGGGGTTGGCGATCTTGGTGATACATTTGACCATTGTTGACTTACCGACACCGTTCGGTCCGACTATGCAGATCAGGCCCGGTTCGTCAATGACGAGGTTGATATCATGCAAAACTATGTGTTCTGGGTCATATCCGAAGTCCACATCTTTTAGTTCTATCCTTGTCATGATCTCACCACGCGTTCTTGTTCCTGCGCAGGACGAGCCATATAAACAGTGGTCCACCGATGCAGGACATTATGATCCCGACTGGTATGAGTGTGGGAGATAGAACGGTCCTTCCTACAAGGTGCGCGGCAACCATTAACAGCGACCCTACTGCGGCGGAAGCAGGTATCAGGTAGCGGTTGTCAGAACCCACGAACATTCTTACGATATGCGGACAAACAAGACCGACAAATCCGATGAGTCCGGTGAAACTGATAACTCCCGCACTGACAACGGCGGTCAAGACCATGCACAATATGCGGAGGCGGTCGGCATCTATGCCTAGGGCCTTGGCGCTCTCATCTCCCGTGGCCAATACATTTATCTTCGAAGCAAGGAACATGGAGAGGATGATGCCTGCTACCACTATAGCAAACATAGGGAGCAGTTCAGACCACTCGACAAGTTGCACATCACCCATGAGCCAGTTGTCGAGAGCGATGGTGACCAAGCTTCCTTCCTTGATCTTTATGAGACTGGTCAGAGCGTTAAAGATGTACATTATTCCGATACCGGTCATCACGATCGTGACGGGTGATGCATTGGTGAATTTCGACATACCCAGAATAACTATTACAGGGATCAGGGAGAAGAGGAACGCCATGATTACTGTGATGTTTGGATTGGTGACCAGGAGCGAACCGGATGACATCGCGATGGCGGCTCCGAAAGATGCTCCTGAGGAAATACCCGTGGTGTAGGGGTCTGCCATCGGGTTGCGCAGGGTGCTCTGCATGATGGCTCCGCAGATCGCAAGCCCTGCTCCGCCGATAAGGGCACCGAGGACCGGGGGTGTGGCGTAGAGGGTCCAGAACGTGGTGTTCGATCCGTCTACATTTCCGATTATCTTGCTCCAGATAATGCCTGGCACATCGAATATGCTGGCACTCATGGGGCTACAGCTTATCGAGAAGAACGCCATGATGAACGCCGCCACTATGATCAGGAGGATCGTGGCGATGCGGACCTTGTTGTTGTGCGCATATTTGGTGACAGTGGCCGTGAATCTTTCTTCGTTGGTGACATCGTTCGACCAGGTGTTGACCGAATCACGGACATCATCGGAGAGAAGTACATCTTCATCGATGTTGCTGTATCTCATGATATGACCTTACAAAAGAGGTCGGTGTCCGGAGACACCGGAAATTGTTTTAGACTCAAAGTGCCGAATAGCTCAGGGGCGCGAACTTGGAATTTTTGATGTCGCCGCTGAACCTGGTGAACTTGTTGAAGTACTCCTGCATGGTGTTCCAGGCATCTCCGGAATCGAAGTTGTCGGGCCAGATCATCGAAGCAAGGACCAGAACGGTCGCAAGTCCTGCAAGGGAACAGTTCTCGAAGGGGAGTGCGAATATCTGGGCATTGGATTTGTCGAATCCGGTCTTGACAAAGGTCTTGAACGCATCAACGTATTGGTCATAGGTGACGTCCTTGTTGGATGCATATCCGAACATGCTGCACACGAAGATCTCGGGGTTGAGAGCAACGAGCTCCGCTGCGGTGACGACATCGAATCCGTCGGCCGCAGTGGTGGAGATCTTCGAGGAGACGGGCAGTTTCTCGATGAGCGAGACATCTGCGAGTACCTGGGATGCACTTCCGTGGGCATCGACGTAGATCTCGGGCAGGTATCCGGGTGCGGTGTACGGGATGATATAACTCTTGGTCTTGACAGATGCCTTTTCGATCGCTTTCTGAATCTTCTCAGTTGTCTTCTCCATGAAATCGATGTAGGAGGCGGTCTTGCCTTGGAGGTTGCACATAGCGCCCATTGTGATCAAAGTATCCATAGAGTCCACACCGTTGAGGGTACGATTCTCAGGGAGTTTGATGATGGTCATTCCGGCATTTTCAGCGGTATCCTGGTAGAGCTTGACGAACCTCTCATCTCCCATGATGACACGGACATTGTCCGCATAGAGGGCTGCGATGTCGGGGGTCTTCATTGAGACACCTTTCATGCTCGCTGCGGTGGGATAGAGCTTGGTGTCGAGCTGGGAGGCCTTCATGTCTCCCTCGCACATATAGGTGAATTTGCTCTCGATGCCGAGGATGTAAGCGATATCGAGACCGGTGCTGAATCCAGTAAGGATCCCATAGGTGTTTCCGAGGTAGGAAGTGAGCGGGTAGGGGACGCTGCTGACGGAGTTGTTCCAGTCGAGGTAGTACATGGTGGTGGACTCGCCGTCAATGAACTTTTTGACAAGGGCTACATCGTTGGAATCGATGATACCATCGTTGTTGGCGTCTGCGAGGGGGTTGGTGTCCCTGTTCCAGATGGTCTTACCGTTGATGATGTCGTTGATAGCATCGATATCTTTACTGTCAAGGTAGTTGTCCTGGTTGGCATTTCCGAGCACTCTCAGTTTGCAACCGAGGGCGTTGGTATTTCCGTTGTCCTTACCATTGTCGTGATTCATAACGAACACGGCTCCGATACCGGCGACAATCAGAATAACTACGACTGCAATGGCGATTACTGCTTTATTATTCATAATTACACCTATTGGATTAATAATCCAAGTGTCGTGAAATTACTCTGCTCCTATATAATCCTGCTACCCGCTTGGTAAAATGAAATCGGATCCTGCTGTAAGATATGGATAATTAGGTCTCAAATTGTTGATGACAAAGATGAGATCGGACCGATGGCAGAACCCGACTTTATGTAATATTTGAGACAGAACAATGAATATCTGTCGTAAAATCTGAAAAAACTCTGTAAAACGCAGTTTCAAGAGTGGTGGACCCAGCCGGATTTGAACCGGCGACCTCCGCCGTGTGAAGGCGACGTCATAACCCCTAGA
>CAVHHN010000079.1:0-9306 GCA_963635855.1 Faecalibacterium sp. CAG:74 | reverse complement strand
TTCTGACGGTTGCGGTTCTGCTTCTGGTGACCTCCGTCGTCCTTGCGTATGACTATTCAAAGGCGACCGGGGGGGGGGACAACGACACTGCGAGGGAAGTCGAACAGTACGATGACAATCAATTCATCGATGCTTCCGGAGAAGCAAAACTGATCTACACCGTGGTTTCGGAACCGGGAACCGGTACTAACGGGACCGTGAAGATCACGGACATGGCACGCGATCCGAAAAGTTCTTCATTCGCAACATTCCCCTCCCAGGTAACGGATGGTACAAACACATACAACGTGGTCGGAAACTCGGTTGAATCATATCAAAGTAAAACTGACAGATTTATCGATACTGAAGGCGATTATAAACTAATATACAAAAAAACGAGTACAGCTACAACCGCTACCATCATCGGCATAAGTTATGGGGGGAATGAGGCTATACCAATTACCTTCCCCGCATGCATAACAATCGATGGAACTAATTATCCCGTGTCCGACGTCAATTTTGATGTCAATCTAATTGATCGTTCGAAAATAAGCGAACTCACGTTTATCGTCTCTTTTAATTCAGGGACATATAAGCTTAACCAGTCATTTCCAAATTGCGCCAATCTAACCTCGGTGAAATTCATTGTTGATAATGACGATCCGAATGTTACTGATCCCAAGAATGCAGGCTATGTGGATATCGGATCTGCGTTTATCGGTTGTACCAACTTGAAAGCATTAACGCTTCCAAACGTGTTGCACAGGGCCAGTTATGCTTTTGCTGGATGCACCAGTCTCGGTTCATCAGAAGATGACCCACTCATATTCAACTCGTATCTGCGTACAAGTACGGGTGAGGCAGTTTATATATTCGCGGGATGCACCGGATTGAAATATCTCGAGATCGGAAAGAATGTCAATATGATCGACTCTATTTTCAGCCCATGTACTTATTCAGAAGTTGAATATTCGGGATGTTCTGGAATTAGGGTCATTTACAACACAAATACAACGATCACCGAGAGCGTGATTGCAAGCACCATACTGCAAAGCGGTTCTTCTAATGTTTTACTCTTCAATAACCCCGGAGGGGAATTCACACAGTGGGCTTCGTTAACAACAGATGAGGGCGGCACCACCGTCACCGACATTACAATGCCCAAAGGCACCTACACCTACGCCAAGTCCGATGAAACCTCGATCGACGTGGATATTGCCGCATGGACCCATAACAGCGGACCTGTTGATTGGTATCATGCTGGATACAATTATGGTACGTTGAAGCCTTGGGGCACGAATCCGAACGATCTCTCTTACTATTATTATGCCCTCTACAGTTACTGTACCATCACCTATCACGTCTGTTACAAAGATGATACGGAGTATAAATCTGAAAAAGTGACCCAGACCGTTCCGTGTATGTATAACATTCTCTTGTATGACAATATAACATATCCCGGCGACTTCAAGAACAAATTACCATCAAGTAATGGATACTGGGACTGTATCACAGAAACTCTTAATAAGTATTCGTATGGCTATAAAATGGGACAATCGGTGACACTCACCGGTAATGCTGAACTATGTTACAACGATCCGGGCGATTATAGCGAGTTTAAGATCACGCTTACATACCAATGGGATTATGTGGACCCGAGTACGTCTTCAGTTACAACGTACACGTATAAAGTGCAGACCTCTAGCACATCAAGCGCACCCACGGACGAGACTTTTAAGACAGAGGCGAAGGATTCTTCTCAAGGGAGCATGTCGGAAGCCGCTAAATTGGCTTTTACGGGCCTGACATATTGGATCGCGCCTGATGGCAGGGCATATTCACCATCTTCCTCCGTATCCGCATGGGGGGATTTTACATTGACTGCGATGCTGAACGGAGGATCTTATCCGAAGGTCGAATATCGCTCTAATGTTTCTAATGAAAGGGATAGAGAAGTGTGTATTTTCGTTGCGACAGGTGACATAACTGTCAGCCCCAATATATTCTATGGCGATTACTTCACCTACTGGAACACAAGTTCCGATGGTTCCGGCGACAAGTACTATCCTGGGCAGGTGATTAAGTTTTCGGAAAGTAGTGAGATCTCTCAATACGCCCAGTGGAATACCCGTGAAGTGACTGTCAATTATTATAACACAGAGGGTGAGGGTGCTGGAACAGATACAGATACATTCAGCAAGGGAGAAACAACCACCCTCAATACATATACACGCACCGGATTCATACTGATCGGGTGGAGTTACGCAACCCCGGATGGAACGAGTGGTTACATCGACTCCGTGAATTTTCCCATCGACACCTCTGTCATGATGGTGAACGACCTCACACTTTATGCGATATGGGCCGAGGAAAACCAGTTGACCGTTATCGTTAATAATCTGCTTCTTTCGGCCGATGAACTGCCCGGTACATATGACACCACCTACACGGTCATAGGCACGCTTTCCAGCGGGGATGAGGTTGTATTGACGGTGACCTACGGCACCGACCCGGACCTGCCTACAGCAGTCGGCGTTTACCCCATGTCTGTGGAATGCAAAGTGATGAACGGCGACATTGTCGTGACAGACAACTACGATATCTCCGTTATCTCGAAATCGTTCCTGACCATTTACAGCGGAGACCATGCCTCGGTCACCGACTGAGATCCGATCCATTGTGAGGTTAAAACATATTACAAACCCGGGGCCGTTGCCCCGGGAAAGGGTTTTTTGAATTCAAAATCCCATCAGGTGAACGTCGAGAACGCCGTATCGACCGCCGATACCGCTCCGTGCATCTTCCGGGGGTCCGCCTTGATGTATGCCGATCCCATTCTCAGATTGCTTAGGAAGAACGAATATACCGTCCAAAAAGACATTGCGGATGTCATGCCCTACTACAACAGTTATGTCAGGGTGTTGGCGAAAATGCAGGAAGAAGGGCTGGTGTCCATCGAGAAGACGACGGAAGGCCGCCGGGAGATCCGTTATGCCCTTACTTCCAAAGGGGAACGGATCGCCGATGTTTTCGAAGCGATCTATAAGAAGATCGTTCCGAAGCAATGATGATTATATAGGTGCCGGCTCATGTTCGATCAAGGGACCTGCGTGGTCCGCAAATACCGGGTGATGATATATGGGTAAATCGGACAGACCCTACGATCGGAATAACCTTCTCGTGATAATCCAATCCTGCGAGCGGATCCTTTCCTATACCGAAGGAATGGATCGGAAGGATTTCAATCGGAGTTCATGCGTCGTCGATGTTTGTGCGTTCGAATGTCTGATCGCCGGAGCGGGGATCCTCCGTCTTTCCGACGGATTCAAAAAGAATTACGACGGTCTTCCGTGGGGCGTACTCGAGAAATTGGGTCAATGGATAGCACACGCTTACGGTACTGACGATTTCGACATCGAAGTTCTGTGGTCCTTCGTCGCGGACGATGTTCCCCAGATCCGGAGGTATTTAAGTAAAGCCCTGGAAGATTTTGATTCCCGGGGCGGTACCAAAGCTTCCCCGAAGAAAAAACGTCAATCGGGGCGGAGATAAGCCGGTCCTTTTCTACGGACCGGACGGATCCGGATCTCCGATCCGTCGGATATTATCTGGGTTGTGTGTATTGGATTGTAATATTGTCAGAATTCTGTCTTCATCTTCTATATATATATATACTGCGAACGGACCCCCGGAGCGATGCGCAAACGCAAAACTCGCTGAGGAAGACAATATGACAACAGAATACTCGGAGGGCGGACTCTCCAAGAAAAAACTGATGGCACCACTCGTGGTGATCATGTTCTGCGCCGTTGCGATCACCGGTGCCGCTTACGCATACAACAGTACCGTTTCGGGAAACGGGGACATCAGTGCCCAATATTTCGTTATCGATATGTATGAAGCAAAAGAGGGAAAAGCGACCGGCGAACTTTGTAAGAACCCGAAAGAAGACTATAACCTCGATGTATACACTGAGACCGACAAAACCTCCGGCGATTCTAGCAGCTGGAAATATGTTGCTCACGTAACCGAGAAAACATACAATTACTACACCTTCATACAACTCAAGACCAACAGCAAGACTGCGACTGAGACAGATATCTCTTACAACCTGAGTTTAACTCTGGCAATCAACTACCCCGAAGGTTCCGTTGGCAAACTGGGATTTTCACCGAAGATTACAATCACGGATGAAAATGAAAATCCTGTCGAGATGTCCGGCGGAAAATACACCCTGACAGGAAACGCCTGGTACAAAGTAAGTTTTGAAATCAAGTTAACCGACGGTGATGACGGTACGTTCGGAACATATGGCTCCTCGTCAGCAGTCTCCGAAGACGTGGAAAAATTCAACACAGTCAAACTCTTGAATGTAACGTTCACCGCAACCGATTCGGCTTGAATCACCGAACGGGTTTAAACATCATATCTCCCAAACTTCCGGACCTTCGGTCCGGAAGAAAATATTTTTCGAAGGGGTTTGGTAAAGGGTTTTGCCGGATTCCACTCGGATCACTTTCTTTTCTTTGCCGACCTTTTCATTGCGGTTGCGGTCTGCCTGCTTCCCGTGGGGGCCACTGAAGCATCCGATTTCTTCTTCCTTACCGCCTTCTGTCCCTTGGGCATGGTTCCTGCGGAGGTCCTTGCCTTAAGGTAGGTGGTGGCATTGGATCCGGGGGTATACGCCTTCAGATGTGAGATCGAAGTTTCGCCGAACTTCTGCTTCAGCCTGTTCTCGGCCGCACGTCCTTTTTTGGGCACGGGACCCAAAAGTTTTGTATCGTGCTGCCAGCGTTCCTTGGCGGTGTCCCCGTGGTATTTTGTTAAGGCAAAATATCCGTTGGGACCGTCCGACGGCTGCTGTAAGCGTACCAGCGATTCTCCCACTGTGGCGGCCTCCTCCAGATTCCTGCAGGAGTTGAAGTCCTTCTGATCGGTCATGAAGCTGTCCCTTTCCCCCTGTTCGTTGAGCCTGAACGGGGTTCTCGTCAGGCCGTCCCTGGTGGGATCGACATGGCGCATGTGGTGCGTGAACTCATGGACCAAAGTTTCCTCGTCCCAGCCGCTGCGGAGGATGATGATCGGGGCCTTGACCGAAGATCCGGTCTGCACCGGAACGTAACATCCCGACGAACCCCTTCCGGGGTTGCCTTCCATGATGATTATGCCCCCGTTGCGGACCGCTTTGTTCAGTTCCGCACCGGTGAAATCCCTGGACAGGATGGATCTGGCCCTGTCGGCCTCGGATTGGTCCATGAGGAACACCATTTCTTTTCCTGCGTTCCTGGCGGATTTGCCCGCCTGCTCCAGCTGCCTGGCGAAGGACAGTGCGCCGGTGTCGTCGATATCCACGATATCGGATTCGTTGGGGTACTGCCACCAGCCCGTCTCGATGAGCTGCTGGGGGGTGAAACCGTCCTTCGGGATCTCGTGCAGAACTTCCGCATCGATACCTATGTCCCTTCCGGGGTCCCTGCGTCCGGTTTCGGACCTGGTACCCTGTCCGGAAAGGAATCTGGCGAAGAGGTAGGCGTTCGGCACCTTTCCGTGGTCGTCCACGGGAATTTCCCATTTCTCTCCGGACCTCGTGGTGACCCAGACGGTCTTTACCGCCTTGGGGTTGAAGTTCCCTCCGTTCCCGTCGGCGATCACGCGGTCCTTTCCGTGCCTTACGTAGGCAACCTGGTTGTATCCCCTTTTGTGGTTCTTGGATGCCACGGGGCGTGACCATTTGGTGAATACCTTCATGATCTCACACCCTGTGGAATTTGTCGCGGTCGGATACGGTCTTGGGGACGTTGATGGATTTGGAAGTGTCCACGTATGCGTACCCCTGGACGCAGTCCCTGCAGGTCTTGGAACCGCACCTGTGCGCCTTTTTCATCGCCTGGGCCTTGGTCCTGGCCTGTTCCTTGGAGGAACAGACTATAGCCTGTCTGTCGGAACCGGTCCTGGAGTTCATCTCCATGGCCACCCATTTCCTTCCGTTTTTGGGTTTGGACGGGGCGGTAGCCTGTTTTTTCGACAGGAGTGCGCGGTTTTCCAGGGGGACGAGACCGTATTTGACCTCGTTTCCCCTTTCGTTCAGTACGATGACGGTTCCGGTGTATCCGATGTCGGACACGGCCGCCTGTTTGATCTCTTTGGCATACGCCTTCTTGAGATCCTTCTTGTTCGTGTATTTGGAGCAATCCACTTTGCTTGCCATTTTGTTTTGGCCTCCTTTTTGTTTTTCGTTCTTTTCGTTGAGACACAGGGCTGCGATCCCCACCCCCAGAGAGGCGGCCGAGATAAGCAGGCTGGCTGCGTCCATTCTTTCTTTTTTGGTGTTTGTCATCTTACCACACCGTGTAGGGTCCGACGCCGGCTTCCATGATCCTCAGTTCTTCCCTGGTGACGGTCACGTCGGGAAAATCCGAGGTTTTGCGGTATAGTTCCACAATATCCATGCCGTCGGTCATGGGACCGAACCAGCGGTCCCCTCCGTCCGGGTAGCACCGGACGAAGAACACCTTCGAATTGCGGTTGTAGAAGATCCTTGCCGGGCCGTAGTATTGGTTGAAGTCGCTGACGGCACGGTCGATGTCGGACATGTCCGTCTCCGGGGGCAGGGGGTGACGGTGTTTCATCTCGTCTTCCCCCTGCGGTTGGAGGAGATTATCGCCCTGGAGATCGACGTGGAAGCATAGTTCCTTTCGGCCGCTTTGACAGCGGCCCTTCCCTTCAGTGCTTTGGAACCGCTTACGACTTCCCGGTCGTGGAGATAGGCCGCCCTGGAGGATTGGCCGGGTACGTGGTCGTAGTATCCGGATTCCACCCGGTCGACTTTGGTCCTGGCTATTGTCTCGACGACTGTTTCCTTCTCTTCCCTTCCCACGATCCCGTCCCTTTTGGTTTTGGATAGTTTGGAATAGCCTTTGTCCAGCATCCCCCTTTTAGTGGGGAACGCGGACCTTCCTTCCACCGCCCTCAGATGGTGCACCGCTTCGTGTACGATGCCGTCGGGCGTGGTGTTCTCTTCCAATACGATCTCGGGAACGGAGACCCCTTCCTGACGGCGGAGATAGTATCCGGTACAGTCTCCGAGACGGGGTTCCACCGATACGACCAACGAATTGCCCTGGGTCATTAGTTCCAGTTCGTCCGCCGTGAAGGAATCCGCCAAAACCTTCTTGATCCGGGCGTTCTCCTTTTTGTCGGCGATGACGGCGATCCTCTTCAGGGCCTTCCGTTTCTTTCCGCGGACGGAAAGGGGGACGGTGTAACATTCGGCATCCGAAGTATCGATGCCTTCGATGTCGCATACTGATGGATCTTCCCACCATTCGGCGATCTGTTCCGGGGTGACTTTGGAGGGTAGGATGACCGATGCGTCGTGATCCGAATCACGGAGGCTTCCCGCCTCGTGGAATCGCTTGACCATTTCCTTCTTCGGGACGTATCCGTCGCTTCCGACGGGGATGTCCCTGATGCTTCTTCCTGTCATGGCTGCCAATTCATGTTTCTGGAAAGCCAGTCCCCGGCTTCGGACATCATGGGATAACGCTCCAGCAGACTGATGAATTCCGCCGGATTCGGCGTGCCGCGGTAACCGAGCATAATCCCGCACAATCCGTAGTAGACGCAGAAATCGAGTACGTTCTCAGGCACCCCTTTCCGGTCCAGTTCCTTACTGACCCAGGCGGTGCGCATAAGGACGTAGGATCCGCAGGGTTTGATATTCCTCTTCGATGAATCCCATGCCAGGGTGCATTGGAGGTCCGGGGGAATTAAACCCATGTCCCTCAGACGGTTGACGCTATCGTTGAGGTCGTGGTAATCCCCGATCGAATCGGACAGGTTGCGGTGCCTCTTCATGTAATCGGATCTGTTGTCGGTACTGAAGGACGGATCGGTGACGTATCTGATGAAACTCTCTCCGAAATTTCCTTCCTTTCCGGAAATCCCGGAGAATACGCGTTCGGCCAGATCGTAAAGGACCTCGTCGGGTGCCCTGTCCAGATAGTCGGATACCTGGAAGGTGGCCCAGTCGTAACTCCTCTGCCAACGGACCTTGAAGTCCTTCTGATCGTCCCATTTTGCCGTTACGGACCCGAATCCGTATTTTCTTCCGACTTCGGAAAATATCTCGGTGAGCCTTTCGTCGGATACGGTGCGGTTCTTTTCGTTGAATTGGGCGATGGTTATTTCGCCGCTTGCGGTTCTTCCTCTCCTTTTCGTGTTATCACTTCCGGGATTGGATCTTCTTCCGCTTCTGCAATCTGTAAGGGATTTGGAAGAATTTAAGGGTAAGTGAGAGGTCGGATGAAAAACGGGATTTTAAGGGGTTTCGGAAAGGGGTTTTAGGGTGATGGGGTCAGGTGACAAGGGTGGAATGATCGCCTTCGTAGACAGTCAAAGTTCCGTTGCAAAGACTGGTATCATAGGGGTTGGTGATGAGTTGTCCTGTTGCTTTATCAAGGATTGAAATGACGCGGATTTCAATCTTGTAAACTCCGACTTTGGCACTGGATCCCTCGTCCATCCAGGACAGGTCCATGGTGTATTTCGAAGTATCGAGGCCGATTGCTGTATAACCGAGGGTGTACGAACCTCCTTTTTCGACACAGATATTGTCGGGGATGACTATCAGTTTCGGTTGTGCGAAATTAGCCGTCAGGGTGTAAGTTTTGTATGTGCCCGAGTATTTGGTAAAATCGATATTCTCGCCCTGGGCAAGCGTACCCGTGGTTTTATCGGCATACTTAACGGACCAATTGACGAACTGGTATCCTTCCTTTGTCGTGGTGAAACCGCAATACTGTGCCGGGGCACTGGTCTGGTTCGACTCATAATACATCGTCAACTGTTGAGAAGACCCAGTACCATCGCTGTATGTATAAAGGACCTGACTGCATTTGTCAAGATCGGTAATTCCAGTATAACCTTCTACAGTGATGGTGCGCGAATCATGGAAAACGATATACTGTGCATTGTGGATTACATATGGGCCACTGTAATAGCCGTCCAATTTCCAATAGTTAACAAAGGGTTGAATTGCATACCACCAATCCGCATACCCATCATCTTTCGCACTTTCCGGAGATATGCTTATCGGTTCGCCGACATTGACTGTCTTTTCATAATAAATATTCTCTATTCCAGTGTAATTATAATGGTATCTTAACGTAACCTGGGATGTATCATTGTCCGAGGTAGAATCCGCAGATGCGACTTCCCCCCCCCCGCTTGGGATCATAACAGCGGTCATTACCATGCAGAGGACGATAAGGCCTGCCGAGAATTGTTTGACGAATTTCATTTAGGTTCACTCCGGACGTGAATTTA